>NZ_JAWOVO010000002.1:0-409047 GCF_033339955.1 Vibrio sp. 1731 | reverse complement strand
GCTCGACTTGCATGTGTTAGGCCTGCCGCCAGCGTTCAATCTGAGCCATGATCAAACTCTTCAATTTAAGATTTTGTTCGGCTCAATGAATACTGAACATTACATAAGTAATGTTTGAATTGACTGTGCTGAATCCGAAGATTCAATGGTCACTTCGTTTCATTGAAACCTAAATTGTTTCCGAAGAAACTATTTGGATTATCATCAACGAGTGCCCACACAGATTGATAGGTCTATATTGTTAAAGAGCTTGCTTCGTAAGCTTTGCTATCGAAGCGGAGGCTTATTCTAAGGAATTAATTTTCAGTGTCAAACACTTTTTTAAATTAATTTTTAGAAGTTTTCTTTCGCCTTCTTGCCAACCGCTTTTGCGTTTCCGCTTTGCCCTGACAACGGAGGCGCATTATAGGGAGATGATTTTTCTTGGCAACCCCTTTTCAGAAAAAAAATCAAAAAAAAGCGTCGAATGATTAAATCTCACTCAAACGCTTAATTTTAGCACTCAGTTGTTAACTTCAAGTAGCAAATAGGCAATCAATATGTGTCTAGCCAAGACTCTTCAAAGCCTGTGATATCGAGACTCATTGATTGCGCCGCTTCGATTTGCTCGATAGCCTCCAATTCTTTATTTACACTGCTCATCGTCAGTGTGTTGTTGTCTAGCTCAAACACCTGACTTTGAGTCGTATAGTAGAACTTAAGGATCGTCAGCGCTTTTACATCGCCATTGTTCGCGGCTGCTTTAATGCTTTTTAGTTTACGAAAGATCTTGTTGTGCAGCTGCTTGAGTTTCCAAACGTACAGCACTTCTTCCATGTATGGTCGAGTTTTAATTTGATTCAATAAAGAGAGGGAAGTTGCAACTGCGAGAACGACACCAATCAAATTCCAATGGAAATTGCCCGTTGATTGTTCTGGTACGACTTCAGTGTTGCCAAACAAAACAATCAACAAGGTACTAAAGGCAAGAGAGGAGATGGCGAGCAACGCAACAAAACCGCCAATCACAAGGTTTACTTTCTTTTTATAAATGTCTTTATTTATCTGTTTGATTTCCATATACCACTCCTAACAGGGTTGCCTCCTATTCTAACCAGCACACCCAGCTCCACAATCGAAGCTTTGTAAGTAAGTTCACATTTGCTATTAAACTCGCATCCCTTCCCTGCTTGGGTATATACTTCCGCGCATTCACTCTTCCTATATAGAGGCTAAATTCATGCGCTCTTTTGTTTTACGAGCTCGCGCGGCGCCAACCACCAGCAAAGCACTGTTAGAAGGTGTTGGTAATGAAGCGCATACAGAGATTCTTGCTCATACCATGATGAACACGATGTTCGTTGCTCAATCACACCGTGAAGATGTGGTTGTTCACTTGGTTTTAGAAAGCACAAAAGATTTCTCACGCACCATTACTATTCGCTCTAACGACATCACCAACATTGGCGGCTTCCATGAGTCAACCTTGATTGCAGCAGTGGCTCGCGCTTTGGATGCTTCGGTTGGTATGGGCAAAGAGCAACTTCGTGAAGTCGAACCTGGTATTACCGTTCGTACAGTGAGCTTTGAACGCCTAGTACAAGAGCTGGCAGAAGATCACCAACTATATATGTTGGATAAGAAAGGCGAATTTGTTCGTGATGCAGAAATTGGTGAAAATCCATGTTTCTTGCTAACTGACCATATACCGATGCCGAAAAAGTCTTTTAACAGCTTAAAGCGCCTTGGCACAGAGAAGATCAGCTTAGGTCCTAAGATGCTTTTCGCTTCTCAGTGTGTGGTATTGATCCACAATGAGTTGGACATACGCGAATTCTAGTTATTCGCGCACACGTTGCTAGGTAATGAAAGAGGACTCCATTGAGTCCTCTTTTTTGTTTCTATAGGGATGCTAAGTTTACTTACCACCAATGCTCAAACGAGCAAAACGAACGTCTGGCGAGAAGAAAGTTCGGCTATCGTTAATTAACTGAGTATCACCCACTGCCTCAACTTCTTGCAGCATCTTGTAGAAGTTACCCGCTACCGTGATCCCACGAACTGGTTGAATGCGCTCACCATCACGGCACAAGAAGCCACTCGCCCCAAATGAGAAATCACCACTCACTGCATCCGCACCAGAATGGACACCTTGAAGCTCGACTAACTCTAGGTACTCTCCCGCTTTTACTTCTGATGCACTGCTGTTGCCTGTCGCAATCACTTTGTGATTCGCTGATACGTCTAGGCTCGATTTTGCACCGCGAGCGGCACTTGCTGTCGAGACTGCGCCCAAGTAACTTGCGGTCTGGCTGTTGTGTAGCAAGGTTTTCAACTCACCATTAGCAATCATGACATTATCTTGAGTAGCGAAGCCTTCACTATCAAAACTCGCGATTGCCATACCATTTGGCATGTAAGCCGTATCAGTAAAGGTAATTAAATCACTCGCAACACGTTGACCAAGCTTGTCACCCAGTGGCGTAATGCCTTTCATCGCGCTTACGCCAGAGAAAGCACTGCCGAAAGCACCGAATAAACTTGCTAACGCATTGATGTGGAAAATAGCAGGGTAGTTACCTGTCGCAACCGGAGCGCCTTCCAGAAGATCACGAGCAAGGTTGTAGCCACCTTCTATACAGTAAGCTGGATTCAACTCATCAAAACGGCGACCCAGTGACATTCTACCCGCCATTGACTGTTTGCCGTCTTTTTCAAACAAGGTATACGCGTAACAAGTGAACGAGCGCTCGAAGTGTTGACACAATGTGCCTTGAGTATTGGCAATGATCAGTTGTGTTTCGCCATCGCTGTAACCATTGTAAGGTGCGCTAGAAGCGTGAGGCAGAGCCACTACGCCTTGCTCAAGTGCGAGAGACAGTTCAATTTTTTCATCAACAGAAGTGGTATCTTCTTGCACAATCTCAGCAACATCAGTCGTGATTTGGCTGTTAACGCAACTAATAGTCTGATGTTCATCTTGCTTGGAAAAGCGAGCACTTTGCAGCGCATTAGTTAGCATTAAATCCAAGCTTGGTTGCTCTAACGACTCAGAATAGCTTGTTGCAACACGCGCATCTTTCACAACACGAACACCCAGAACTTGGCTTGAGCTTACTTTGTACTCATCCAGCTTTCCTTGGTTCGCTTTCAAAGAAAAGCTACTGTTACGGTTTACAATGACGTCCGCTTCTGCACCTTGGCGTTTTGCTTCTGATAGGACGTAATCAACCGCATTAAGAAGTTGTTGTTCTTGGCTCATTAGTTACCGCCTCCTACCAGAATGTTATCTACTTTCAGCGTTGGCTGACCGACAGTTGTTGGTACTGAACCACTCACGGAACCACACATGCCCGGCGCAAGCGCCATGTCTTTGCCGACCATGCTGATTTCTTTCAACACTTTTGGACCCGTGCTGATCAGCGTTGCTGTTTTCAGAGGCTTGGTGATTTTGCCATTTTCAATGAGGTAGGCTTCACGAACAGCAAAGTTAAACTCCCCCGTACCCGGTTGAACAGAGCCACCGCCCATCTTCTTCGCATAGATACCACGTTCGATGCCTGCCAGCATGTCATTAAGTGAATGCTCGCCCTCTTCGATAAAGGTGTTACGCATGCGCGAGGTTGGTGCGAACTTGTAGTTTTGACGACGACCAGAACCCGTAGGCTCATAACCTGTCTTCATGCCACCCATTTTATCGACCATGAAGCTGGTTAGCTTACCGTCTTTGATCAGTTGAGTGCGCTGAGTCTTCATACCTTCATCATCAATGTGAATCGAGCCCCATTCGTTGGTCATGGTGCCATCATCGACTGCATTCACTGCGGTGTGAGCAACCATTTCGCCCATCTTGTCGTGGAAGACTGATGCTTTCTTCGCAACTGAAGTGGTTTCTAGCAAGTGACCACATGCTTCATGGAAGATAACGCCGCCAAAGCCGTTACCAATCACCACCGGCATTTCACCCGATGGACAAGCATCCGCGCCAAGTTTTACTAACGCTTGCTGCGCGATAGTTTGACCTAGCTCTTTGGCATCAAGCTGTTCACTGAATTCCCAACCAGCAAGAGCGCCAGGACCTTCCATACCAGAAGACTGCTCATTACCTTTTTGCGCGACAGTGTTACCAGCAACACGAATGTAGTGGCGAGTATCGTCAACGTATAGACCTTCTGAGTTGAAGATAGACACTTGTTGCTCGCGCTGAAGAACGCTGCCAATAAACTGGCTGATATGTTCACTCTCAGCACGTGCGGCTTGGTCAACTTTCAATAGAAACGCGATTTTTGAATCTAGGTTAGCATCCTTACCTAGCGGCATGCGGCAACCATGTTGGATTGGGTAGCGGTTCAAATTCAAAGAACCCGCTGACGCGATTTGCTCACGCTTGTCTTTTGCAGCAAGCAGCGAGGTTACGCGCTTTAGTTCGGCTTCATCTGTGCTGTTGGTGTAACCGTAAAGCACCTTATGACCGAAAAAAAGACGAATACCGATACCAAAATCGATACCCGAGTTAACCTTATCCACTTCACCAGATGCGATCTGGACAGTGTTGGTTTGGTGATGTTCAACGAATAGTTCAGCGAAATCAGCCCCCAAAAAGAGCGCATGATCGATCACTGACTTCGCTGTTACAGAATTAAGCATGAAGTCTCCTTGCTCGATGATCGTCTTAGCCTTCCTAATTAACTGTGAAAAAGTTCAACAAAGTTAAATTGGCAACACGTTAAATTTTAACAGTTTTTTAACCTTGTTTTGTGCTAATCCTTGCTTAACGAGACCACGATTATTTATTAAATATTCCAGGTTCTGCTCATTCACCAGAGCGTTGCACTAGTAAATTCCACCCAGCTAACCATTTAGGTGCTTACTTTATCACTCACCTCGCATAATTGAATACTCATTATAGTTACGCTCAAAAAACGTATCCCTTCCGCAATGGTCCTGCTATCATCCGAACGAAATAGTCGGGGGGCCACACGACAAGTGTTGGCTGAGATCGAAATTCGAGACCCGTTGAACCTGATTCAGTTAGCACTGACGTAGGGAACTATGCACACTTTGCCTTTCGTCGCCCCTCTTAGGTAAGCGATAGCGATCGAAAAATCGATCTATCTGCAACGGTCAAAGTCAGTTCCTATACGTCTTGTAGTAGGAGCGACCATGACGCAGCAATCACAACCTCATTCACATCACACGCCAGCCTTGCCTACCCCTATCGTATTGACCATCGCGGGCTCAGACAGTGGTGGCGGTGCAGGTATTCAAGCCGACATCAAAGCGATGTCCGCAACCGGCAGTTTTGCTTGCTCGGTAATCACGGCGATTACTTCGCAAAATACCCAAGGCGTTTCTGCGATTTTCCCCATTCCTCTCGACCATGTAGAGAGCCAACTTGATGCAGTATTTACCGACCTCAACATCGTTGCAGTCAAAGTGGGCATGCTGGCAGATTCCAACATCATCAAAGTCGTTGCAGACAAAATTAAACAATACCAGCCAAAACACCTCGTGATTGACCCTGTGATGGTGGCCACCAGCGGCGATCTATTACTGGAACAGTCGGCAATCAGCACTTTAAAAGAAGAATTGATTCCGCTCGCAGACATCATTACCCCTAACCTACCCGAAGGCGCAGCATTGACGGGTAAGCCAATGCCTCAATCAGAATCTGAAATGAACGATATGATTACCGACCTTCGTGCGCTTGGCGCCAAAGCTATTCTGCTCAAAGGCGGTCACCTTGAAGAAAATGAAAACAGCAACGATCTGCTTATCATGCAAGACAGTGCCGAGTTAATTAGCGCCAAGCGATTTCCAACCAAAAACACTCATGGCACAGGCTGTACACTTTCTTCCGCCATTGCGTCTTATCTTGGCCAAGGCAACAACCTACACAAAGCGGTGCACCTGGGTAAGCAGTACATCAGCCAAGCTATCGCACACGCTGATGAATTGGATGTAGGTAAAGGCCATGGCCCTGTGAACCACTTTTTTGCGGGTCATACTTATGTTCGCTAACGCGATTGGCATTCAGCTTTCCGATGCTAGTCTGCGATACAAAGATAGCCAAACACCGACTTTAGCAGGAATGAACATGACCATTCCCGTCGGTAAATGGACGGTATTACTCGGACGAAGTGGCTGCGGGAAAACCACAATATTGCGTTACTTAGCTGGCCTGCTGGATGACCAAGTTGACTGGCATGGCGAACTCATCACAACGGATGGCGCTACACTGCATGACCGTATCGCTTACATGGCTCAGCAGGATTTATTGCTACCGTGGTTGAATGTGTTAGACAACGTCTGCCTCAGTTCTCGATTTTCTCAAGAGCAAGCACCAGAGCAAAATAGACAACGTGCACTGACTTTACTAAGCCAAGTGGGACTCGCCGATTACGCGGATGCTAAGCCAGCTCAGCTCTCTGGCGGCATGAGACAACGTGTTGCCCTTGCTCGCACTCTGATGCAAGACAAGCCTCTAGTTCTGATGGATGAGCCTTTCTCTGCACTGGACGCGGTTACTCGTCATAAGTTGCAAACCTTGTCTGCCGAATTGCTGAAAGATAAGACGGTTGTTCTGATTACCCACGACCCACAAGAAGCGGTGCGATTAGCTCACCAACTCTATGTGTTGCAAGGCACACCTGCGCAAGCTCAGCACTTGGTCGTTCCAGACTCCAAGCCGCCCCGAGTTCTCGATGGAGAGTGCGCGGCGTTACAACAAGCGATTTTGGATCAACTGGAGAAAGACTATGAGTGATATGACTCAGTACAACTCCGTTTCGGCACGCATTAGTAAAAAAGAACGCGTGACCCATCCGGCTCTGCGCTTGGTCATTAGCACAGCGGTGATCTTGGGATTGTGGCAGTTGGTTGTTGTGGTATTCGACATGCCAAGCTTCATCTTACCTTCACCAATTGAAGTGCTGGATAGATTGGTCACTCGTTACGATGTCTTGCTCAAACATACTTGGGTTACCGCGCAAGAGATTTTACTTGGTTCGGCGCTTGGATTATCAATGGGTTTGCTGTTCGCATTGCAAATGCTGATGTTCGAACCGCTGAAGCGTTGGTTACTGCCCATTCTGATTGCTAGCCAAGCGATCCCTGTGTTCGCCATCGCGCCAGTACTCATGCTTTGGCTGGGTTACGGCATTGCATCGAAAGTCGTCATGGCGGCGATCATCATCTTTTTCCCCGTCACCACATGTTGCTACGACGGCTTACGTAATACACCAACAGGTTACCTCGACCTTGCCAAGACCATGGGCGCGTCTAAATGGCAGTTACTTCGTCATATTCAATTGCCAGCCGCCCTACCAACTTTAGCCTCAGGCATTCGTGTTGCCGTCGTTATTGCGCCGATTGGAGCAGTGGTCGGTGAGTGGGTAGGTTCAAGTGAAGGCTTGGGTTATCTGATGCTCCAAGCTAATGCTCGCATGATCATTGATGAGATGTTTGCGGCGCTGTTTATCCTAGCCGTGCTGTCTATCTCACTCTACTTCATCACCGATAAATTATTGAAAAAAGCCATCCCTTGGGAAAGCAAATAATTACAGAAAATAACCAAAGAAAATTGGGAAAGAAAAGGAAGAACCCCGTGAATAAAAACAAACTTATGAGCGCTGCTGCTCTACTCGCTTCAGTGGTATCAACCAATGTGCTTGCAGCAGAAAAAGAGATGACACTGATGTTGGATTGGTTCGTCAACCCAAATCATGGTCCTATCGTGATTGCCAAAGAGCGTGGTTACTTCAAAGAACAAGGTTTGAAGGTCAACATTCAAGAGCCTGCTGATCCAAGCACACCACCTAAGTTGGTCGCGGCGGGTAAAGTCGACATGGCGATCTCTTACCAACCAAGCCTGACCATCGATGTCGCGGCTGGTTTGCCACTAATCCGCTCTGCGACTTTGATTGCTACGCCACTCAACACGCTGATGGTGTTGGACAACGGTAAGAATGAAAACCTTGGCGACTTAAAAGGCAAGAAGATCGGTATTGCGATCGCCGGCAACGAAGAAGCGACAATCGGCACCATGCTTGCGCAAGAGAATGTGAAGTTTTCTGACGTACAAATCATCAACGTAGGTTGGGCGCTGTCTTCGTCTCTTGCGTCTGGCAAAGTGGATGCGATTTGGGGCGGTCTACGTAACTTCGAAACCAACCAACTGGCACTAGAAGGTTATAAAGCTAAAGCCTTCTTCCCTGAAGAACACGGAGTACCAGCGTATGACGAGTTAGTCTTCGTAGCCAATGCAAAAACCTACGACAAAGAAGCCATCAAGGCATTCAACAAAGCACTAGAGCAAGCGACCACTTACATCGTTAACCATCCAAAAGAGTCGTGGAAAGAGTTTGTGGCTTATTCACCAGACACACTCAACAACGAGCTTAACCAACGCGCTTGGAACGACACACTAATTCGTTTCGCTCTTCGTCCATCTGCAGTAGATCTGAAACGCTACGATGATTACGCCGAGTTTATGTATTCACAAAAAATCATCGAAACACTGCCAAAAGCGAAAGATTACGTACCGAATTTTGACTAATTCTACTGACCTTAGGATCTAAGCCTAGGGTCTTTTGATAACGAGATACCCATAATGAAATACCAAGATTTGATCGACGCTTGCCGCCAAGATTGGCAAGAATACACCGAGCATGCTTTCGTGCAGCAATTGGCGCAGGGCACTCTGGCTCAGCCTTGTTTTCTGCATTACCTAAAGCAGGATTTTCTTTTCCTAAAACAGTACGCACGAGCTTACGCATTAGCGATCTACAAAGCGCGTACTTTGGATGACATGCGCCGCGCGCTCCCAAGCGTACATGCATTGCTCGATTCTGAAATCGCCCATCACGTGACTTACTGTGAGCAATGGGGGCTGACGGAATCCGACCTAGAAAACGAGCCAGAAGATTTCGGCACTGTGGCTTACACCCGCTACGTATTGGATGCTGGCATGACGGGCGATCTTGTTGATCTATACGCGGCACTAGCGCCATGCTCCATCGGTTATGCCGTAATCGGTAAGATGCTGATTGAAGTTGAAAAGACAGTAATCGAAGGCAACCCATATGCAAGTTGGATCAACCTCTACGGTGGTGAGGAATTCCAATCTGGTGTCGCAAAAGGTGCAGAACACTTTAATCAGTTATTGGCGGAAATCGATATCAATAGTCAGCGTGGTCAAAACCTGATTCAGGTATTCAAAACTGCAACGCGTATGGAAGTGGCATTCTGGCAACAAGGTCTAAACGCTCAGCAAGATTAATCGGAGAGTCTCATGTTAATTGAACAAATCACCCAAGCATTAACCGCAGTACGCCAGCAAAAGCCGTTAGTCGTCAACATCACTAACTACGTGGTGATGAATAACACAGCAAACGCACTATTAGCGATCGGCGCTTCTCCAATCATGGCGCACTCCAAACAAGAGATGGCAGAGATGATGTCGTTCGCTGGCGCACTGGTTATCAACATCGGTACCCTAGACAGCGTTTGGACACCGCGCATGAGCTATGCCGTAGAGCAAGCCAATTCCAATGGTAAAATCGTTGTACTCGACCCTGTCGGTTGCGGAGCAAGCTCACTACGTACCGAGACATCACGTGAGATCGCACGCCTTGCAAACAAGCTGATCATTCGTGGTAACGCCTCAGAAATCATTGCACTCGCTGGCGAGCAAGCACAAAGCAAAGGCGTCGATGCGTTAGACAGCAGCGACGCAGCACTTGGCGCAGCGAACTTCTTAGTCTTAGAGTACGGCGCGAGCGTAGTGATTTCTGGCGAGACTGATTACATCGTCACGAAAGGGCAAACCGTGCAGCTAAACAACGGTCACGAGATGATGCCATACGTAACCGGAATGGGTTGTACACTAACGGCTCTAACAGGCGCTTTTGCTGCTGTTGGTGATGATACCGGCCTTGCTGCAGCGGCGGTACTGGGCGTTGTTGGCGAGATTGCCGCGGAACAAGCTCGCGGCCCAGGTAGCCTACAAATGAACCTGCTGGATGAGCTTTACCAGCTGGATGAAGAAACGCTGGCAAAACGCCTAAAACTACACGTGAGCTAAGCTTTTCTCTACAAATACCAGCCTCTCATTCCATCTAGATGAGAGGCCCAAAGGAAACAAAATGAACGCCTATCGTTTATATTTGGTCACCGATGACCAACAAGATTTAGCCACACTAAAGCGTGTTGTGAGAAAAGCCGTGGAAGGTGGCGTGACCATGGTACAAGTCCGCGAAAAACACGGCGATGTGCGTGCGTTTATCGAACGTGCTCAAGCCGTCAAAGACATCCTTAAAGATACCGATGTGCCCTTGATCATCAATGACCGCGTTGATGTCGCACTGGCTGTCGATGCTGATGGGGTTCACCTCGGGCAATCAGACATGCCAGCAAATATCGCTCGTGAGTTGATTGGACCAAACAAAATCCTCGGCTTATCCATCGAAAATGAAGAGCAGCTTGCACAAGCGGATTCTCTTCCAATTGATTACATCGGTTTGAGCGCAATCTTCGCGACGCCAACCAAAACCAACACCAAAAAACATTGGGGTATTGATGGTTTGAAAATGGCGTTAGAGACGACTTCACTGCCGATTGTTGCCATTGGCGGCATTAACGAAACCAACATTCCTGCCCTGAGTGCGACAGGTGTACATGGTTTGGCTTTGGTTTCTGCCATTTGTCATGCAGAAAACCCAACCAAAGCAGCAGAATACTTACTTTCTCTGATGGATTAAGACCCCAGCGCTTAAGGATGAGCGCCTTTACCCTCCGGATAAGTGTCATCAATTCATCACTCAACCTTCATTCTCTCGTCAAATTGACAGAGCGTTGATAAGTTTTTCACGCCAGATAACGTAAGATAAGCCCATTATTTTCACGTGGTTGAATAACCCTCAATAAAAACAAAACGCTCTCAATGAAAACCAAAAAATATGGATTGATGATGCTCGCCTTGTTTGTTCTTGGCATCATCCCAATGTCGCTGTTTGGCTCTTATCACAATCTCACTTCACAGGTGCCTGAAAGTCTGGGTATTACTTTTACTTTGCTCACAGATTCTGCTGGTAGCAAAGGTTTTTTAATTACGTTAACACTGCTACTGCTTTCTTTATTTCGCTTTAAACCAAGTCGCATTGAGTGGATACAAAAACTCTCAATGTTAGGGTTGTTACTGGTGATTGGTTTTGCCAGCAAAACGGGGCTAAAACTGATGACAGAAAGCCCGCGTCCCTACGCCGAACTGCTTGCTGCAGAGCAATTGATTGAGCACCCAGAAGCGTTTTATCAGTTGGATACAAAGCAGCAAGCCAACGTAATTAACCAGATTTCTGAACACGTCAGTGATTGGCGAACGCGCCATTGGCAAGGCGAGAAAGACTATTCTTTCCCATCCGGCCATACGATTTTCGTTTCGATTTGTTTGGCTTTCTTTGGTGGTTTGTTCTTACAGAACAAGTGCTATATCTCTGCACTGTCATTGTGGATGTGGGGAATGAGCGTCGCATATAGCCGCTTATGGCTGGGCATGCATCGCCCTGAAGATTTAATAGGCTCGGTCTTGTTTGTCGCGATTGTATTTACTTTACTCCCGACATTTCAGATTAAGAAATAGATGCCGTTTGTTTCTCTCGCTTCGCGCTAATGTGAACGATGACTAGATAAAAAGAAGCCAGCGATTCGCTGGCTTCTTGCTTTCAATCGCTACTTTTTTCTAGCCATTTCTTGGTGGTTCAAACGCTGTTAGTTCTAATTCTGGGCCAGTGTATTTTTCAATACGAACCAGTGCCGAGTTCGCCGCACAGCCGTTTGCAAGTCGAGAGGTCGGAATATCCAACGTTAACACGTTACAACCGCCGTTCTTACAAATGCCGGTTTTAGGATCCAAATCCGGCCAACCGCCTTCATGAATACACACTGAACCTTGCTTGATTCGGTCAGTCACTTCTGCACCAACCAATACTTGGCCACGGTTGTTAAACGCACGAACTAGATCGCCCGTTTTAATACCACGCGCTTTCGCATCTTCAGGGTGAATCCAAATAGGTTCACGGTTTGCAATTGCGTACTCTTCGCGAATCTTCGCGTAGTTGAATTGGCTGTGTAGACGATGCGCTGCGTGCGCGGTCATTAGCTGCAACTCGCCATCTTTCGCAGTACCCGTGTACTCGGTTGGTGCCATCCACGTTGGATGTGGAGGACAGTCTTCCAACTGATAGCCTTCAATGGTTTTCGAGAAGATTTCGATCTTACCACTTGGTGTACCGAGTGGATTCATGATCGGGTCTTCACGGAAATCTGCGTAACGAACAAACTGTGCGTTCTTCTCGTTCCACTTCATCTCGATCAGTTGGTTATCTTCCCAGAACTTGCTGAAGTTCGGCATTGCTACGCGAGAGCCACGGCCACCTTGTTGCGCCGCCTTGTAGAAGCCGTACAGCCATTCCATTTCGGTTTTGCCTTCGGTGTATACGTCACGGCCACCCGGAGCTAGCATCTCTGCCATGTCCGCGAATACATCGAAGTCATTACGCGCTTCACCTTGCGGCTCAACCACTTGCTTCATTGGCACCAAGTGTTGGTTACTGTAGTCACCCGTCATCGTTAAGTCGTTACGCTCGAACGATGTGGTGATTGGCAGAACAATGTCCGCGTGCTTCGCAGCCGCCGTCCAGTAAGGCTCTGAAATCACGATCAGCTCAGGCTTTTGCCACGCTTTGATCAGACGGTTGGTGTCTTGGTGGTGAGTAAAGTTCGCACCACCTGCCCACCAAATCATCTTGATGTCCGGGAACGTCAGTTCATGACCGTTATGATGGTAGGATTGACCTGGGTTTTCCAACGCCTCGACAATACGCGCCACAGGGAAGCTTTGCACCGCGCCAGACACCGCCCAGTCGTTCCCCGCAGAAGAGCCGCCACCCAGCGATGCCGAAATCGCAGGAAGTACGCCAGCATCACGAGCAGGGTTACCACCGTTTGAGTAGTGGTAAGAGAAACCAAAACCACCGCCCGGTAAACCGATTTGACCCAACATCGTTGCCAGTGTAACCAGCATCCAGTGACGCTGCTCACCGTATTGTTGGCGCTGCATGCCCCAACCCGCCATCAGCATGGTGCGGTTTTTACTGAAGATGTCAGCCAGTAGCTCAAGTTGCTTCGCAGGTACGCCACAGATTTGTGATGCCCATTCTGCTGATTTTTCTACGCCGTCTTCTTCGCCCATCAGGTACGCTTTAAACTTGTCGTAACCTGCGGTGTATTTATCGAGGAAGGCTTTATCGTGCTTACCTTGTTTCACTAAGGTGTGTGCGATACCCATCATCATTGCCACGTCGGTCATTGGGTGAGGAGCAATCCACTCCGCATTCTCACCAAAGAACTCGATGGTTTCAGAACGAATAGGGTCAATAGCGATAACCGTCTTGCCTGATTTTTTCAACTGATGGAAGAACTCAAGACCAGCACAGTCTGTTGAGCTCCACGCGATTTTTAGAGTGTTAATTGGGTTTAAGCCCCAAAGCACAACCACATCGCTGTGCTCTAGTACCACTGGGTACGTGGTTTGTTGCTCGTACACTTCGATAGAGCCCACAACGTGCGGCATGATGACCTGCGCAGCACCCGTTGAGTAGTCACCCAAGTGGCCTGAATAGCCACCCGCCATGCTCATGTAACGTTGCAGCAAGGTTTGTGCTTTGTGCAGCACGCCACTTGAACGCCAGCCGTAAGAACCAGCAAACACAGAAGCCGGGCCATATTCTTTACGAATGCGCATGTGCTGCTCGTGTATCAACTTGTAAGCTTCATCCCAAGACACCCGTACAAATTCATCGCTGCCACGAACTCCTTCGGGAGCTGATGGGTTTGCCAAGTAACCTTTGCGAACCATTGGGTACTTGACACGCGCTTTAGTGTGCACTTGGTCAGGACCGGTGCTTTGTAGGCTGTTTGGTACCGTTTGTGGCAATGCGTTCGTGGTTGAAACCAGCTTACCGTCTTGCACTTCACACAGCATTGGGCCCATGCGGCCCGCTGTCAAAATGCCCTTGCCACGCTGGTTTGAAGACGCAACAGACATAGGTGCAAATGAAGTGAATGCCATTGCACCAGCCGCCATACCAGTGCCTTTTAGAAATCCGCGACGGGTCATATTAGTCATAATCTTATCCTTCTATTTATCGTTAGTGACCAACCACATCTTTTGCATGGTGCTGGAAGAACTTGGTTAGAATTTCTAGGTTCTCGGCTGAAATATCAGTTCGATCACCCATACTCTTCGCTACCGGTCCCCATGCATTCACTGTGAAGTGATTTGAAGGAATTTTCGCGTGACAAGTTGCACAGTAAACGTTGTCCAACTCTTCTGCGTATGACCATACTGGTTCAAGCGTGTCAACAACTGGAGAATCAATAGCGCCAGTTAAAGAAACCGCGCGCCATTCGTTGCCGTAAACATCTGCCTCAAATTCACCAGTTTCAAGCGCTTGTTGGCCTTGCTCTGTTAGCGTTGCTACGATGGCACGTTGACCTTCTCCCATGTAAAGCACTTGCTCTGCGCCTTTCATTTGGAATGCGTTCAACTTAACAGTGCGGTTGTCGCCTTCAGAGCTGATTACTTCCAACTTCGTCGTTGGGTTAATTTTACCCATCTCACCCATTGCGATTTCAGTCACAGGGTAAACGACTTTGGCACCAGGTGATGTTTTTGTGGTGAAGCTCATCAACGTTTCAAATGCCTTGCTGTCTAGCTCTGCTTCTGGTGCAAAGTGCGCCACACCTTTATGACAATCGATACACGTTTGATCGTTTGCTTTCGCGTAAGCGTGCATCTTCGCCGCATCACGTGATTGCTCAAACTCTTCCATTGCATCGAAATCATGACACGAACGACACGTCGCTGAATCGTTTTCACGGAACTGAGCCCATACCGTTTCAGCCATATCTTTACGATGTGCTTCGTATTTCTCTGGCGTGTCGATCTTGCCTGTCACAAATTCGTGGTAAATGTCTTTCGACGCACGAATTTTGGTGATCAGGTAATCCATTGGTTCTTGAGGAATATGACAGTCAGAACATTCCGCGCGAATGCCTTTCGCATTACTGAAGTGCACTGAGCCTTGGTACTCTTTGTAAGGGGTTTCCATAGAGTGGCACGAGAGACAAAATTCAGTATCTGAGGTGTAATGCATTACTGCCGCACTCCCCCCCAAAGTTAACCAGCCCACACCAATGCCGGCAGCAACCAGCAGTGCAACATATCGTTTTTTTATTGACATAATTAGCAACACTTCCAAATAAAATGTAATTATAGGTCGCAAATTACTACTTTATGGGTAGCCCTCTCTTGATCCACATCATTTCCGTGTTGCTCTGTATGCCTCAAGTATGAAATTTTGTTATTTGCATCTCAAAGATGAATATATGGCAATAATCCATTACCCAGCCAACTATTCACCACATAAATCACTTTTATGAATGCAACTATTTGATTAAACAGATAAGAGGATGAGAGACTGAATCTCCACATTGATGCAGTAAGGACACGCATGTCAGTTTATATCGAGACGCACAGAAGCCAATTAAGACCCATCAAAGCCAGTGACTGGGAACTCTTTCAACGATTACTCTCCGAACAAGAGGTTATTGCGCTCTGTTTCGATCGTCCCAGCGAAACAGAAATAAGAGAAAAATTTGCTTCGCGATTATTACCATGGACCCCAAATTGCCAGCATTGGCTTTGCCTTGTAATACTCGATAAGCAATCTGAACAACCCATCGGCATCACTGGCTTTGCTATTGAAAACGGTAAGGCAGAGGTAGGTTACTTACTTTTGCCGGAATTTCATGGCCAACAGTTTGGAACAGAAACTCTTCAAGCGCTTCTATACTGGGCAACCTCGACACATAACATCAACCACTTTTCCGCGACGGTCACTGAAGGCAATATTGCGTCAGAACGTGTCCTGATAAAATGTGGTTTCGAACTCATTGAGGTCATTCCAGACGCATACCAAATTGGTGGCAAACCCTACGCCGATAAAATCTACTCACTACAAAAATAAGGACGTATTTTGAATAAAGTAGTCATCATTACCGGCGCAAGCCGAGGCATTGGAGCCGCAGCGGCGAAAAAGCTGGCCGAGCAAGGCTATCGCGTTTGCGTTAATTACCGCACTCAGCAAGAGGCCGCCGACCAAGTTGTGGCAGAAATACAAGCAAACGGTGGCAAAGCGATTGCCATCGCCGCAGACGTAGCCGATGAGAAGCAAGTGCTCTCCTTGTTTGATGAAACAGAACGTGAATTTGGTGCAGTGACGCACTTGGTCAACAACGTTGGCATCCTATTTACTCAATCGCCTTTGTCAGAAATCAGCTTGGAACGCTTTCAGAAAGTAATGAACACCAATGTGAATAGCTGTTTTCTCTGCTGTCGAGAAGCGGCGAGGCGATTCAGTGCAGGCGGTGCAATTGTGAATGTCTCCTCTGGAGCGTCGCGCTCAGGCGCGCCATTTGAGTATGTCGATTACGCCACATCAAAAGGCGCGATGGATACCTTAACTAAAGGGCTCTCGCTAGAGTTGGCAGAGCGCAATATTCGCGTCAATGGCGTTCGACCTGGTTTCATTTACACTGATATGCATGCCGACGGCGGAGAACCAAACCGAGTAGATAGACTCAGCCCTCAAATTCCTCTTAAACGCGGTGGCACGGTAGAAGAAGTAGCAAATGCGATCGCTTGGCTATTAAATGACGAAGCCTCTTATGTCACAGGATCATTTATCGATATTGCAGGGGGCAGATAGAATGCAAGTCCATATCCGACAAGCGATTCCCGATGATTTAGACGGAATTTTTCAGCTTAATTTTCAAATTAATTCACTGCATTTTGCGAATGCGCCAGAAGCCTTTGTTGCGCCATCAGAAGCTGATCGAGAATTTCTTGCACAAGCACTAGAGAACAAAGAGCGACTCTTTTTGATTGCCGAACGCGAACAGCAAATTCTCGGCTTCTTAACCGCGATGATCACCCAAAACGACACCGTCAGTTTTCTGATCAAAGACCCAATTTGTCGCGTGGGAACAATTGTTGTCGATGAAGCGCAAAAGCAGCAAGGAATCGGCCGCCAACTGCTCCAAGCCTGTGAGCAATGGGCGCGCGATGCCAATGCCACACAAGTTCGATTGGAAGTGATGGAATTCAATCAGCCAGCACAGCGCTTTTACGATAATCAAGGTTTTAAAACTAACTCACGCATTATGCTGAAACATTTGTAACGATAACGACAATTAAGCGCTTTTCACGACTAAACCCACCTAAATCGCATTTATCGATGCAATTTACCCCCCTGATTTTAGAAAAAGACGATATGATGTGCGGATAAGGAGATTCGAACATGATTTATCTTTTCGATTGGGGGAACACCTTGATGGTAGATTTCCCTCACGCACAAGGAAAAATGTGCGATTGGGAACACGTAGAAGCAGTTCCTCAAGCCAGAGAAACACTGGCAATACTTTCCCAAAATCATCCCATCTACATTGCGACCAGTGCATCTGATTCCAACATGGAAGAGGTTCAGCGTGCATTTGTTCGCGTCGACTTAGACCAATACTTAAATGGCTATTTTTGTTTTGCCAACCTCGGTATCGCTAAAAACCAACCTGAGTTTTATCTCGCCATCGCAAAACAGTTAGGGGTTAACGTGAGTGGAATAACCATGGTTGGCGATTTACCTCACAAAGATATTTACCCTGCGATGAAAGCGGGCGTAAACACAATTTGGTTTAACCCAACGGGCGCTGATGCACCAGCCGAAGCCATTCCTAACCAAATTCGTTGTTTATCTGAGCTTATCCCCTAACCGTTACTAACCTGCACTAATCAAGGAAGATGAATGCAAATCAGATCCATCAAGGTGAGCGATATCGCGCGCTTCACCGCGCTGTGGAATCGAGTGTACTCCGAAGGGGAATTTTTGATTTCTCCTGCACCCGATAACGCAACGCTTCGCAGAATCCTGCAACGTGTGGAAAACGAGTCCATCCCTCAGTTTGTCGCGTTTGACCGCCAAAAACTTATCGGTAGTGTTGAAATCTACCCAGCTGAGATGTGCGGTTACGAAAGAGGGCAACGCCTTCGCGTCGGTATTCTTGGTATTCACATCGACAAAAACTACCGAGGCAAAGGATTGGGGCGGAAACTATTGGCAGTCGCGATCGCACGTGGTTGGGAATTTGGTTACGACCAAATCGCACTCTACGTATACACAACCAACACACCAGCGATTGCTTTATATGAACGGTTTGGATTTGAACATCAGGGGGAACTTGGGGAAGTGACCTTGCCAAATGGTAAAGTCTTGATGAGTCAAAAAATGGTATTGTATAAAGCGCAAAGCCCTTCGAAAAACCCCGATTTGTAGACTCACGATAACCGTTGTTCGCAACACTTATTCGGGATTAACACCCTTGCGTCACATACCCTCGAACAATTGAATCGTTAGAGGCTTGATTCACGTAGTAGAAATAGCATGCTTCTTCTGCCAGTGTGTAACCTTGCGGCCAAATGTACACCACGCGATCAACACCCGATTTATCTAAGAACTGATAATCAGGAATAGCGACAAAATGAGCACTGTTTGGGTGCTGCTGACCGATGATGCAAAAATCACTGCCTTTGCACGGCACGTCAATTTTCGAATAACCTCTGGCTGGTAGATCGATTTCTAACAAAGCTCGAATACTATCGGCACTCGCTTCTGGCATGCCTTTGCGTGTTTTGACATGTCGGTCAATGTAGTGAACGTGCTCTTGGCCGTAAGCGTTATCAATCACTGATTGAGCATGAAAGAATTTGAGAGCCGTACCCAAAGAAGACTGAGAACTGTGCAGCATCGCAGCGTATGCTTGGCGATGAATATCGAGTAGTACTGGTAAAGCAGCTAATGCGATGAAAGCCAAAGTGGTAAGCACTATGGTGATTTCCATCAGCGTAAATCCCTTTGATTTCACGTTTCTTATCTCAACTAGCCCAAGACAATAGCCCCACATCCATGTGAGACCGAGCCAATATATCGCCAATTTCTTACGATTAAAGGCTTAAGGGGTAAGAAGAGACAAACACCACTCAAACTTGAGAACAGCAGCCAAAGAGCAGTGTAACAAAACGACGCTATGTGTCAGATATTAGACGATTTTTACTCTCTAGTTACTGAGTAAAGGCACATTATTTCGCACCAGACCACGACGAACATTCGTGCACATTTTGCCAAAACGACGAATCTCATCGAACTGCGGAACAATGCCGCGCTCCATGGCTGACTCCCAATAAGTGACTTCTGAATCGACCATTTCCAACAATTTCTTCGGACAGCCAATGCACTGCCCTTCTGGTCCACATACAAACGTTTCTGGTTCATAAATTGGTAGTTCCGCTTTTACTTGCTCGATGATGCTACGCATGGCGGTCATTCGATCTGGCTTTACCTTCATCATTCTGCTCCACGGATTAAGATGAAGCAGATTGTACCCACTGATACGCAAATGTCCCTACCCAATTTAGGTATATTCTGTTTGAATCGATTTCTTTATCGTCAGATCCGGCTTTTTAACCACCAAATACACCGCCGTAGCTGCCAGTACGAAACCAGAAATCCCCATCCAATCAAATGACTCTCCAAACGCGAGCCAAGCCTGAATCGCCGTCGTTGGCGGCACCAGGTAGAATACAGAAGCTACGCTCGATGCAGCACCGTTCTTAACCATGTACAGCAGCAGTAGAATAGCTACACAAGAGAGCACGACGACCAACCACAACACAGTCAAAATAAACTCCAGTTCCCACTGCACTTGCATGGTTTCAAACTGCATCGCAACGGGCAGAAACATGACGAGCGCGGCCAAATATTGCACCGTCGCACCACCCACCATATCCACTTGTTGGCAATGTTTTTTCTGATAAAGCGTCCCTAGCGTGATACCAACCAAAGCCAACAAACACAAACCAATGGCCAACACTTTATGCTGCTCGGATTGCCACTCCATTTTGCCCATCAACACCATAGCGATACCGACAAAACCAAGAGCCAAACCCAACCATTGCGAGGGTTTAAATTCCTCACGAACAAACACCACCAGCAAAGCCGCGGTTAAAATCGGTTGAATACCCACCAGCAACGAACTCAACCCCGCAGGCATACCTAAGGCGATAGCGAAATAAGTACCGCCCAGATAGAAACCGTGGATCAATGCACCAACCACACAGCTGTGCCATAAATCTTTTCCTGTCGGCAACCTTCTACGCAATACCGCCACAAGAACCAAAAACAATAAGACATTGAATGCCATACGGATAGAAAGTAGTGTCGCTGGCTCGGCATATTGCAAACCAAAACGCGCACCAACGAATCCAGAAGCCCAAAGGATGACAAATACAAAAGGGATGGCTCGGATTAACATGATCGCCTCACTCACGCTTGTTTTATGTTTTGAGATACTGCTAATGTAATTAGGTACAGTGTTTTCAAAAAGTGACAGATGGAAGTGTTTTTATGGGTACAGATTTATTGGGAAGCGGTGAAGGGAATAAGTACCTCGTGGTGGAAAAACACCTCAAACAAGCCATCAGTGGTGGCGTTTATCAGGCGGATGATCGACTGCCCTCCATTCGCTCGTTGAGCCAAGAATTAAACGTCAGTAAAAATACCGTGATTCGTGCGTATCAAGAGCTGGAAGCACAAAACTTGGTGTACTCGGTTCCCAAATCGGGTTATCGAGTTAAAGTCGCTTTGCCGACCTCTCGCTCAATTCCGGATCCGACTCGCGTGGATTTGCTCTCGATCTGCAAAGAAATCCTTACTTATCCTGAATACCAAGAGCGTTTGCCTACCGGTTCTGCCCACCCAAACATTGACTCTCCCGCGATCAAAAGCTTGTACGCCGAGATCGGCCGTCACAGCCGCCAGCAAACGC
Organism: Vibrio sp. 1731; assembly: GCF_033339955.1. Classification (NCBI taxonomy): domain Bacteria; kingdom Pseudomonadati; phylum Pseudomonadota; class Gammaproteobacteria; order Vibrionales; family Vibrionaceae; genus Vibrio; species Vibrio sp. 1731. The sequence continues at coordinate 388,071 of NZ_JAWOVO010000002.1, read as the reverse complement.
ATGTACCGAGCCATTACCAGTTGCCACCCGGTGATCACCTCTTAATTAAACAACTGGCGAAAATCACGCAAGATTTGGGCACACCAGCCAAATTGGATGAAATCATGGTGACGCACGGCGCGCAACAAGCAATAAGCCTAGCGCTGCGCGCAACGACACAAAAAGGCGATATCGTCGCGGTGGAGTCTCCTTGTTATTTTGGAAACTTATTGATGCTCGAATCACTCGGCCTCAAAGTGGTGGAAATCCCGAGTTGCCCACGAGACGGTATGTGCCCCGAAGCCTTAGCAAAAGCAATGGCGACATGGGACATAAAAGCGATCATCGTAACACCAAACTTCACCAACCCTACTGGTGCCATGATGCCGTTAGAAAAGCGCCAGCAATTGCTATTGGCGTCCGGCAATATTCCTATTATCGAAGACGATGTGTTTGGCGGGTTAAGTTATGATAAGCCGTTGCCAAGCTTGAGATTGCTCGATGACAAGCAACGCGTAATTTACGTGAATTCGTTATCCAAAACGCTCGATTCGCGTTTGAGAATTGGTTGGATGTTGGCGGGGCGATATCGAGACCAAATTGAACAATATCTACTGTGTGAGAACATGGGCAGTTTGAACCTGATGCAATCCGCCGTGGCAACGTTTCTAACGTCAGGCAAGTATCGAACGCATACTGCGCGAATGGGTCGGGTTTATCAAAACAACATGCGACGATTTATCCAGATGCTTCATCAATACTTGGATGAATACGAACCTCTAAAAAATCGATACCAGATCAACGCCGTACAAGGCTCGTTCTTACTTTGGTTGCGACTGCCCGAAGACACGGACAGCTATGCGTTGTATCAAGCATGCAATAAGCACAGAATCAGCCTACTTCCCGGTACCGTATTTGGCACTCAAGGGCAATATCGGCATTGCGTACGCCTCAGCGTGGCAAACTTTGGTCATGAAACCGATTGGAGTCACGCGATGCAAACTCTGGCAAAATTGATAAAAAAACATGCCTGTTAACTCGCTCTTGCTAAATGAACTTATGCCGACATACGCAAACAGGTAACAACAAAAAACTCCACACAAAGGTGGAGTTTTTTCATATCGTCATCGCCTTCAGTTCGACTTAATTTGCCACATTCTCGCGACGTTTTCGGCTAAATTAGCAACGTTGACGTCGGCCTCTTTCATGGCCTCAGGTAAGCTCATCGCCCTTGGTACACAAGCAAACACCGCATCAATGCCGCACTCATAAACCGCCTGATAGTTGTCGCCCACACAGCCTGCTAATGCAATGACTGGTAAATTACACTGCTTAGCCACCTGAGCAACGCCCATCGGCGTTTTGCCATGTGCGGTTTGATGATCGATTCGACCCTCGCCTGTAAATACGATATCCGCATCCTCAACATGCTGAGCAAGTTTGACCGTTTCAAGCACAATCTCAATTCCTGGTTGCAAACGTGCTGGCGTGTACCCGAGCAAGGCCGCGCCCATACCACCAGCAGCACCCGCCCCTTCACGAGTCAGTACATGCTTACCCGTCGCTTGTTCCGTCAACTCGCCAAACTTGCGCAATGCGTTATCGAGCAGAGTGACGTCTGATACCGTCGCTCCCTTTTGAGGGCCAAAGATAGCCGACGCGCCTTTGTCACCACAGAGTGGGTTATCAACATCGCACGCTACCAACACTTCGCAAGTTGCTAAACGAGGGTCAAGACCAGAAATATCGATGGACGCAAGCGCCGCTAACCCGCCTCCATTTGGGGTAATTGCATGACCAGATTCATCAAGAAACGCCACCCCCAACGCGGTCAACATGCCCACGCCACCATCATTGGTAGCGCTGCCGCCCAAACCAATGATTAAACGTTGAATGCCTCTGTCTAGCGCGTGTTTGATCAGCTGTCCGGTACCAATGCTACTGGTCAGTTTTGGGTCGCGAGCGTCACTCGGCACAAGGTGTAGCCCACTGGCCTCCGCCATTTCAATAACCGCAGTTTCGCCGTCGCCGAGGATGCCATAAAACGCTTCAACATCATTCCCTAATGGCGCAGTCACTGTTGTGAAGACTTGTTCGCCTTGAGTTGCATCTATCAAAGATTGAACCGTGCCTTCGCCACCGTCTGCGACCGGAACCGTAACAAACTCGGCATCATGCCATACGCGAGCAAGACCCGTTTTGATCGCCTCGCTCACTTGTTTGGCGGTTAAGCTTTCTTTAAATGAATCAGGTGCAATTACCACTTTCATACGTATTTCCAGAGACTTATAAGAGAACGAGACTCAAAATGTACACCAATGCCATTGCCGTGACACCTTGAACGAGCGTAGCCATGGTTTGCGCGCGGTACGCTAAGCCCACTGACATGCGGCTAAACTGCGAAACTACCCAGAAGAAGCTGTCGTTTGCATGAGAAACCGTCATCGCACCTGCACCGATCGCCATCACCGTTAATACGCGGCCCATTTCTGAATCTAGCCCCAATTGCGTAAGCATAGGCGCAACCAAAGCCGATGTGGTCACTAGTGCAACCGTTGACGAACCTTGCGCCGATTTTAGCGCAGCCGCAACGATAAATGGCATGAAAATACCCACGCCCAGCGCCGATAGCGTCGTACCCAAGTATTCACCTAGCGGCGTTGCTTTTAATACCGCGCCAAATGCACCACCCGCACCGGTAATCAAAAGAATAGGCGCAGCAGCCGTAATACCTTGGCTGATTCGCTCGCCAAATTCTTCAATCTTGTTGTCTGACTTGAGTAGGCAAACAGAAAGGAACAGGCCAATCACCAATGCCGTTAGTGGCTGTCCTAAGAAAGTCAGAACATCAAACACAAAACCTTCGCCCAGCGGTAGGCTTGGGAATTTCGCGATAGAGCCAAAACAGATCAATAAGATAGGAACAAAAATAGGAGCGAATGCTTGGCTCGCCGTTGGCAATTTGCCGTAAGACGCTTTGAGTGCTTGCCAGTCTTGCTGAATTTCTTCTACGGCTTCAATGCCATCTGGTTCAACATGTTGGAATCGGTTCGCCCACAACATACCCGCTAACGCCGCAACCGCTGCAACAAACACACCCACACCAATCACTAAACCAAGGTTAGATTCCAGGCCTAAGTTACCCGCAGCGGCAATCGGGCCAGGAGTTGGCGGCACAAACGTGTGCGTTGCGTATAGGCCAGTTGCCAACGCCACACTCATCGCAACGCTTGAGGTTTTTAAACGCTTAGCGAGTGATTCTTTGAGCGAGTTCAGAATGACAAAGCCTGAATCACAAAATACTGGAACAGAAACGATGTAACCGATGATGCTCATGGTCAATGTTGGGAAACGCTCACCCAACACTTTGATGACCGTATCGGCCATGGTGATCGCCGCACCACTTTTTTCCAAAATAACACCAATGATGGTACCTAAAACGATAACCAAACCAATGTAACCAAGGATGCCGCCAAAGCCAGAAGCAATGGTTTTGGCAATGCTATCTGCCGGTAAGCCGTAAGCAAATGCCGCAAGGAACGCCGCGATGATCAGCGCTAAAAAGGGATGTAATTTGAATTTGGTGGTCGTGAGCACAATAAATGCGATCACCCCGAGCAGGATTAATATAAGGTTCATGATAACTCCATTTATTCTTATTTTGCTGAGCGAGTCCGTGTTGGCTCACTCAACATGTAGGGACGCATGAATTATTAATCGTTTGCTTTCGAATTCCTTTAGGCGGAGTGACAAATGATGTGGTCAAAAAATAACGCGTATTGTGCAAATGCACAACATCACGACATTTTTGAGAGCCGAGTCGCAATATAAAGCTCCGCTAACCCCACAAAATTGGTGGTTGGTAGCCCTGTTATCTCGGTGATTTTCTCTAACCGATAGCGCAGAGTGTTCCGGTGAATAAACAGCATTTTAGAGCATTCTGTTACATTGCCATTGCATTCAAACAGTGCATCTAGGGTTTTCAGTAATTGCCCAGATTTGTCTTTCTCTTTCAACCGTTTCACACCATCAATAATTTGTTCACCTTGCCAAATATCCGCCAACGGCGCTAACAAAACAGGCAAACGAAGTTCATCGAACAGGTACTTACGTTTCTCTGGGTAGAACTGCTTGCCAATAGCTAATACCTGCTTCGCACTTTGGTATGACAACGCGACATCTTTAGGCTCATTAAACAGCTGCCCTAGCGCAATGTGAAACGTATGCGAATCGTGATCGCTTAAACGCGACATCAACTTATCAATGCGCTCACTTTCAACTTGGCTATCCCACTGCTTGGCGGAATGACACGGTTTCAACACCACAATTTCATTCACTGAGACAATCGCAACTAGGTTGTTACGCTCTGGGTATTCAAGCAGCTCAACAATATTGCGCACACTCTTCATGCTTTTCGAGGCCGACGGCGTCGAGACTTCAATCACCGTTGCCACCCGTGGTTGAGTAACATCGATAGAAAGACGCATCGCCCAATCTTTCAGCTCTTCATCGGTCAATTTGCCATTGATCCAAGCCAGAATAAACTCTTCACGATGACGTCTGTCCCACTGAAATTTTTCCACCAGCGCAGCTTGCTCGATTGTTAGTTCAGCGGTCATTTTAACCAGTTTTGCAAAATCTCGGATTTTCTCCGGCTCTCCTGTGACGCCAACAATACCGACCACGTCGCCATGTAATTTCAACAACATATTGATACCGGGTTTGACACCCTGCAACGTCAAACATTGCTGCTCATTAAGCTCTAGCGAATCGCCATGATTCAGCGCCAGTACCGCGCCATCATGCACTTGCCCAACACGTTTAGGGTCGCCACTGCCAATGATGATGCCTGCCGAGTTCATCACATTCACATTGTGACCAATGATGGACATGGTTCGATCAACAATTTGTTGTGCTAAAGCGTGGTCGAGAATCACCATTTCGAGTTTCCAAATTGACCGTTTAATCACTCAATAAATCACAAATGGCAAACTATCGCGATGCTGCGGTTCTAAATAACGGAAGCAGCTCAAAGCATTATCCAATTGCCCATATTTAAAAAGTGGATTAAACCTTCATTTTTAGCAGCGGGTTATATACTTAGAACAAAGGTTACCAATGCATTCTTCACTGTGCATTGATGCCACTCGTCTACCTACAGAGGAGAGATCAACATGGAGTTACGGAATAAATCGGGGGAAGTTGCAAATATTGCTGATAACCTCACTTTGAAGGAAATCACAGAAATGGGCTACACCGTAGATTTATGCGATGAAGCATTTGCTCCTGGAGAGCATTGGAAAGCGGAAGGTAAAACGCAAGGTATGGGCGAGTATCCAGAAGAGTAAACGTCCTGACGAGCCAGCGCACAAAAGCGTTCCACAAACAGAAAAACCGAGCGACTTAACGCTCGGTTTTTTACTTTTGAACTTCTTGAATAAACAAGCTCATCTCTTCAAGATAATTGCCGTTTGAGCATCCCCAGTCGGTGACCTCAATCAACTCAGTAACTAACTGTCCAGACTCATCATCTTGCACTCTCTGCACAAACGCTTCAAAACGTTCCAGTTGTGTCTGACTCTTAACGCCATGCACGGCATATTCTACAAGCAAGCCGTTGTACGTCTGCCAGCGCTGGTCGCCAGCAACATCATTGCTTAAAATCACAGAACACTTTTGTTGAATGCTTTCAACCGCATCATTTCTTGGTGGCGCGACTGTGGAACATCCAACTAAAATCGTACCTACCGCCAATAACGTAACTTTTGTCTTATTTATCATATCGTTTCCAACTGTATCGCCACGATATGGAAATCTTATTACACCTGATAAGGATCATCGATAGCGCACCGCAGATTAATTACTTAATAAACTGTAAACTCCATACCAGTCTTAACACTGCAAGCTCATAACTCCTATTAACTCACCCAAATGTAAACAAATAGTAAAATCACCTTTACGCGATGCAAAATCGACAAATGAGATTAGCGTTCCTTTCTCGCGACCAAGCGTGCAATAATCAACTGTCTACATAACGAAACCATTTGAAGGATCAAAATGACCGCAACGGATTACCTCAACGACCTCAATCAACGTTACCTTGCGATTCACCGCACCAAAGAAGATTTCTTTTGGGAAACTTACATGGGGATCAGCGATGACCATGATGGCTCGACGCAAGCACAAACGGCATGGACAAGCTTTTTAAGCAACGCCGAGCAAATTACTGCCATCAAACAACAGCTTGAAGCCGCGGACTCAATTACCGACCCACAAGAGAAACAACAAACCATTACGGGTCTATCTGGTTGGCTGGCGATGTTTGAATCTCACGCTATCGAGGGCGAAAAAGCACAAGCGTTGAAAAATCAGCTCATTGCCTTTGAAGCTGAGCTCTTCGAGAAAAAACAGAACCACGTACAAACATTTACCGATGAGAACGGCGAGCAAGTAGAAGGTTCACTTCCAGTATTAAGCTCAACCATTCGCACCAGCAATCATGAAGAAGTTCGCCAATCGGCTCATCAAGCGTTGCTGAACCTTGAACAATGGCTACTGCAAAACGGCTTTATTGAACTGATCAAACTGCGCAACCAGTTCGCTCGCTCACTGGGTTATGCGACTTTCTTTGATTACTCCGTGCAAAAAACGGAAAAGATGAGCACTGAGCAGCTATTCGAAATTTTGGAAGATTTCGAACAACGCACGCGAGATGCGCATCTAAACAGCTTAGAAAACTTGGCGAAAGAGAAAGGCGCAAGCGCACTAGCAGGCTACAACTTTGTTTACTCATTCGCGGGTAACGTTATGCGTGACCTTGACCCATACGTGCCGTTCTCAAAATCTCTGAGACGCTGGGTAGAATCATTTGGTCGCCTAAATATTGATTACTCTGGCGCGACGCTAACGCTGGATTTACTAGATCGCAAAGGTAAGTACCCGAATGGGTTCTGCCACGGCCCTATCCCTTCTTTCTATAATCAAGGCGAATGGGTCGCAGCGCAGGTGAACTTCACCAGTAATGCCAAACCAGACCAAGTGGGCAGTGGCTACGATGGCATTAACACGCTGTTCCACGAAGGCGGCCACGCAGCACACTTTGCGAACGTAAAAATGAACGCACCTTGTTTCTCGCAGGAGTTTGCGCCGACGTCAATGGCTTATGCAGAAACTCAGTCGATGTTCTGTGATAGCCTGTTAACCGATGCCGATTGGCTAAAACAGTACGCACTGGATGATGAAGGGAATTCTGTGCCTGATGAGATTATTCAAGCAATGATCAACAGCCGTCAGCCATTCAAAGCTTATGAAGAACGTAGCATCTTGGTTGTGCCCTATTTTGAGCGCGCGTTGTATCAACTGAGCGATGACGAGTTAACGCCAGAGCGCATCACTAAGCTAGCTCGCGATTGTGAAAAACAGATCCTTGGTTTGGAATGCAGCCCTCGCCCACTGATGGCGATTCCACATTTGCTATCCGACGAAGCGGCTTGTGCGTATCAAGGTTATCTACTCGCGCACATGGCGGTGTATCAGACCCGAGCATACTTCCTTGATAAGTTTGGTTACCTGACGGATAACCCAGAAATTGGCCCACTGCTGGCAAAACACTACTGGCACGCAGGCAATCACTTGTCGCACAACGAAACCATTGTCTGCCTGACTGGCGAAGGCTTCAATGCCAAATACCTTGCAGACGTGTGTAACCTGTCGCCAGAACAGGCATGGGAAGTGCAGCAGAAGAAAATCGACTCACTTGCGACGCGAGAGCGAGTACCAGTCGCTTCACTGAACGCCGCGATTAAAGTCGTCGACGGCAGTAAAGAGCTGGCAAGCAACGCCATCTCTGACGAACAAATGTGTGACGATTTTGAACGTTACATCGTAGAGACTTACGGTCGATAACACGCAGAAAGCCAGGAGCTCGCCTTCTGGCTTTTTATTCTTTAGCTAATGCAATAGGAAGGAAGATCCATGTACCAAGAAGTCATCAAATTTTGGTTCGAGGAGCTATCGCCCCAAAATTGGTTTGAAAACAACCCAGAACTGGACAAGCGTATTACATCGCGATTTGCCTCGGTATTAGAACAAGCGGCTCGTTGTGAACTGTTTAATTGGCGTGACAGCGCACAAGGACGATTGGCCGAAATCATCGTCCTCGACCAGTTTTCACGTAATGTGTATCGCAACACCTCAAAAGCGTTTGCACAAGACCCACTCGCATTAGCATTGGCTCAAGAGGCAATTCGGTTAGGTCACGACAAAGAATTAGCGCCCGAGCAGCTAAGCTTTTTGTACATGCCGTTTATGCACAGCGAATCTCGCCTCATTCATGTCGAAGCTGAAAAATTGTTCCGCGCATCAGGGCTTGAAAATAACTACGATTTTGAGCTAAAACACAAAGCCATCATCGACCAGTTTGGGCGCTATCCTCATCGCAATGCGATACTGGGAAGAAAGAGCACTCCCGAAGAGTCAGCGTTTTTGCAACAACCTGGGTCAAGTTTCTAAATAACAATGAATAATGAGTTAACCATGAGAGACCACGCAGTATGTTGGCCATGCTTGCTAAAACTAGACGGCGACGATGAGCTGATCTACACGCATTCCCAGTCCGACTTAGACTCTGAATGCGAAGCCCTCATTTTTGGGCAAGATGATTACGTTATTGACTCAAATGGCAACACGTTCGAATTGAAAAACAATGGTTCGAACACCACTCTTTTACATCTAAAAGAACGAACGCTGTCCGTAGAAGAGGTTACGTCATTAATCCAATCGCATGAATTCAGCCTCGCGCAACGGTGTATTATCAAGATTCATTTCACCTCGGTGAGACAAGCTGTTGAGGCCTTAGCTCACTAACTCAATCCCAACATGCATAGCATTAAATAAAATTATCATTTTTATAATTTATGATAATTTCATGTAATCAACATCACGCCATATACTCTCCCACATCGAAACAAGACAACGTTCAAACACACATGTTGGGAGCAAACAAATGAAAATGAATCATGTCGGTATTATGGTCGGAGATATGGACAAAGCGGTTGAGTTTTACACGCAAGCGCTAGGTCTAAAAGTCGTTATGGGCAACACGAAAGTGATTGAAGAACGCGAAACGGCAATTGGCAGAATGTGTATTGCGGTCTTTGGGGAAGGCTTTAAAGGCTTCAACATTGCGCACCTTGTGACAAGTGATGGCATCGGCCTTGAGTTATTCGAAATGAAAGAACGTCAAGAGCGCCATGAAGTGGATTTTTCTCGCATCGGTATCTTCCATTTCTGTTTACAGACAGACGATTTTGAAGGTGCTATCAAACGCACCGAAGCACTAGGTGGCAAAGTTCGCATGGACATCATGCGTTACCACCCAGAAGACGATAATAAGCCTGCGAAAATGGTTTACCTAGAAGACCCATTCGGCAACCTATTCGAGCTTTACTCACACTCTTACGAAGAAACTTACGCTTCTGATTACGAGTAATAGCCCCATCCATATCCCAAAAGGCTAGCAATACGCTAGCCTTTTTTGTTTGCTTTGAGTTGCAGTGTTTCTGCACTCGCTCTAGCAAAAAAACATCTGGAATTTGATCATTTCTCTCACCACTTTTAAGGTCACTTTATACTTACCTCAACACAATGCAAAAAGGAGTGAAGCATGCCCACCAACAACCCAATCGCAATCCAAGCCCTTGATCATGTCGTGTTAAGAACGTGCAACCTCGACGCCATGTTGCATTTCTATCGAGATATTTTGGGCTGCCCTGTCGAGCGCGAAGTAATGGAGCTTGGTTTAACCCAGCTTAGGGCTGGCAACGCCTTAATTGATGTGGTGACGGTAGACAGCGAGTTAGGGCAACTTGGCGGAAAGCCACCAGTTCAAAATGGTCGTAATATTGACCATTTTTGCCTGCAACTAGCGCCTTTTTGCGAAAATGAAATACTGGAATATCTGCGTTCGAACGGCATTGAAACCGAAGAGTTTGCGAAGCGCTACGGCGCACAAGGGTTCGGTAGATCACTCTATATACATGATCCGGAAGGAAATGTCGTCGAGTTAAAACCTCAAGTGATTGATGAGTAAGCGAGTAAAAACCTTGTTATATTCTGAAAATAACAAGGTTAATTTCTAAAATAATTATTGAAGTAAGATCATATTATTAAGTCAAAATTCTAGCTGGTTCACCTATTTCTTTTTCTCGCCACCATTGTTTATTTATATGTTCTTGATGAACGTAAAAACTCTCCCCCGGCATTGGCGTCAGCAGCGTTATATGTTCTTTTTGACAATGGGTAAGCAAATCTAAAATCGGTTCGTCCCAGCGGTGAGTAAACAGTTCGTATGTAGCCCAATGTACTGGCAACAGTTTTTTCGCATTTAAATCGCGAAACGCTTGCACGGTATGATGAGCCTGCATGTGCCCCCAGTTTTCGACCGGATAACCTTGGCCTTTCACATCAGCAGCCACTTCCAAACAGGCAATGTCGATTGGTCCACATCGCAGTGCGATCTCGGAAAAGTGCGAATCGTAAGCTGAATCGCCACTAAAATAGAGCGTCTCTTCTTTGCCTTTGATGATCCAAGAAGCCCACAAGGTCGAGTTTTTATCGAAATAAGTACGACCCGAATTATGGTTAGCAGGCGTACAAATCAGTTCGATTCCGGCATAGTGCACGCTATCCCACCAATCGAATTCCACGATGTTGTCTGCGCAAACGCCCCACTTTATCAGGTGCTTGCCAACCCCTAAGGGTACATAAAACGTCACGGGTTTATCGGCGTAGAAACGTATGGTCGATGCTTCTAAATGGTCGTAATGATCGTGCGAAATCACGATAATTTCAGGAATCGGCAAACAATCTCTGGCATGGGTATTGGGAATATTGCGTTCAAACCACGCTTTTGCGATGAACGGAGAAGCGTAATCAAATACCGGATCAGTCAGAATTCGAATGCCATCGACCTCCACCAGCATGGTGGAATGGCCCAGCCAAGTAACGCGCATCGATTCACTTCGCTGCGCAAACTGCGTAGGTTGAATTGGGAAATGTGGCAGATGTTCGTTAGGACTCAATGGCGTTCTACCACCAAGATAGCTCCAACACACCTGCCAGAATGATTGCGGGCTAGGGACATTTGGCATCTCGTTTTTAACTCGGCCGTTTTCAAATTGAGGCGAGTGGTGAACACGGTGCGCCAACTGCGCATCGTAGGTTTGAGGGGAAATCAGTGAACTTGGCTTTTGTGTCTTTTGTTCACTTGTTAGGTATGTGCGCTTAAGTATCGTCTCAGACATATCGTAGTTTTGTCTCGCTTGTGAACGCTCAACAGTAGGTTTATTAAAACGTGCGTGTATGTCTATTTCGTGACCAAAATGAGGTGTAAGATGAAGATTCAGTTTCAATCAAACGTCTCCTATTTAAGGATACGGTTCTCAAACCTTCTGAATACTGCGTCGGTTTGAAAGGAGAAAACTATGGTGACTTGCAGCCAATACGATTTTATTGAAATCGCCTGTATGTTTAAGCTCCCTATCGAGATCACACTAAAAAATGGTGAAACTCATCAGGGCAACGCGTTCGACACAGGCTACGACATGCAGCGACAAGAGTGCTTGTTTTTAGATATGGATGGTGAGCACACCGCTTTCCCGACTGAACAATTAGTCGCAATGCGCGCGCTCAAAACCAATCCGCATTTTGACGAAGTGACGTTTGAGTAAACGTCCTTCTTTCACTGGCACTGTCCAATAAAAAACGCCTCTCAAGCTGACACAACTTGAGAGGCGTTCTCTTACACTATTCACCGGAACTTCATGTTATTCACGCGACCGAATGAAAACCAGCATCGGCATCATGATCACGAACATCACTCCCACAAGCTGGAAGGTGTGCACAAACGCGACCATTTGCGATTGCTGCTGCAACATCTGTTGGTATTGGTCTAACGCAACCGGGTCGGTAATAGAAAGCCCCTGATTGGCCGCCCAGTCATGCAAGTTAGGATTATAAGGATTAATACCCTCTCCCAGTGCATGCCATTGCTGCTGACTATCACGATATTGGAACGTGGTGGCGATAGAAATACCAAACGAGCTACCAATGGTACGGAACAGATTGTAAATACTCGCCGCCGCAACAGATTGCTCTTTCGGAATCGTTAAATACGCCAAGGTGGATAGCGTCGAGAAGGTTAAACCAAGCCCCATCCCCTGAATCATACTCGGCATCACAATCCAAAATGTATCGATCTGCAGTGAGTATTGCGTCATCAAATAACTACCAATCCCGATGCAGCTTAAGCCAAAGACTATTTTGATTCTGGGATCGAATTGCGGATTGAGCTTAATCACCAAAATCAACATCGCCGCTGACGCCAACCCACGCGGTGCCATTAATAAACCAGTGGTTGAGACCGGATAATCCAGCAAGCTTTCCAACAGCATTGGTTGTTGAGTCGTCAGACCAAACATCGCCATCGACACCACGGCAATCATCAATGACGAGACCATAAGGTTTCGGTCTTTCAGTAGCCACAATGGCGCTATTGGACTTTTGGTTTTCCAACTGCGATAGATCCACATCACCAATCCCATGACTGCGAGCAATATCGCGGTCTGAATCATACGTGAGTCGAGCCAGTCGTCTTCATTCCCTTTATCCAACACAAACTGCAACGCGCCCACACCTAACGCCATGTAACCGATGATCCACCAGTCAAAGTTAGGTTTGGATTTGTTGTCGATATGGATATAGCGATAAATCAAAGAGGTACAGATCAAACCGAATGGCAAGTTGATGTAAAAAATCCAGCGCCAGTTAATGTTGTCGGTGATCACACCACCTACAACTGGGCCCAAAATAGGACCAAGCAAAATGCCGATGGAGAAAATCGCCATCGCTTTGCCTTTTTGCTCATACGGATAGATCTGCACTAACGTCGACTGCGCCAATGGAATCACCGACGCGCCGAAAGCGCCTTGGATAATGCGAAATAGCACCATCTCTTCAAGAGACTGTGCTTGCCCACAAAGCGCACTGGCAATCACAAAACCGATCACAGCAACCAACATGACTTTGCGTTCACCAAAGCGCGACACCCAGAAACTGGTCATCGGAATGAAGATCGCTTCCGCCATGCTGTAACCCGTCAGCACCCAAGTAATTTGGTCTGCCGTTGCGCCCAACGCGCCCATCATGTGCGATAGCGACACGTTCGCAACGGTCATATCGATTAACACCATGATGGCAGAAAGCATCACGGCGACGGTGGCAATCCCCCGTTTGTCTGCCGTAATTTGATGGTTCATTGCACGCTACTTTGCAAATCAATGGTGACTTCTGAGCTCGCACCCACGCGAAGTTGCGGCGCATCGGCTGGTACTTCTAATGCCAAACGTACAGGGAAACGCTGTTTGATTTTAACCCAGTTACCCGTTGCGTTTTCTGGTGGCATCAAGGAGAACGATGTACCACTCGCAGGCGACAGCTGTTCTACCGTTGCTTTCCACACCACGTCTGGGTACATATCAATCACCACATCCGCATGCATACCAGGTTTGATGTGAGTAAGATCGGTTTCTTTAAAGTTCGCGCGTACCCAATAGCTGTCTTTTAAAATCACAGGGAACAGCGTTTGACCCACGCTAACGACCGAGCCTACGTGCGTATTGATTTCACCGGTAATGCCATCCACTGGTGACGTAATGTCGGTGTAGCTCAAGTTCAGCTCCGCTTGCGCTAACTGTGCTGCCGCTTGTTGAACGACCGCAGCCTCTACGCCTTCTTCACCACGGTTCGCAATGGCTTTTTCTACCGTCGCACGTGCTTGCTCTAGGCTCGCTTGGGCATTGGCGAGTTTGTTTTTCGCCGTATCTAAATCTTGGTCCGACGCCAGTTTGCGTTTCACTAGGGAATCCGTACGTTTGTACTCTACTTGCGCTTCTATCAGGTTAGAGCGCGCCGCATCTAAGCCCGCAACAGCTTCAGTTACCTGCTTATCGGCAACGTCATGTTGCTGGACCGCCAATTGGTATGCCGCTTTTGCTTGCTTCACTGCCAACAAATATGGGCGTGAATCTATCTTCAGCAGTAGGTCACCTTTGTTAACAGATTGGAAGTCTTTGACATCCACAGAAACCACTTGGCCTTTTACCTGAGGCGCTACCGACAAAATTTTTGCCCTAACGTAGGCATCTTCCGTGCTTGGATGACTGTCTGAATACTGCCAAGACCAATACATCGCACCAAATGCGATAACACAGAGAGTAAAGAAAAGAGTTTTTACCAGCTTAGATCTGGAGGAGGAATGCTTTGCGATGTCGTCGCTCATTTATATTGTCCACTTGTTCAATTATGTGATCAGTGTAGGACTTTTCGATCTTCCGACAATAAAATGATCTGCAAGGTAAAGATCCAATTTTGCATGTTGCTAAGTGGAGTAAATGATGTGCAATCAAAACGAGGATAAAAAAGAGGGGCAGTCCCCGTAACCGCCCCCAAAGTCATGCCAATAATAGTAATGTGCGTGTAACTACTGGTTTTTCTTAGAACTTGTAACCGCCGCTGATCATAAATACCCAAGGGTTAATTTTGACGTCGGTTTTTTGCTTCTCTCCACCTGCTTTGTAAGTTGCTTCTGTTTCAATGTTTGCGTACCACGCAGCAGCGTTGAGGAACCATTGATCGTTGATCATGTAGTCCACACCAATATTCGCTGCTAGACCGAATGAGTCATCCAACTTAAGATCTGAAAGACCAGCGCCTTTACCCGTGCTATTGAAGCCCTCATCAAAGAACATGGTGTAGTTGAGACCTGCACCCACGTATGGACGGAACTTACTTTGTGGCTCGCCAAAGTAGTACTGCACCATAAGCGTTGGTGGAAGGTGTTTGGTGTCCGCGATATCACCAAGACCTAACAAGTCTGTTGAAATATCGTGGCTGAATGGTGTTGCTGCTAGAAGCTCTAAACTGATGTTGTCTGTAAACATGTAGCCAAACGTCAAACCAAGCTGCGTATTTGAATCCACTTTCAATTCTTCTTGAGAACCAAGAATCTTATCGCTGCTGTCGTTTGGAACGACAGACGCCGCACCAACACGAAGAACGAAGTCACCTTGTTTATGAGCGAAAACACTTGGTGACACGAGTGCAGCAACCACTGCTAGACTGCAGATTGTTTTTTTCATTTTTATTTCCTTTCGTAGGGCTTCGTTATGTCGTACCCAAAGGGGTGCCTACTAACTGATCTGAGATTTCAAGTAAACTCAGCGCCTTGAAGCACACGGGTATCTATATCTTTTTGAGCTGTGCGCAATCTAGCACATAGAAACCCTACTATTTTGATGGAAATCAATTTGTGAAAAATATAGGTTTTTTGTATGGAGAAACGCCATATTGATCAACAAATTATGCAAATAGGATACAATTCTGTAATGCAAACTGTGCGTGTGAGTTGCCATGCATACCCATAAATGCGAATCCTCTCGTTAAGGCTCGTAGCCAGCAAAAACTTTTTTCGTCCTCTACGTCTTCTATTTTCAAAAAACAACCCACTTAAAACGCTCGTTTGCCCCCTTAAAATCGCGATTTGAGGGGTTTGTAAAGCACTGAAATACAAGTGGTTATTTTTCTGGAAAATCAGTCACTTGGAGTGCTAGTCTGCTCGCAGCTAAGGAGAAGACATGTTAAAAACCGATCTCATTTTTGAACGAGAAAACTTTTCTCATCACGATTTTCAGAATGCTACCTTTAAAAACTGCCACTTTTATATGTGCTGTTTCGACCATGCCGATCTGCGCGATGCTAAGTTCATCGACTGTCGCTTTATCGAATCCAAAGCGCTAGAAGGGTGTAGTTTTCGCTTCGCGAACTTAAAAGACGCTAGCTTTACGAACTGCATGTTGGCGATGAGCCTGTTTAACGGCGCAAATTGTATGGGCTTGGAGCTACGTAAGTGCGATCTCAAAGGGGCAAACTTCCAAGGTGCGAACTTTGCTAATCGCGTCAGTAACACCATGTTTTTCTGTTCTGCTTTTATTACTGGCTGCAACCTCACCTACTGTAACTTCGAGCGAGTGTTACTAGAAAAATGTGACCTCTTTGAAAACCGTTGGAACGGTGCGAACCTCGCAGGGGCAACTCTCAAAGGCTCGGATTTATCTCGCTGCGAATTCTCGCCAGAACAATGGGGAACCTTTAACGTTGAGCAGTGTGATCTGACTCATGTCGAACTAGACGGGCTGGATGTTCGCCGCGTTTCTCTGTTTGGTGTTAAAATTTGTGATTGGCAACAAGAGCAATTGCTTGCGCCTTTTGGACTGATCATTCTCTAAGGAAAGGCCATGAACCTGTTTAAAGACTTACCGAATAACCTCGACGAGGAAGTGTTCGAAGACCTGCTGACCCACAAAAACCTGCGTATAGAACGCATTGTCTCAACGGGGCAAACCTCGCCCGAAAGTGGCTGGTACGATCAAGAAGAACATGAATGGGTCTTGGTTCTTAAAGGAGCTGGAGAGCTGACTTTTGAATCAGATGTAGTGCAACGACTTGAGGCAGGCGATCACGTTACGATTCCAGCTCATACCAAACACAAAGTGAGCTGGACTGACCCAACGCAAGAAACCATCTGGTTGGCGGTGTTTTATCAATAAACACAAAACGATCTTAAACCAAAAAATAGGCGCTGAATTTGCTCGATACTACTAAGCCGTCACTGGCACTGTTTGATTTTGATGGCACCATCACCCGAGAGGATATGTTTAGCCTTTTCCTCCACTATTCTGCTTGTGGCCTGCGCAAACGAGTAGGAAAGGTCGCTATCATGCCATTTTATGCGCTGTACAAACTCGGAGTGTTACCCGCTCGTGTTATGCGTCCACTCAGCAGTTTTATTGCATTTTCAGGGAAAGAAACGCAAAAAATTGAAGCGATTGGCGCTCAGTTTGCCCATGAAGTGATCCCGCTGTACTTACGGCCAGAAGCGATGGAAAGATTGGCGTGGCATCAACACAGAGGCGATACCATTGTAGTGGTGTCGGCATCACTCAATGCGTATCTCAAGCCTTGGTGTGAGGCGAACGGTTACCACTTGCTGTGCAGTGAACTGATCTCAGAACAGCCAAAACTGAGTGGCTTTTACCAGCAAGGTGATTGCAGTTTAGAAAGAAAAGTCTCGCGCGTTAGGGCCACGTTTTCGCTCGACGAATTTGCGTCTGTTTATGCCTACGGTGATACACACGAAGACATTCCGATGCTCAAACTGGCAGACTACGCGATGCTCAACTGGAGCGAGTGGAGAGCAAGCGAATAACGATATGTGCTCTGATTTTCAAGACAACCACTCGACCAAAGTGATCGTTTTAGGCTAAAAAAACAAACCCTTCTCACATGAGAAGGGTTTTATTGATCAGGGCCCGAATAACTGGCTTAACGCCATACCCCCCATTGACCCGTTGTGCCTGGTTCCTCACCAGACGTCCACCACTGAGCGGTCCATTCTTTACCGTTGTGCGTCACCACATCACCTTGGTCGTAAACAGCCGTCTTGTCCCACAAGTTGGTTGGTTCAACTGGTGGCGGTACATCCGCTTTGATCAGTGACAACGCATAACTGAAGTCTGCGCTTGGCGCTAATACTTGGTTCGCATTCACGTTGTTACTATCGAACATGTAGTGGTTCATCTCTTGATGCCAAATGCCCACGTACCAATCGCCCGTTTGCTGCGCGTTAAATTGATCAGCAATTTCTGCCGCCCAAGTCGTCGTATTGTTTGCGCTGATTGGCAGTGAAATATCGACAATTTCATTGCCTGTCGCATTAAACGTACGGAAACGGATGGTGTCACCCGCTTCTACTGGTCCGAAACCTTGCTGAACAAAGTAGCCTAGAGATGTCAGATTATTGCCCGGTTCGGTTGGATCAACAGGGTCAGTCGGTGGCGTCGTGCCTGTTCCGTTTAACGTAATGTCACTACAGTTGTAGAAACCTTCCCCAGCGACATCAATACGCTGCCAACGAGTGTAAAGTACCGCATCGCCCGAACGATCAGCAGGGAAAGTCACCTGAATACGGTAGCGTTTTTCCGCATCAACATACACATCACCTGCGGTGTCGATCAGCTCTAAATCACTCCAAGTAAGAGGTTTTGAATCATCATAAGTTGGCTTGGTGAGATAGAATTCCCAGTACGATGGGTTGTGCGGCGCTTTGCCGTAAAACACCAATTCAATCTGGTTATTTGCATCTGGCGTAACATTGGTGCGCTGCCAGTTTGGAGAAGGAATGTTCAAGCCTTTCTTAGCTGTATCGCCAGCAGAACATAGCTCACCGTCGCGAACCACGGCTTTCACATGCTCCATATCTCGGTAATTTGGTACGTTTGCTGCAATTTCGCTGCGTTGCACAAACGGGTACGCACCAGATTCTTCAAAAGCCGCTTTACACGCTTGGTTAGGGATCTCGTTGGTCCAAAAGCCACCGTCTAAATAACACGTATTTTGACGAGCACTTGGAAACTCTACCCAGCCGTGGGCGTTGACGTTAAATGAGCTCAATGCGGCAACAGCGCTTAAGCTCAAAAGAGGAAGTGTTACATGTGATTTCATCGTTCATCCTTAATTTTGCTGACTCGCCGCTCTGAAACACAAGCGGTTTAAGCAAAACTAGCAGGATGGGATTATTTAGAAGGTGAGAATAAATATGGAAATTGTAAGAGTGCCATCTGCTTTCCAGCATTTGTTGTGAACCATTCTCATACTCGACTGACTCTTTCGAGTCACTTCAAATTCATGTGCCACAAAAACTGTCACTCTCGTTTGGCTATCGCTCGTCTTTTGGTGTGTCCATCACCACCATCGTTGTGATCGACTTGACGTGTTCGCACTCACCCAACACATCAGCATGGAACGCTTTATAAGCGGCGAGATCTTGCGTCTCTACGCGTATGAGATATTCGTTAGATCCCGTAATGTTGTGACATTCCACCACCTCGTTTACAAAACGCACATGCTCTTCGAAACCCAGCTGTGCCTGCTTAGAGTGCGAGGCCAAACCAATCGACACATAAGCGACAAAACCCACGCCAAGTTGCTGATTATCCAGTACTGCTCGGTAGCCTTTGATCACGCCTTTACGCTCTAAATCTTGCACTCGGCGTAAGGTTGCAGATGGAGATAAACCAACGCGTTCCGACAGCTCCACATTGGAGATTCTTCCGTCTCGTTTGAGCACTTGCAATATTCTTTCGTCAAATCTATCCATCATGATGTTTCATTGCTTATTTAGTTTCTAATCATCAAATAAAAGCACAATATTGACCTCAGTTCTACTTATAGTTGTTCTCAACTTATCGAGAACTGATTCAAGGAACAATCTATGGAATATCATCAACTGGGCGCTTTGGCGTTGTTCGCTTTTGTCTCCACTTTTACGCCGGGTCCCAATAACATTATGTTGATGACCTCAGGGGCAAATGTCGGCTTTAAACGCACTATCCCACATATGTTGGGCATTACCTTTGGCTTTGGTGCCATGCTAATTTTGGTGGGCATTGGCTTGATGAGCCTGTTCCACGCATATCCAATTACACACTCCATTTTGAAAGTGTTGAGCTTGAGTTATTTGCTGTACTTGACGTACAAAATCGCCACCAGCGACAAAACCGAAGCAAAACACGATTTTCGCCCAATGTCTTTTTTAGGGGCTGTCGCATTCCAATGGGTGAACCCGAAGGGTTGGTCGATGGCGTTGACGGCCATTACGGTATACAGCAGTGGCGGTGCATGGCTCGAACTGACTTTTATCGCCGGTATCTTCTGCTTAGCTAACTTGCCATCGGTAACATTTTGGACGGCGGCAGGTATGCAATTGCAGCGTTGGTTGACCACCGATAAACGCGTTAAGGGGTTCAACTACAGCATGGCTGCGCTGTTGCTTTTGTCTACGATTCCAATGATATAAGTCTATTTGGGGTTAAAAACGACTCACTTTACGTAATTGGGAAAGGACAGATACTGCATTTTGCTTGAGGCTTTGGCGTTAATTCACAGTGTAAATTTGTTTAAAGACGCTACCCTCTTGTTAGGGAACTTGATAATCTTTAAATGAGAAAGAGAATAATTATCGAGTAAAGTAACAATGAAAAAGAAGCCTCAACCTAAAACGCTTGTTGTCACAGACACAGAAACCATCACTCCAAACATGCAGCGCATTACCTTGCAAGGTGAGGCGCTGAGCCACTTTCCTCGTGACTGCGAAGGCAGTTACATCAAATTACTGTTTAACGATATGGGCGGCGCGGATCTGAGCATCCTGCCAGAAGACGACCGACCAATCATGCGCACCTACACTATCCGACGCTTTCATCCAGAAACCAGTTCAATCGAAGTGGATTTCGTCCGACACGTAACGCAAGATCTGCAATGCGGATTTGCAGCGCGTTGGGCAATGGCCGCGCAAAAAGGCGACACGATCAGCATTGTTGGGCCAGGTAGCATCTCCAACTTAAATACTGAGGCGGATTGGTTCTTCATGGCTGCCGATATGACCGCACTTCCAGCGCTTTCTGCGAAAATTCGTACGTTGCCACAAGAGGCCAAAGGCTACGCTGTGATCAGCGTGATGTCTCCAGCCGACATTCAACCCCTACAAGCGCCAGCCGGTATGGAGTTGATTTGGCTAACTGAACAGCAAACCTTGGCTGATAGCGTTCGCGAACTCGAGTGGTTAGACGGTAACGCTTCGGTATGGTGTGCGTGTGAGTTCGATTCAATGCGCGCGCTGCGCCAATATTTCCGCAATGAGAAAGAAGTCGATCGCGAGAATATCTACATCAGCAGCTATTGGAAGCAAGGCGTGTCTGAAGATGGGCACAAAGTGATTAAACGTGAAGACGCGGAATCCAACCAATAGTGATTCATGTCTTTTCGATTCCAGCTCTCATCCTAATAAAAACGCCCGGCATCACTGGGCGTTTTAGCAACTTCAGTTGTATTAAAGTTCATGAAAACTCTAATCCGCTAGTTCCTGCGCTAAAAAGTCGATCAACAACCTCACTTTGGGCGATAAATTTCGGCTTTGTGGATACAGTGCCCAAATGCCTTCACGGTCGTCTCGGTAATCGGTCAGCACCTCGACTAGCTCACCGTTATCTAGAGCTTCTTGAACGTAATAGTCCGGCAACTGCACTAAACCCAAACCACGTTTTGCGGCGCCCATTAGCGCAAAACCACTATTGCATTTAATTCTCCCCGATACGCGCAAAGACTTATCGCGTTTATTTTCCTTAAAATGCCAATAATCGACCGAACCAACTAGGCACTGATGTCGAGCCAGTTCGGATAATGTGTGAGGCTCGCCAAATCGCTCCAAATACATAGGGCTAGCACACACGTAATTTTGACGCGACGAAAGACGCTTTGCGATCATGCTGGAATCTTGCAGGCGGCCAAGACGAATCGCCACGTCTACCCCTTGCTCTATCAAATCCAGTTTTTGATTGGTCAGAACTAAATCGAGGTCCACACGCGGGTACTTCTCCAAAAACTGATGCAAGAGCGGCGCGAGGTTCATTTCCCCATAGGTCACAGGCGCTGTCACACGCAGCAAACCTCGCGGTTCGGTCTGCATTTGCGTTACGGCAAGCTCGGCCAGTTCTAGCCCTTCGACCAAATGTTTGCACTGCTGATAATAAAGCTGTCCAGCTTCAGACAGAGAAACTTTTCTCGTCGTGCGATGCAGTAACTTAACCGCAAGACGCTCTTCAAGTGCCGATACGCGGCGACTGATTTGTGCCACTGACGTTTTCAGTTTAGCCGCGGCAGCTGTAAAGCTGTTAGTTTCCGCTACGGCAACAAACTCGCTGACTCCTTCCCAATTCGCCATGCTGTATTCCTGTCGACCTCTTCTAGACAAATAGTGATTACATTGTTCTCGTCGCGCTACGCTTTGAAAACGGGAAAACTTTACGCGTCAGGTAACGGACGAAGTTCGTCGTATTGCGCATCAAGCTCAATGCCAAAATATTCTTTCAACGCATCCAGGTAGGTTTGACCTGGCTCTAGCTCTATTTCTGTTAGCTCTTCATGATTGGTGCATCTGAGTGTGTAGTTAAGCAGCGTCACCAACCCACTTTCTGTCGCTCTAGCAGCGACTCTTGCGCTAGTAAAACGCGAATTAGGCGAAGTCGAGGTAAAGAAGTTGCTACATGCAATGTCACCAGCACACACGAACTCTAGGTCAAAGCTGTATAGATTGTTCCACACGTCTGTTCCATCGGTTGAAAGCACTTGGAGGAAATAACCAAACTGAGCATCTTTGACAAAACGGAAGGTTTGTAAATCCGTCTGAATCACTTGGTCAAGGATAAATGGCAATGGCGCTCGAGGGGTATTGGAGCCAAAACCCACATCGACAATCCATGTTTGTTCCTCTAACGTCACTAACGTGATTTGATGACTACGACCTGTTGGTGTACCAGACACATGTACACGCCCTAACAAACTTCGCGCTTCAAACCCAAGAGTGTTGAGCACATCAAGCATTAAACCATTTAACTCAAAGCAGTAACCACCGCGAGAGTGGTACACGGTTTTTTGAATAATATCTTCAATCTCAACAGAGACGCCTCGCTGCAATGCGATGTCAAAATTCTCAAACGGCAGGCAACGATGCTGCGCCACGTGAACTCTGTGCAATGACTCCAAATCGGCGGGCAATTCACTAGGCAAGCCTAGCTTGGTTAAATAGGCACTCAGATCCGTCTTATTCATAATCACTCTTACCTAGCTGATGGTTTGACTGTTTTCTACTTTAGCCCCTCTATCTAACTTCAGGTCAATCACCTTTTCCATTTCCCTTCCGCTTTAAGGAGGCATAGCACTCTTTTTACACGCTCACCTTATCATTATTACGCATATGTAAAAATCATTTTCAATATGGACGGATTATCATTTTTACTGAAACACCTAAAATGAGCACCAACAAAACGACGCAGCGCGGTAAGCAAACCTTAACTACGCTTATTACGTCACTCCATATACTGAAAATATAAAGGAAACATCCAATGTCGCTTGAAATCAAACCTGGTCAAACTCACATAAAATCAAAAGCAATGGTCGCTTGGGCTGCAGGTGAGCCGCTTAAGATGGAAGAAGTTGATGTACAACTTCCAAAAGCCGGCGAAGTGCTAGTACGTATCGTAGCAACTGGTGTTTGCCACACTGACGCATTCACTCTATCAGGCGATGATCCTGAAGGTATCTTCCCTTCAATCCTTGGCCACGAAGGTGGTGGTATCGTTGAAATGGTTGGCGAAGGCGTAACAAGCGTTGAAGTTGGCGACCACGTTATCCCACTTTACACTGCTGAATGTGGTGAGTGTAAGTTCTGTAAATCTGGCAAAACGAACCTATGTCAGGCCGTTCGTGAAACGCAAGGTAAAGGCCTAATGCCAGATGGCACAAGCCGATTCTCTATCAACGGCGAAACTATCTTCCACTACATGGGTTGTTCTACTTTCTCTGAGTACACGGTTCTTCCAGAAATCTCACTAGCGAAAGTAAACAAAGAAGCACCACTTGAAGAAGTTTGTCTTCTAGGTTGTGGCGTAACCACTGGTATGGGTGCGGTATTAAACACAGCTAAAGTTGAAAAAGGCGACACAGTGGCAATCTTTGGTCTCGGCGGTATCGGTCTTTCTGCAATCATCGGTGCTCGCATGGCTGGTGCCAGCCGCATCATCGGTGTAGACATCAACGAAAGCAAATTCGACCTAGCGAAACAACTTGGTGCAACTGATTGCATCAACCCACAAAAATTCGACAAGCCAATTCAAGAAGTGATTGTTGAAATGACAGACGGTGGTGTTGACTACTCATTCGAATGTATCGGTAACGTAAACGTGATGCGTCAAGCACTTGAGTGTTGTCACAAAGGTTGGGGTGAGTCAGTCATCATTGGTGTTGCTGGTGCAGGTCAAGAGATCTCAACTCGTCCGTTCCAACTAGTAACTGGTCGCGTATGGCGTGGCAGCGCTTTCGGTGGCGTTAAAGGCCGCTCTGAGCTTCCAGAAATCGTGAACCGTTACATGGCTGGTGAGTTCGGCTTACAGGAGTTCATTACCCACACAATGGGATTAGCAGACGTCAACAAAGCGTTTGATCTGATGCATGAAGGTAAGAGCATCCGAACAGTTATCCATATGGATCAATAATGCTGCCTCAGGCTCTCCTTTTGGGGAGCCTGAATTCCTTCTGCTAATTAGAGAGTTTATTCATGACCATTGAAAATGTAAGCCAAGCCAAAGTGTTTGGCGGTTGGCACAAGCAATATACACACGAATCCAATGCCCTAAACTGCACCATGCGCTTCGCGATATTCTTGCCACCTAACGCAACGAAATCAAATCCCGTACCCGCGCTATACTGGCTCTCTGGTTTAACGTGTACCGATGAGAACTTTATGCAGAAAGCGGGCGCATTTCGTATGGCGGCCGAGCTTGGCATTGCGATCATTGCACCAGACACAAGTCCGAGAGGCGAAGGTATCGCTGACGACGAAAGCTATGACCTAGGAAAAGGAGCTGGCTTTTACCTTAATGCGACGCAAGCACCTTGGTCACTGCATTACTGTATGTACGACTATGTGACTGAGGAGTTGCCTGCGATCATCGAAAGTAACTTCCCAGTCTCTGACGTGAAGTCGATTTCGGGTCACAGCATGGGCGGCCACGGAGCGCTCACCATTGGTCTGAAAAATTCAGAACAGTACCGTTCTATTTCAGCGTTCAGTCCAATCAGTAACCCAATGCAATGCCCTTGGGGACAAAAAGCCTTTACTGCTTACTTAGGCAAGGAGCTTGAAAGCTGGAAGCAATACGATGCAAGTGAACTTCTAAAACAACAACAATCACCATTACCAATTTTGGTTGATCAAGGTGATGCTGATGGCTTCTTAAATGAGCAGCTTAGACCGGAAGCGCTGATTGCTGCGGCAAAAATACACGATTCAAACCTAACCTTGAGAATGCAACCAGGCTATGACCATAGCTATTACTTCATCTCAAGCTTTATTGAAGAGCACCTCAACTTCCATGCAAAATATTTGTTTGCATAGTTAATTTAAGTAAGCTCATGAAATAAAAAATAAAGTCACCAAAACTAGGTGACTTTATTTTCTTTACGTACTAACAAATACATATCTGAATATCGATGATTTAAATATGTAAAATAATGTAACTTAAGAACAAATTCGACGTCCATTTCTCGCCTTATTAAATTCTCATTTCCGACACAGTATCTTTATTAAAAATGAAACAAAGTTGCACTAAAAACCAATTAAATACCGCGAAATCATTACGAAACTCTACCATCATCCCAATACTCTGAGCTTTTAATTAAGAAGCAACTTAATAACCTTGACGTGACGTAAACCGACAGTTATTTTTGAAACATAACGTATTATAAAATCTCATCCGGTTGGCTCTATAATTATAAATAAATTACCGCTAGCACCTTTGTCCTAGCTAAGAAAAAAGAATAAAACTCAAAAGGGCATATGATGAAAAAGATAGTCGC
This sequence comes from Vibrio sp. 1731, assembly GCF_033339955.1. Classification (NCBI taxonomy): domain Bacteria; kingdom Pseudomonadati; phylum Pseudomonadota; class Gammaproteobacteria; order Vibrionales; family Vibrionaceae; genus Vibrio; species Vibrio sp. 1731. The sequence continues at coordinate 362,505 of NZ_JAWOVO010000002.1, read as the reverse complement.
GCTAGGTCTGTTTTTTGTTGCGCCATTCTTGTCTGCAAATACGATCGTATTTAGTAGTAGCCAGCAGCCTAGTGTCATACTGGAACTGGAAGAGATCCAAGCTTTACCTACCACTAGCTACACGATGACATTGCCTTGGCTTCCTGCTTCGTCAGAGTTTTTAGGCGTTAAACTCAGCACGCTTCTTACACACGTCTACGGAAAGGTACCAGAGCAGGTTGATATCAGCAGCTTAAACGACTATCACTCGACATTGTCCCGACAAGATATTCTTCGATATCAACCAATACTGGCTTATCAACAAGATCAGAATTACATAAAAGTCAGGAATAAAGGCCCTTTCTGGGTGATATATCCACTCAATCTCTATCCAGAGCTAAACTACAATAAATATCATGCGCAAATGGTATGGCAAGTAAATGAAATAAAAGAAAAATAATAAGAATGAAGTTATCAGAACCCTATTCTAAGAAACAAAGAATATTGCAATATTCTACCACCAGCAAAATGCTGCTGGTGGTGTTTGCCGTTTCTTTGCTTCTCGCGAATGTCGTGCTTTTACAGCAAACACGTTCACTCTCACAAAATTTTAATAACGAACAAAAACAAGCGACTTGGTTTTTATTCCAACTCTCCAAAGAACTATCAGAACTTGTCGGCGAGGCCAGACGGTTAGATGAAAACGTATTGAATATTGATGGTGCAGAGCTTCAATACGAGTTAGCGTGGAGCCGCTTTGACTTATTGACCAGTAGCACGAAAGCCAATAAGTTCTTTTCTCGGAACAACATGCACCTTTACTTCATTAATCTTTTTGAAGAGTTCAAAGAGCTAGAAAAACAACTAGTAGAAGCTAGAACAGGTGACAGCCAAGCTGCTGCTGCATTTTATCGTTCAACTCAAACACTATATTTAGGCTTAATAGACTTCGTTAATCAAAACTTCCGCCTAAGCAGTAAAGCTTATGAAGCACAAAAAGGTCAAACCCAGCGCTTAATGCAAGCACAATATATGTTGTTTGCGACGTTCGTTTTGTCGATTATCTCTCTAACTTATTTCTTTTATCGTGAATCCCATTTTCATAGAAAATTGGCGCTCAGCGACCCTTTAACGAACCTAGGGAACCGCAATGCACTATTCATTACCCTAAACAAATTTACTCAAGAAAAAAGGCCCTTTTCTCTCTGGATTCTAGATTTAAATGGTTTTAAAGAAGTCAACGACACACACGGACACCAAGTTGGCGACACTGTACTGCGGGAAATCGCTAGGCGGCTTAATTCTATGGCACTCAATGATTTTACTGTTTATCGCATGGGAGGAGATGAGTTCGCGGTTATCCTTGAAGGTGAACATCTCAATGAAGAGAACGTACGTGAGCAGATAAATACCGTCTTTGATGCACAAATATTAAACTCCGATAAAGTCTCAACACTTTCAACAAGCATGGGCTTAGCGCAATACCCTAAAGACAGTGACAATGTTGACTTTCTTATCAGCATAGCGGATAAGCGCATGTACAAAATGAAATTTCAACGTTAAACGGTATATATGATGAGAAAGTTCATGCAAGTACTGCTTCTACTGGCAGTCATTGCGGCAGGTGTGTTGGCTTGGGTATTTATTCCATCGCACGAAACCATCGGGCAAAAAACGCTTGAGCAGGCACTCAACGACGACTACAGCCTCGTTGGACATCGAATCTACTCAACCGATCCGGATGCTGGCAACCGATTCGGCTACTTCGTATTGGCAACGGGCCAGAGCATTGAAGAGCAAGAGCCGTTTTTGGTCACTTCGGATCAGTTTATTCGCATGGAGCAAACGGGTGATAATACCTTGTCTGTGACCGTCAATGGCCGTATTTACCATTATCATAACGACTTGTGGGTGCCAAAATCAGACGGGAAATTGCAACACTTTTTAGTCAGTGCAACCGCCAAGTACGTACGCTAAAACGGGAACCTTACTCCCCCCAAAAAAACAAAGCCCCGCATACACTGCGGGACTTTTTACGTGAAGAAGAAAATAACATCGAAAAAATGAGCGTTACTTCGCTAACACTTTCTCTTTAATCACTTTGAGTACCCCAGCCTCTTGGTTGCTTGGCGCAGAATAACGAGCAATTTTCTTAATCTCTTCGTGCGCGTTGGCAACCGCGTACGAATGCTCACTGACTTGCAGCATTTCGAGGTCATTGAGGTAATCACCAAACGTCATGGTTTCTGCCGGAGTAAAATTCATCGTCTCTTGAAGGTGCTGAATGGCCGCGCCTTTAGACGCCTCGGCATTCATCACATCCAGCCAAATTTTTGCGCTCACTACGACTTTATGCGTTGCGCCAAACTTCGCGTTCATGGTCGGGAACAGGAGCTCTTCCGAACCGTCAAAGTGACAAATTGCTACCTTAATAAACTCGTCTTCGACCTCAAGCAAATCCGTCACATATTCACAGCGGTGGTAGTACTTTTGAAATTCTTCCAGCGATTGCTGATCATGCGTTTCGATGTACGCCGAGCGCTTGCCACACAATACGATGTTCGCCCCGTCAATCTCACGAGCCGCTTTCACAATCTCCAACACTTCCGCTTTAGGAATGGTACAACTGTAGAGCTCTTTGTCTTGGTACATCACTAAGGTGCCGTTTTCAGCCACATACAACAGTCTGTCTTTGATTGGCGCGAACGTGTCTCGCAGACTGTAATACTGACGACCAGACGCAGCGGAGAACAAAATACCTTGCTCTTCCAGTTGCAAAAACAGATCGAAAAACTCCGGATCCAAACGACCGTATTGGTCAAGCAATGTGCCATCCATATCGGAAGCAATAAATTTGATGCGAACTTGTGACATTAACTAAAACTCTAAATGACGCTGCGAAAATATATCCATGTAAGGTACAGGATCTTGTATGAATCTCAAGTCGGGATGACGACGCCTTTCGCTATTACCAAGGATGCTGTTTAAAGTAATCTTCACTGTGAACGATGAAAGCTCTCACTGCAGGAGACAAGTGTTTACGTGATGAATACAGCGCGTAAATGTTGAGATCATTTGGCTTCCAATCCGGCAACACCGACTCAAGCTGACCCGATTTGAGATAGATATTGCTCAAGTAAGTTGGCAACATCGAAATACCCATGCCTTGTAAAGCGCCATGCAATAACGCCGTGGCCTCATTGCTGGTTAGGCGACACTCAATTCCCACCGATTCGAACTGGTCGCCCTGAGACAAATGCCACACGTGACGCTCAAAGTTTTTGTATCCCAAACAGTCGTGTGAAGATAAATCTCGCGGATGCGCGATCGCGTGGTGAGTTTGTAAATATTGCGGTGATGCTACCAACACCGATTCGCACACCGCAATCGGCTTACCAATCAAAGAAGGATCGGGATCTGACGCAATTCGGATCGCCAGATCGATACGTTGTTCGGTTAGATCACTCACTGAATCTTGCAGATCTATGTCGATATGCACTTTGGGGTGCTTTTGCATAAAACTGTTTACTACGGGGATCAACTGTGAGAATCCAAATGAAGTACTAGACGCAAGACGGATTTTTCCGGACAGCTCACCATCAGCGGCAATGTTCGACGTTAATGTATCGGCCTGTTTTAACCAGCGCTCAATCTGAGGCAAGCTGCGCTCCCCTGCGGTGGTGAGGGACACCTTGCGCGTGGTGCGGTGTAACAAACGAGTTTGCAGCCAGTTCTCCATCGCCTCTACATAACGAGTTACCATTGGCCGAGACATGTCTAACCGTTCTGCGGTCGCGGTAAAACTGCCAGAATACACCACATCTACAAATACTTTTGCTGCCGTTACTCTATCCATATATTTGCTCGAAATAAGAAATAGTGATGCACATTATTGTGTATTTTTCCGAGCGTATCAATTTCCTAATATAGCTCCCGTTCCCAAGCCATCGTCGCTTGGCCCCAAATTCTTTAGGAGCTTATTATGAAAAAATTCACTTTGATTACTGCATCCATTTTAATGGCAAGCCCTGTTCTAGCGGCAAACCACTCTCCCCTTACTCTTGAGGTTTACAACGCCGACGGTAACAGCTTCCACGTAAACTCAACTTTGGTATACGGTGAGACTGACGCCATGGTTATCGACACTGGATTCACCAAAGCTGACGCGATGCGCATTGCCGCTAAAGTGTTGGACTCAGGCAAAACACTTAAAACCATTTTTATCAGCCAAGCGGACCCAGATTACTACTTTGGCGCAGAGGCCTTACACCAACAGTTCCCTGATGCGCAGATCATCACAACGCCTGCGGTTCAAAAAATTATTAAAGAGAAATTGGCTGGAAAGCTGGCGTACTGGGGACCAAAGCTTGGCGCAAACGCACCAGTAAAACCAGTGATCCCTGTCGCGTACGACAAAACATCATTGGAGCTAGAAGGTCATAAGATTGAAATTCGTGGTAACCATGGCACATCAGCACACCGCCCTTACCTATGGATTCCAGATAACAAAGCGATTCTAGGTAACGTAGCCGTGTACTCAAACGTACATTTGTGGATGGCAGATGCCGCTGACCAAACCGCCATCAATGCTTGGGAGCAGCAACTTAGCGAGATGCTTGCGCTTAAACCTCAAGTGGTCATTCCTGGTCACATGAAAGCAGGCACAAAGCTGAACGCAGACACCATTCGCTACTCGCAACAATACTTGCAGGATTTTCAGCAAGCGAAAAAACACAGCAATAACAGCGTTCAACTCATTGACACCATGTCTGCGAAATACCCAGAAGCTCAATTGCCAATCGCGCTAGAAATCGGTGCGAAAGTGCATACTGGTGAAATGTCATGGTAACCGTGCATTACTTCTTCGATCCCATGTGTGGTTGGTGCTACGGGGCATCACCACTCATCGAAGCCTTGATGGACACCTCTCAATTTAAGGTAGAGCTTCATCTCGGCGGTATGATTGAGAAACGCGCGATTGAATCTGAATTTCGTCAGCACATCATCAACAGTGACGCTCGTATCTCAACCGAAACCGGAGCAACGTTTGGTGAAGCATATCTGCAACGCGTGAAAAGCGAAGATGCGTTTGTTCTTGATTCTTATCTACCCACACAAGCGATCTTGAGTGCGGAGAAAATGGGGCTGAATCCATGGCACATGCTAAAGGCCATCCAATCTGCGCATTATCAACTCGGGTTAAAAGTGAATGAAGCATCGACACTCAAAGCCATTGCAGAATCGCTAGGTTTAGCAAGTGATGCGTGGGAGCAAAACATGACGTTAAGCGAAGCCGAGCTAAACGAGAGAATTCACTCCAGCCGACAGTTGATGCGCCAGTTACACGTTGGTGGTTATCCAACCCTGATTGCAGAAGTAAATGGCGAGTACTTGACCTTGCCGCACTCGACCTACTACGACAAACCGGCACAGTGGAAGCTTGCATTACAAAAACTGCAATAAGCTCTTCCCCACTCGCTCTTGTTCTTAATCCAAGAGCGAGTGCCAACACCGACATGGCAATCCTGACTCAAACAGGTACAATCCTCGCTCGATTTTTTACTCGCGCGGATACCCACCATGCACTCGCCTGAACATTGTTTTACTCGTTTTACTGCTGATACTTCTGATTATGAATTACCAACGCAGTTTACGTTTCCGTTCTACTACACGCCGCATCCTCTTTGCGTTGTGGCCGCAAAGCAATTGCAACAGCACTTATTAGCGCAAACCGACTTCGAACACGATTTTGGTTTGGTTAATGAAGAAACGGGGCGAGGCAAAATGTTTGGCGTATTGCTGGTAAAAAGCCCTCAAGGCGAGCTCGGCTTTTTAAGTGCGTTTTCTGGCAAAATTGCTGACCAAAACTTGATTCCAGGATTTGTCCCTCCTGTGTACGACATGCTGACCTATGAAGGCTTCTTCCGCGCAGAAACGGATGCCATCAACGCCGCCAATGCGGAGTACAAAACCTGTGCCGCGAATCCGGAATTGGCGGATCTTAAAGCGCAAATACAAGCCGACCGAGCCGCTTATCAACAAGAAGAGCAAACACAGCGCCAAGTGATGATTGACGGCCGCGCCGCTCGCAAACGACAGCGTCAACAGGGCGAGCAAACGCTCAATGCCGATGATCTCAAAATCTTGTTGGATGAGTTGGGTAAGCAAAGTGTCACCGAGAAAAACGTTCTCAAATACTTAAAGCAAGCGTGGGATGAAAAGCTTGCAATCAAAGAAGCGCGCTTGGCCGAGTTAGAGCAGCAACTTGCTCATCTGAAAGAACAGCGCAAAACGCTCTCCAACGCTTTGCAGCACAAATTGCATAAACAATACCGCTTTCTAAGCAACCATGGCAAAACACGCGACTTGGTGGACATTTTTGCGGACACCACAAACCCAGTACCACCAGCAGGTGCAGGGGAATGCGCTGCGCCAAAACTGCTCCAATACGCGTTTAAATACGGATTCAAACCGCTGGCGCTGGCAGAATTTTGGTGGGGTGTGTCGCCAAAGTCTGAGGTTCGCCAACACAAAAAATTCTACCCATCGTGCAACAGCAAATGTCAGCCGATTTTGGGCCATATGATGCAAGGGCTGGATGTCGAACCTAACCCATTGGCGGAGAATTGGGCAGAAGACAAAGAGCTAGAGATAATCTACCAAGACGACGCTATGGTCGTCGTCAACAAGCCCTCGGGCTTACTTTCAGTGCCTGGTAAAACTATCAAGGACTCTGCTTATACGCGCCTACAAGCGATGTACCCTGATGTGGAAGGGCCGTTTGTGATTCATCGTCTCGACATGGCGACCTCTGGCATTTTGGTGTTTGCCTTAACTAAGCGCGCGAACAAAAGTCTGCAAAAACAGTTTATGGCTCGCGACGTACAAAAACGTTATATGGCACTGCTCGAAGGCGTATTAAACGAGCCTGAAGGGGAAATCTCACTGCCAATGCGTGGTGACCCCGACGACCGCCCACGTCAACTGGTGTGTTTTGAACACGGGAAACATGCAGAAACCTACTGGCAACTGATTGACGTCAAAGATGGACGCAGCAAGGTATACATGTATCCGAAAACCGGGCGAACTCACCAACTACGTGTACACAGTGCTCATCACATGGGGTTAAACATGCCGATGGTAGGTGATGGTTTATACGGCGAAAAAGCGAATCGCTTGCACCTGCATGCTGAGATGCTAGAGCTGGATCATCCATACAGCAAAGAGCGTATGGTGTTCCAAGCTGAGTGCGAATTCTAACTTCTTCCCGAGTTTAAATAACAAAAAGGCACTGACTAACAGTGCCTTTTTTTCTAACAACAGAATAAGCGTGATGCGCAATACCGAAAACCGTTAGCTCACCTTAAACTTGGTCCACACCTGAGAGCGCCAACGTCTTGCCATGATGATACCACGTACCCATTCATCGAGTGCGATTGCCATCCAAGCCCCTAAAACGCCATAACCCAAGTGGATGCCAAAGATGTAAGAGAAAAGCACGCCTAATCCCCACATACTCAAAATCCCCATTTGCACTGGGAACTTGATGTCACCCGCGCCTTTGAGCCCCGCGATAAAAATCAGGTTAAACACACGTCCAGCTTCGAGCAAAATTGAGCCCATGACTAACGAACTTGCCAATGCGAGTATTTCCGGTTGATCGGTAAATACGCGTAGAATCTCTTCTCTAAACAGGTAAATCAGTGTGGTTGCCGCCGTTGATGCCACAAATCCCACTAAGAAGTAGATTTGTACGCGTTTTAAAATGCTACTCACCCAACCTTTACCGATGTAGTAACCGGTCTGAATTTGCGCAGCCTGACCAATTGCCAGCGCGAAAGCAAACGAGAAACGGGCAATGTTTTGCGCATAAGTGAAAGCCGCCAACGATGCCGTCCCCATTTGCACCACAAAGTATACAATGCAGATTTGCGCCACGTTGTAAGACAGCACCTCACCCGCGTTCATGCCGCCGATTTTTAAGATCTTTTTGTAAATCTCTGCCGGTACTTGTTTCATAGTCGACATTGGTAGTTCAATGCTACTGCGAGCGAGAATAAACCATAACATTAACGTACCGATGACTTGGCTGACGACGGTTGCTATTGCTACACCTTGCACACCATACACAGGTAAACCGAATGGCTGGTAAAGCGCAATATAGTTACCAATGATGTTGAATACACCCGAGATCAAATTCACCACCATTGGGGAACGTGAATAACCATGACTACGCAGAATAGTTGTAAAAACAACGCCAATCGTAACGTTAAACGTCATCGCACCGCTTATCAGCAGATATTCATGAGCGTACTGCTCGACTTGCGCTTCCAAGCCGTAATACGGGAGTAGATATATCGCACCAAGCACGGCAATCACACTCAATAGCACACCGACGAGCACAGACAACGCAATACTCGCAACACCAACGCTCACTGACTCTTGCTCGCGTCCAGCGCCATTGTATTGGGCAATCAAAATCCCCGTACCGCTACTGACAAACGTCGAAACGATGATTAAAAAGAAGGTAATCTGCGTGATCACACCAACAGCGGATACGGCTTTGTCTGAGTAGCCACTCAGCATGAACACGTCACTGGTTCCTAAAGCCGTCCGTAGCAAAATTTCGACAAGAATTGGCCAAGCTAATGCCACGATGGACATTCGTTGGTTGATGTTTTGGCTTTTAGGCATGCTTGTAACCTTTCCTACAACTAAAAACTGCCTCACAATATTTGTGAAGCAGTTTAAAAATAGTGACTCGAACGAAGCTCGATATGAGGTTGTGATTTAGCGCGGATTCTAGTCGCATATTGGTCATAACGACAACAATATTTCGCCCTGTTTCGGAAAAATATTTCTAATGCACTTTCGAAACGACATATGCCTTGACGATACGTAGAGCAGAGATTGGTGAACAATACTCTCAATCAACGAGCACCGAACAGAATCAGGATAATCAATAGAAATGTGTCTAACCAGATACATTACTTTGAGTTATCAGTCCAACCATATAGAGCCATGAAGAACCGTCATGAAAACCTGCATGCGCCACCATTCCTCTTTGAACACTCGCACCAAATCACACTGATGGCTTTGCACTAAAAATGACTGATATCACATTTGGAAACTTTGTTGTTCTATTTATCGCGAAAATACCGCCTAGAATAAGCGTACACGTTAATTAAGCAAGGATACGTAATGTCGACATTGGCTGGGGCGCGCTTAGAAGAAATGGCGGACATCCGCTCAACAAGAAAAAAGAAAATTGTCTTTTTATGCTCCAGTATCGCCGCTGCCTGTTTAACTTATGGTTCCATTGCTCAATCACTTGAGAATAACTGGGGCTTAAGCTTTTTCCATGCTTTGTGTGCCTTGGCATGCTTAGCAATCAGTTATGTAATAAAAGTCCAGCGGCACCATCAATACGCCGACTTATGGCTAAGTGCTGTCTTAATGTTCGAAGGGTTATTGTTACTTCTGTATAACGATGCTCCGTCAGGCAAAATGTTATGGCTATATCCTATTGTCGCCACTCTGGTATTAATTAATGAGTTTAAGGTCGGTCTGTTGTTCAGTGGCACCTACATTTTACTGATCTTTTTTGGGGTCGCTTTTTTAGATCGACTGCCAACAGCCACAGAAATCATAGAGCGGAGATTGATGCTGACCCTGATAGCGACCGCGTTTGTGTGTCACACGTTCTCGTATTACTACACGAAAGTCCTCAATTACATTCAAACACTGTATCGTGAGGGGATTGAGGAGTTAGCATATTTTGACCAGCTCACTGGGCTTGCCAATCGCTGGAGCTTTGAAACTTGGGCGCGCGCAAAGCTCGATGAAATCAAGCACTCATCTGATGACAGCATCACCGCATTGGTTTTTCTCGATATCGATAACTTCAAGCACATCAACGACACCTACGGGCACGATATTGGTGACCAAGTACTTCAAGCCTTCGCCACTCGATTAAAAAATAACATTCGCAACAAAGACAGAAAAACAGATAAACACGACTACTCCATCGCTCGATTTGCGGGCGACGAGTTTGTAATCATGCTTTACGATGTAAAAAGTAAAGATGACCTCGACAGCATCCTAAAACGGATCGTAAATCTGTTTCCAACAGGTTACCGAAGCTACGATATGATTAACGAGTTAACGATGAGTGTAGGTGCTGCTATCTATAAGCAAGATGCAAAGGATTTGTCTGAATTGACTCGATGTGCAGATAAAGCAATGTACGCAGCTAAACATACTGGTAAAAACCAGTACGCCTTTTATGAGCACTGCAATACTGAAGAACAGTCAACATCTGATGCACCAGCGGTACCAGAAGCTTGCTAATGACTAAGCGAACACATGCATCACCCAAAGCCCCACAACGAGGAATACGATTAACCACACTACTTGCAACGTTCTGTTCGGCTTGTCTTGCTGACGAGTGGGGTGATCTTTAAACGCACGGCCCTTCATTTTGCCCATTAAGCTCTTCCCTAGAGCACGTCGATAAAATTCACGTCTCTTATGAGCGGCGTTGGCAACTTCGGTAAAGCGCTGTCTTTGCTCATTGGTGAGATCTTTATCCTCGTAACGAGGAGGGAGATCAGAATGCTTGCGTTGTACTGCCATCACTTCCTCCCTGGTCGATGGGTACATTTTTATTAAGTATATACCCAAATAACCAAAAAGATGCGTTATAAGTGAAGCACATAGACGAAAAAACCACCCGAAGGTGGTTTTATGACGAGCAACAAATGAACGCTAGAAGTACTCACATAAATACGCAGTCGCTTCTTTCACTTGAAGCTCAAATGAAGAACTACCTTCCACTTCAAAAAACTCACCACTTTGATAAGTCGTCCAATCGCTCTCGCCAACACGCTTGACCACAAGCGCACCTTTTACAACCGTCATACGCTCTGGTGCTTGAGTACCAAAAGTGTACTCACCAGGAAGCATCACACCAACGCTAACATCCTGATCTTTCTGGTTAAAGCCTAGTGATTTTACACTACCAGCAAAATAGCTATTTTCCTTAATATTCATTATTGGTTTCCTTATCAAAAGTCCGCTCTTTTTTACCTTGTTTCTTTCCGTTACTCAAGCTTTGAAAGCCATTAAACTCAACGTAATAACGCACATCCTTTGCTACTGAGCGAGAACCTCTTTTCGCGAGGATTAATCAGGCGACCTAAACCGAGCAAGAAAACCTGCGAAGTAATGAATGTGAGCAAACAACAAAATCATCAATAAGATGTGTATCTGAATGTAAAAGTGGACATTAGATCATAGTTTCGTCGTCTCAATGGCGGGATTGTTTGTTTTTAAAAAGGAAGGTTTCCACCATGTTAAAAAAGTGGAGAAAATTAGATCTATGACGGACTCGACTCGCCGAAGGCGAAAAGCACGACAAGAACCAAAACTTTCATTTTTGGCTCGCCACCAATCCAAAATCCTCAAGAGTACATTTGTCTGCTTCGGGATGGGTCTGTTGACGTTTTTTGGCTATCAAATCCACCTCTCCTATCAAGACCACATTGATCCGGAAAAGGTGTACGGCGAATGGATTGAGATTGGCGCGCCACCCTACCAAACAGAACGTCTCGTTTTCACTGAAGATGGGGTATACCGAAACCATCGACTTATTACGACGGAATTTGAATTCGATGGCAAGGTCATCACGTTGAATACCGGATTAGGAAAGACCGCGTATCAGATCTCAGGCTCTCATCTTTCACCTCAAATACGCCGTATTGAGCCTCTTATTCCAGATCAGCGATTCATTCGTAAAGGATTTGAGCATACCGTTCAGGGCTCAGAAACCGGCGCAGCCTCTAAACGTCGCGCCGCGTTGAGTGAACACTTTAGCCGTGACTAGTATGTCTTCACGGCTATTTTTCCTTTCAATTCTCTTTCTATATCAATGAAACAAAACCTTAATAAACAACAAAGTAAGGCCTTCATCGCATTTAGCCAACTCGTTACTGAGTAAACAATAATTTTAGTTTCTGCTGAGATTTTATAAATTATTGACTCAGTCTGACACTTTCTGTGTAACAGAGTGCGAGTTTTAGTTAAGTTCTCTCAAGTGCCTCGAAAACCGTCTTAATTTTTTTTGACGAAAAAAAACTCTCTGAAATGCTGAGTGTGATGCTTTTGCACGTGGAGTAAATCCAATCATCTTATCTGGTGCAAGAGCAGCCTATGTTCTAGGTAGAACATGAATCCAAGGATTGAGAGAGAAGTTATGATTCGATTTAACCTATGTGCAGCTGGAGTTGCTTTAGCGCTATCAGGTGCTGCAGTTGCGGCTCCAACCGCACCAAGTATCGATATGTACGGTTCCAACAACCTTCAATTTTCTAAAATTGAACTCGCGATGGAAACCACGTCAGGCTACTACGACATGGTGAAATACCATGATCAAGCGAAGATCACTGTTAAATTTAACCAGTGGAGTGGCACACCTGGTGACACTTACAACGTCTATTTTGATGGTGTAAAAGTAGCAAGCGGCCCTATCACTGGTAGCCAAACGACAGCTTCGTTTGAATACGGCCAAGGTGGCTTATACCAAATGGAAATCGAAGCATGTGATGCGACAGGTTGTGCGAAAAGCGCACCAGCTGAAATCACAATTGCAGATACCGATGGTTCTCACCTGAAGCCACTAACGATGAATGTTGATCCAAACAACAAAACCTACAATACCGATCCAAGCGTCGTGATGGGTACGTATTTTGTTGAATGGGGCATCTATGGCCGTGACTACACCGTCGATAATATGCCGGTCGACAACTTGACTCACATCCTTTACGGTTTTATCCCAATTTGTGGCCCAAATGAGTCTGTGAAGTCTGTTGGCGGCAACAGTTTCAACGCGCTACAAACTGCTTGTACAGGTGTGCCTGATTATGAAGTCGTTATCCATGACCCTTGGGCTGCTTATCAGAAGAGCTTCCCACAAGCTGGTCATGAATACAGCACGCCTATCAAGGGTAACTACGCAATGCTAATGGCATTGAAACAACGTAACCCTGATCTAAAAATCATCCCATCGATCGGTGGTTGGACACTGTCTGACCCATTCTTCGATTTCGTGGACAAGAAAAACCGTGACACATTCGTCGCATCAGTTAAGAAGTTCCTGAAAACTTGGAAATTCTACGACGGTGTTGACATCGACTGGGAATTCCCTGGCGGCGGCGGTGCAGCAGCCGATAAGGGCGACCCTGTAAACGATGGCCCAGCATACATCGCACTGATGCGTGAACTGCGCGTAATGCTTGATGAATTAGAAGCTGAGACAGGCCGTACTTACGAGCTAACGTCCGCTATCGGTGTCGGTTACGACAAGATTGAAGACGTAGACTACGCAGATGCAGTTCAGTACATGGATTACATCTTCGCAATGACTTACGACTTCTACGGCGGTTGGAACAACGTTCCTGGTCACCAGACTGCGCTTTACTGTGGTTCATTCATGCGTCCTGGTCAGTGTGACGGTAGTGGCGTTGATGAGAACGGCGAACCGTACAAAGGTCCTGCTTACACAGCAGATAACGGCATCCAACTTCTTCTTGCTCAAGGCGTTCCTGCGAACAAGCTAGTACTTGGTACAGCAATGTACGGTCGTGGCTGGGAAGGCGTAACTCCAGATACGCTAACCGATCCAAACGACCCAATGACAGGTACTGCTACAGGTAAACTGAAGGGCAGCACAGCACAAGGTGTTTGGGAAGATGGCGTAATTGACTACAAAGGCATTAAGTCATTCATGTTAGGTGCAAACAACACTGGCATTAACGGCTTCGAGTACGGCTACGATGCACAAGCAGAAGCACCATGGGTATGGAACCGTACTACGGGCGAGTTGATCACATTTGATGACCACCGTTCAGTGCTAGCAAAAGGTAGCTATGCGAAGTCTCTTGGTCTTGCTGGTCTATTCTCTTGGGAAATTGACGCGGATAACGGTGACATTCTAAACGCGATGCACGAAGGTATGGCCGGTGGTGTGGTACCTCAACCAAACCGTAAACCAACCGCAGCCGCTGGCGCAGATCAATCGGTAACAGGTCCTGCAAATGTGGTTCTAGATGGCAGCCTGTCAAAAGACTCTGACGGCACCATCGCAAGCTACGCTTGGGAACAAGTATCTGGCACAGCAGTGGCACTAACAGGTGCAAACTCAGCGAAAGCAAGCTTTGATGCAGCAGAAGTTACTGTTGAAGAGCAATTAACTTTCAAGCTGACGGTGTCTGATAACGAAGGTGCAACGGCATCTGACCTCGTTGTAGTAACAGTGAAACCAGCAGGTGTTGTTGACCCAGTGAACAACGCACCAGTAGCGCAAGTTGTTGCTCCAGCAACAGCAAACGCTGGTGACGTTGTGGTTGTAGATGCATCTGCGTCTAGCGATGCAGACAACGATACCCTGACATTCAACTGGACTCTACCTCAAGGTCTGAATGCAACGGTTGAAGGCTCCAAAGTCACGTTCACTGCTGCGGAATACCCGCAAGACACAAGCTTAAGCTTCACTGTAAGTGTGAGCGACGGTAAAGCGTCTTCATCGGCAAGCGCGACAGTGGTTGTTGCACAGCACACAACCGATCCGAACCCTGGTACTTGTGACAACGCATGGGATGCGAGCGCAGTGTACACAGGTGGTAACCAAGTGACTCACGCAGGTAAAACGTGGGAAGCGAAATGGTGGACTCAGGGTGACGATCCTAGCCAATCTGGCGAATGGGGCGTTTGGAAAGAAGTTGGCGTAGCTAACTGTAACTAATTTCAGCCTTGCAGACGTTCTGCTAAATAAACAAAGGACAGCTTCGGCTGTCCTTTTTGGATTTAACCTCTTAACGAGGAGAGCAACACCAGAGACGAAAAAGTCTGAGGTGTTACTTTCAAACCGAATTAGCGCAAAACGGAGCGAATCAATCAGTAAAAGTAAGGGTTACCAAGCACTATCGAGCAAACGGTCAAAACTACTGAAGACTTGCTCACACTTCATCACTCGACCATGCCCCTGACCTTGTGTTGTCACTAACTCAACGTTTTTAATCTCTTCAGCCGCTTTTGCCGAGACACTGTATTTGGTGAACTTGTCTTGCTCATCATGAATAATAATGGTGTGAGACGGACGCTCAGACAAACGCTTCATCGGATCAATGGACTGTAACGGATAACCAAATTGGTCTTCAACTTCTGAAACCACAGCATTAAAAAGCTTCATCGAGTAACCGGAACGTGCAATGCTACCGAATAAGTTCTCTACGTAATTTAATACCGGAGCAATAAGCAGCAAAGGCTTGTTTTCTAACTTACTGTGCCTACACTCAAGAGCAGAAGCGGTGCCCATGCTGTGCCCAACTAGGCCAACAATATCCTCGACCGTATCCAACACATCTTCTAATCCTCTGACAAACCCCGGAATGTGCCCATACTGCCCCTCACTCCCACCATGTGCCGGATGATCGTACGCCAAAGCAGTAAACCCTTTCGACGCAATATGTTCCATCAGTGGATAAAACTGACTTGCCGTTCCAGACCAACCATGAGTTAGCACCCAAATAGGTCCAGATCCCAAAGTATAGGTTTTGATGATGCCTGCATGCCCTTTAATTTCACCTTTGATAAGCCCTTGAGGTTCAATATTTTTAGGTTGCGTACGAGCAGGTGTCAGAAGAAGCTTGCGCGCGGTCTTCTTTGCATGTGACGGGGCCAGTGTATGGTGTAACCGAGTACTAATGTTCACCAAACTGCGCTTAATACTGAAACGTTGCGATGTATTAAAGTAAATTTTTTCACTCATAATCATGTCCTTAACTATCAGCTTTGCACAAAATAGAACGGTCGTGCTTTTTACGCTGATAAGAAAGAGCGAACTCAGCCGCTCTTTGTGATTTTATGTCTACGAATCTGGGAAGCGAATAACCGATATTAGCCTTTCCAGCGAGAAAATAAGTTGTCGATCCCTTGCCAAAACAGACGCAAGCTTTCTTGCTCACCTTTAATTGAGTAAAAAACATGCGCACTCAAATAGAGACCGTACAAATCAAACGTTGCTTGGCGTGTATCTAAGTCTGCTGCAAATTCTTGCTTCTCTTTGCCTTTCGCTATTTGGATCTCCAAATAACTCAGCCAAGTGTCTATGGATTTACGCAGTCCGGCCTGAAGCGGGCAATCTTTATCTGCCGTATCATTCCAAGCGTCAAGAAACATACAACTTCCTTGGAATGCGTGATTCCAAGTCATCCAAGAGTCGAGCAACCCTCGAATTTTACGCTCGATATTGCCATCCCCGAGTTCTCGAGCAGGCTCAATAACCCGATCAGCGAACACTTTATTGGCGTGATCAAGCACCGATAGCTGTAAATTCAACTTCGAATTAAAGTGGGCAAACAGACCACTTTTCGACATACCGCATTGCTTGGCTAACTCTCCAATCGTAAGACTTTCTAATCCGTCTTCGCTGGCGATCTCAAAAGCCCGCTGCAGAATAAACTCTTTTGTCACTTTTCCTTTTTGCATAATCTTATTTTTAGCACGATCGTTCTTTTTTGCAATCTCGAGTTAACTGGTCTAACCATTATTCAGTGCTATTTTCGACTCACGAATCAGGTATTGATTGCGTTAATAGGTTAATAATTAAGAAGTTTGAAGTAAGTCTTAATTTTCGAAACAGCTTCAATGTAAGCGCAAGTCTGTTGACTTTTTCACGTATTACTTCAGTAACAACCTGCTATTTTCACCTAAGTTTTTTATTTAGGTAAACAATGTAATGGCAAAGAAACAAAAAATAGCCAGCTTAGAGTTTGCACGTATCATTGCGATGCTTGCGATTGTGGGTTTGCATTGCCAGATGGCACTGACGTACTGGCAGTGGAATGGGATACCATGGGTTGGCTATATGCTCAACCAACTGGCTCGTTTTGCTGTTCCGCTGTTCTTTCTCATCTCGGGTTATCTAATCCAGCCGAAGTTGAGTCACTCACCTATCGATACTCTTAAGAACTACGCCAAACCGTTAATGAAGGTTTGGCTCATTTGGAGCATGATCAGTTTACTGATGCCATTCCAATGGCAAACGGTCGCTGAGGCAGGGTATCTCGCCGAAAGGCAAGGTTATTGGGGGTACTTAATGTCAACCCCGATCAATTCACTCATCGAAGGCGGACTCGTTCATCTGTGGTTTATTCCGGCTCTGGTCATTGCCGTAGCGTTAATTGCCTTTCTCGTGCATATCAATATGGTGCAACTGATACTGCCAACTGCAGTATTGCTATACATATACGGGGTCTTTGCTGGCAGTTACGCGACCATTACCGACCTGCCAGCGCCTTTCTTTACTCGTAACGGGCCTTTTTTCAGCACGTTGCTAGTTGCTCTAGGTTATTCCGCACGAGAAGCGCAGTGGCGGTGGTCGCGAAACAATACGGTTCGATGCATTATTCTTGGCATGGCACTGCATTTTGGTGAAGCTTACTGGCTGATGCAACATGACATCGCTTTCAACTCGCACGACTTCCTATTCGGTACCGTTATCTGGGCTGTAGGTGTCTTTATGTGGCTTTTGGCTCACCCTCATTTTGGCGACATGCCTTGGGTCTTCAAACTATCTCCTAGCGTGTTAGGGATATATGTTAGCCATCTGCTTATCATAATTGTCATGATGAATGTCGCTGGATTTATCGGGCTGCAACACCTCGCGAAAGATGTGTTTATTTATCCTGCAACGATTGTTGCAACCATACTGCTTGTGAAAGCAATTGACACTTCACCGTTGAAAAAATGGCTCCTACGCTAAATGCATTCAGCTCTAGATATAGCTAGCTTTAACTCAAAAGGGTTAGAGCTAGCCAGTTAAAAATGAGATTTCTCTCTCACTGACCAATTTTTGACTTTCTAATCCTTCAGAATTTGCTTTCACTCACAAAAAACATTGTTCATTTCCTTTAAATTGGCTCGACTATTACAACATTGCTCATTAAACGGAGGCTGTATGTGGGCAGGTCAAGGACTCGTTCCTTTTTTAGAGATTAGTCACTGGTTAACTTACGGTTTATATGCCGCTGCGGTTTTATTCGGCGCAGCAAGCATTGCGTCACTCAGAAAATAGTGGCGCACACTATCATTTCCTAACTCCTACTGTTAATTCGAGCTCTCTCACAACTAACTCATTCATTTGTGGCTAATATTTCTCCAACCAGACAAAGGAGAAATGTCTATGCCAATCTATCCAATTGTGGCTTTCTGCTGTTTGTTGTTCTCTAGCGCCACCTTTGCTGCATCAACCAATGAACTGAATCTTGTTAATTCTGGTGTCGGTTACGCGGCTCTGATTATCTTTTCGATCGCTTACATACTGGTTATGTTGGAAGAGTATCTGAAAATGAGAAAATCCAAGCCAGTGCTGCTCGCTGCAGGATTAATTTGGATTCTGATTGGCTACACCTTTGCTCAACACAACCAGCCTGAAATCGCCAAATCCGCACTAGAACACAACTTGTTGGAATATGCCGAGTTGCTGCTGTTTTTGCTCGTGGCGATGACTTACATCAACGCAATGGAAGAACGCAAACTCTTCGATGCCTTACAGGCGTGGATGGTTGGTAAAGGTTTTGGATTCAAAAAGTTGTTCTGGCTGACGGGGTTTCTCGCTTTTGTCATTTCACCGATTGCCGATAACTTAACTACGGCCCTTTTGATGTGCGCTGTAGTGATGAAAGTCTCTGGTGATAATCCTAAGTTCGTCAATCTTGCTTGTATCAACATTGTTATCGCAGCCAACGCTGGCGGTGCATTCAGCCCATTTGGTGATATTACAACCCTGATGGTGTGGCAGGCCGGTCATGTCAGCTTTGCTGAGTTCATTCCGTTGTTTGTACCGTCATTGGTGAACTACTTGGTTCCCGCATTTTTGATGTCACTTTTTGTTCCAAACACAAAACCGAATACGATTCACCAACACGTTGAGCTAAAACGCGGGGCAAGGCGTATTGTCGCGTTGTTCATTCTGACGATTGCCACCGCAGTCTCTTTCCATGCTGTGCTGCACTTCCCACCCGTTATGGGCATGATGATGGGCTTGGCGTACTTACAGTTTTTCGGATATTTTTTGCGCCAAACTCTCAAACACTCACTCGCAAAAAAAGCAGCTATGGCAATTGCCAATGGCGATGATCAGGCATTGAAGCGCTTAGGCTCAGTGGTTCCGTTTGATGTGTTTCATCGTGTGTCTCGAGCCGAATGGGACACCTTGTTGTTCTTCTACGGTGTTGTAATGTGTGTTGGCGGTTTAAGTTTACTTGGCTACCTCGAACTGGTTTCAAACGTCATGTACACGCAATGGAACCCAGTCTGGGCAAACGTAATGGTTGGTGTCCTATCTGCAATCGTCGATAACATTCCGGTTATGTTTGCTGTACTGACCATGGAACCAAGCATGTCGATGGGCAACTGGCTACTGGTCACATTAACCGCAGGTGTCGGTGGCAGTTTGCTTTCCATTGGCTCCGCGGCAGGCGTCGCTTTAATGGGAGCCGCGCGTGGACAATACACCTTCTTTGGCCACCTAAAGTGGGCTCCCGTCATCGCCTTGGGTTATGCCGCCAGTATTGCGGTACACTTGTGGATGAATAGCGGTTTATTTACTTAAAAGCACCGACAATCAGGTGCTTAACTTGCAACACAACCTAGCGGTCGGATGGATGGTTAACGCCATCCATCACTTCAATCGCTCCCAACTCATATGGGTTGACGCCCTCTAAGCAGCCGACATTATAGCCATACTCACTCGGGTCAGAACGACGCTGATGGTGCGTATAAATACCGCACTCGCCACAGAAAAAGTGCTTCGCAGTGTGTGTATTAAATTGATACTGCTTCAAGACGTCTTCGCCTTGCATAATACGAATACCGTTCAAAGGTACAGATGCGACAATCGCGCCACGACGTCGACACATAGAACAGTCACACCGTCTCGGTTTCTCAATACCATTGGGTAACGCCAGTTCCAGCTCAACTTTTCCACAGTGGCAACTCAGTCGATGTAATGTGTTGATTTGGGTGTTGCCAACTTTCTTAATCATAACTTTTCCTTGTTGTTTTTCTATCTGTGTACATTATGTTAAACAGGTTAATATCATCATAATCTCGTCCAAAAACTCGACATCCATCACTTTTCGCGACATTTTATTGGCCGATTTGTTAGTTGCTATTTTGGCGACTGTCTATCGCGTCCGTGAGACGTGTTATCTCCGGCGCGGTTTTTAAACCAAGGAAATTAATTTATGGACAAAGATCATAGCCTAAGAGAGAACCTCTTGGCTCTGACGCTCGGCAGTGCGTTAGTGTCACTTGGGGTGATATTTTTTAGCAAAGTAGGATTGCTCACTGGCGGTACGGCTGGCTTGGCGATCTTCCTAACCAAAGTGAGTGACTTCAGTTTTGGTCAGATATTTTTCGCTCTTAACCTCCCTTTTTATATTTTATCTGTGATGCGCATGGGTTGGCGCTTCACTATCAATACCTTTATTGCGGTTTCGATTGTCTCTTTTGCGGTCGATCATCTGCATCATGTGATTGAGATTTCACGAATCGAACCTTTCTATGCGGCACTTTTGGGTGGTGGACTGATTGGAATCGGTATGTTGGTAATTTTCCGTCACAAAATGAGTTTGGGTGGCTTTAACATTCTAGCGTTGTACCTTCAGGAACGTTTTGGAGTTCGAGCGGGTAAAGTTCAAATGGCGTTAGATTGTGCCATCGTGGTGATGTCACTGTTCATTGTAGATGTGCACCTTATCGCTCTATCTGTTCTAGGTGCCATCGCAACGAACTTGATTTTGGCGATGAACCATAAACCAGGACGATACCAAGCAAAAGCGCAAGCAGCATAATCATCGCTGCATAGTCAACAACCCTAAAGCCCCCAGCCAGTCGCTCGGGGCTTTTTTCATTCAACGCTAAGATCACGTCAACGAGCTCGTTTTGCAGTGCTGCTGCATCTCTTCATCCAATTTAGCTTTATATTTCTGACTAAGATGGAAGTGTACTTGCATCAACAAGTCATGTGCGTGGAACAGCTCAAACGCGTCGCTACCATTTTGCTGACAAATAACCTCACAGCGCTCAGCATGCACTTTGGCTTCTTGCGGTTTATCTGCTTTAAGCAAGCTCATCGCTAAGCGATACTCTGCGCGCTCTTCTTGCATCCAACCCCCTGCCACTTTCCAATAGTCTAGCGCGAGTGTCGCTGCTTCTAGCATCTTCGATTTTTCCATGCACGTGCGCTCAGCCAGCGCTTCGTACTGACATGCTAAGTTGTTCGCAGTGATCGCGATAGCGCGCGCTAATGGCCCTTCTGCATCGTTCGGCGTCATTCCTAACGCTGCCTTCACCAACCATTGACTCGCCAGTTCAAGCTGAACAAGTGCAGAAAGTTCATTCGAAATCAAAGCGTAAACTCGGCGTTGTTCTTGCTCTTCCAATAATTCCATATTGTCAGTGCCATCTACGAAATAGCGCGCAACGGCAATACTGCGTTGAAATGCCAAACTCTCGGCAACCTTGCGTTCATCAAAGTGCTCTAAACAAGTAAGAAACTGTTCTGGGCACTGGAGATGCCCAATAGCGGTATGCAGCATCAATACGAATATTCGCTCGATTTGGGTAACGTCTTCCACCTCGCTCAGAGCCGTTTCTAGCTTAGCATAAACTTGTTCGGGATTTTCCTCGTGATGCTGCCAACACTCACTCATGAAGGCATCAAAATCCGTTTTGAAAGGCATGTCCTTATTGTCCTTCTTCTATTCGTATAACGATTATGAAACTCTACACTATCGTTACCCCTGTGTAGCACGCTTAATCCCAATACGAGAATCGCCTCACTTAAAGCGGTGTACCTTGCTCCAGCGCAAGCAAACGTTGCTTGCGCTCCACTCCACCTGCATACCCAGTCAGTTTTCCGCTTTTGCCAATAACGCGATGACAAGGTACCACGATAGAAATCGGATTCTTCCCGTTTGCTAACCCAACAGCACGCACAGCTTTAGGGTTACCTATCGCATTCGCGAGATCTTGATAGCTCCACGTTTCCCCATATGGAATGGTCGTTAGTGCCTGCCAAACTTGATTTTGAAAATCAGTGCCTGTCGCTGCAAGGGGCAAGTCGAATTCGTTGCGCAGACCAGCAAAGTATTCATCCAGTTGGGTGACAGCTTGGCGCAAGACCGGATGCTGCTCGTCTCGCACCCCCAGCTCACTCGGCTTAGTGGTGCATGTTTCAAACCAAATGCCAAGTAAGCCCTCAGCGTTCGATTGGATAGTCACCGTTCCTAGTGGACTCGGCATTTCGGTATAAAATGTTTTCATGATTGATTCCATAAGTGAAACGTCGCGTAGCTTCCCCAAGGGGTCGCAGTGTGCGTATTCAGTGATGGGTAACGCTGCATCGCCTTTTTCACCACTAAGTCTTTATCTAGAAAGCAATCGGGTTGAGATTGCCCTCGCAGTTGAGCATAACTGACGGTCCAAGGTCCAATGCCTTTCAAAGCTAGCCACTGCTGGGGGTCAGCTTCTGAGTTGTCCTGCATAAACTGGGCGAAGCGCACTAGCGTCTCTTTACGGCTTTGCGGCATGCGCAAAAAGCTCACGTCGGCGTTCGCAATATCACAGGGAGTCGGGAAAAAACGTTTTTCTGACTCACCACTAAGTGTGGCCACCAATAAGTTAAGTTGACCAATCGCAGCTTTAACCGACACTTGCTGGCCTAAAATAGCTCTAACCCCTGCTTCCCATGCATTCCATACACCTGGAATACGAATACCTTTACTCGACACGAGCCCAGGCGCGACATACTCCAAATGCTGCTCAACAGTACAAATATCAGCGTCAAGATCGAACATACGACGAATGTCAGACACCAAGTTTTGCAGCTTCGTTACGTCTTCAATTTCAAACGCCAGTTCTAAGTATCCTTCACCTTTTGTCGCTTTAAACCAGGCTTTGCTGTTATCCAAAAAAACGTTGCGCTGATAACTCTCATCCCTCACCAGCTCAACCCCCTCAACCGCTCGCAAACGATAGAAGTCCAACATGTGCGACCAATTCAACTCACCTCGATAAGGTAAGGCAATTCGATTGCAACCCGCACCATCAAACTCTTTACGGCGTACTTGAGAAGGCGTTAGTTTGAGAAACTTTTGAAAAGCATCGTTAAAGCGGCGCGTACTGTTAAAACCTGACGCAAACCCCACGTCGGTGACCGACATAGAGCTGGAGTGAAGCAACTGTTTGGCGAACATTAGTTGCTGATATTGCGCATACTGCTTGGGTGACATTCCTAGATACTGCTCAAATAACATACGTAAGTAACGGTCAGAAATCCCAACACGCTCAGCCAACTCAGACACCGAATGGTGATGCAACTCCCCTCTATCAATTAACGAAATCGCTCGTTGAAAGGTCGTCTCGACACCTTTCCATGCCCAAGATCCAGGAGCGCTATCAGGTCGACAGCGTAAACACGGACGGTACCCTGCTTGAAGGGCTTGCGTCTTATCAGCGAAATACTCAACATTTTCTTCTTTAGGCAAATTTGCCGGGCAAATCGGACGACAAAAGATTCCCGTTGTTTTTACCGCCACATAAAATCGCCCATCAAAACGACTGTCTCGCGCGACTCGCGCCTTGTGACACTGCTCAAAGGTCAGTGAGGTATGGGGGTGAATAAACATAGTGCTTTCCTTGCTCATGCCTTTTGTCATTTATTGTTCATAGGCATCGTTCAATATAGTGTTATTGTAGCTTGCTTAAGCGCCCATAATTAGCCATTTTCGGAACTCAATATTGAGATTTATTGGCATTAGCGCTTTTGTACACTAAAGTTAGATCCAGAACATCACAACAACGTCGGCTAAAGGGAATTGGCATGGACTTACATACTTGCGTAATTGTATTAAGAAACCAAAAGGTTATTACCAGTAAATCCGTAGATCATTCTATTGGAATTATCGAACGAGACTCAGATAACGAGATCTCAGAAATTCAGATTAATGCGACGGATGGACGTAATATTCGAACTTATCACTACAACAATGTAGAGGAGTCATTAGAGAGCTTAATGAACCTCTGACGGTTTTCTTTAACACACCTTTCTCCCTTGTTAAAAGCGAAAGCAATAGAGCACAGTACATGTGCTCTTTTTTTTTGTTTAACAGCAAAAATGTTTATCGAAAATAATGACAGACCTTGATTTAAAACAGACAATAATCGGCAAATAAACACCCGAATGTAAAAACCAAGAAATTGATTTAAATAAATAAAAACCAATCATTCAATTTTTTAGAACGAGTTTATCAAAATCCTCCCGTTATTTTTATGTTCGCCTCTACCTAAACTGTTCTCAACAGCACGGGAGCACACGCTTCCCACTCATTGAAAAGAGTCAGAGGACAGAATCATGAAAGCACTATTACAGAAAATTACCACATCAAACGCAGGTTACAGCGCACTATCACTTCGCGTTCCAATCGGCATTATCTTTATGGCGCACGGCGCACAAAAACTATTTGGCTGGTTTGGTGGCTACGGCCTAGAAGGCACAGGTCAGTGGATGGCATCTATCGGTTTAGGTCCTGGCGTACTCATGGCGTTACTTGCGGGCAGCGCAGAGTTCTTTGGCGGCTTGTTCATTTTACTTGGTCTGCTAACTCGACCAGCAGCGGTTGCTTTGGCGTTCACGATGGTGGTAGCGATATTCTCTGTCCACTTTGAGAATGGCCTGTTCATGGCAAACAACGGTTACGAGTTTGGCTTGGCATTACTGGCAGCGAGCGTTTCTCTGGCGTTCTCTGGCGCAGGTAAAGCAGCGTTAGATAACTTTTTAAACAAAAAGCTCTCTTAAGGAGGCCTTATGATTACGGTAAGACATGCAGCAGACCGAGGTCGAGCAAACTTTGGCTGGCTTGATAGCAAACATACGTTTTCTTTTGGTAGCTACTACGATCCTCAACATATGGGCTTTTCCGAGCTGAGAGTCATTAATGACGATGTAGTCAAGCCTGGCGCGGGTTTTGATACACATGGCCACCGTGATATGGAGATCATCAGCTATGTGTTGGAAGGTGTTATCGCACACAAAGACAGTGAAGGTAACGTCAAAACACTACCTGCAGGTGAATTCCAACTCATGTCGGCAGGGAAAGGGATTTACCACAGTGAGTACAATGCATCGAACCAAGATACGCTGCGGTTTCTACAGATTTGGATTCAACCGAACACATTTGGAACCAAACCAGGTTATCAGCAAAAAGATTTTGGTCGCAATCCTGGGTTAACGACTATAGCAACTCCAACTGGAGAAAACGGCACGCTACTTATTAAGCAAGATGCGACTTTGCATCAGTTAATTCTTGAGCCAAGTAGCGAACTAAACTTTGAGATTGAGTCGGGCCGAAATCTATTCATCCATCAAGTGACTGGGAGCCTTAGTGTCGACAATACCACTTTGACGGCTGGCGACGGCGCGAAGATTGAACACCAGAGTAAGGTTGTTTTGCGCAATACATCAAACGAAAGCACAACAGCCCTGTTGTTTGACTTACCATAACTATCGATTCATCGAGATAAAAACAAAGCCGCCTTGATTTCTCAAGGCGGCTTTTTCGTTTTTCTGACTTTTCATTCAACGCTATTCGTCGGAAGTGCCAGAACCAATTTGCTGAAAACTGTAAGCGGTCAGTGGATCGATCTCTTTGACAATTTCTTCCACTTGCTTAATCGCGTCTACAGACGAGCTAGCTTTACGATAGCTCAAATAGATAGGGCGACACCAATCTTCTACTCCAGACACCTTGTGAAGCTGCCCATTAGCGATAAATGGCTCCACGAGAGAGATTGGTAAGTACGCGGCTCCACCCTTCTCTAAAATAAAGTCCAATGCGATACGCGCTGTTGAAGTGCGTAAATATGGAGCCGGAATCTTAGGGTGACGCTCAGAATGCTCTGAGGAGAAACGCGTCCCCCAGTCAACGTACACATATTTGTTTTCGAAAACGGTGTCTAAAGAATCTTTCTCAGTTGATACCAGAACGAGAACAACATCCGCCACTTTTTTACAGTTAAGCTCATCAGCTTTGATCTGATCGAACGCAAATGCCATATCTAACGTGCGCTCTAGCAAGCTACGACTGAGCATCTCACGTCCCATCACTTCTGCCATGAAGCCATAACCACCAAACGAATCTGTGACGACACTTAAACAATTCTGTAAATAAGCGTCCCAAATGTTTGGCGTGCCACCTAACGTTAGTTGCAGCGCTTTGCCATCTTCAAGCGATAATTCTAGCTTCGCTTGTTGCAATGTAGTGACCATTACCTCGGCATAGCTGATTAAGCGCTCACCTGCAGAGGTCAACTTTATGTTATTTCGATCACGAATAAACAATTGCGTATCGAAGTAACTTTCCAATTGTTTGATACGTGCGCTCACAGCGGCTTGGGTAATATAAAGGTTCTCAGCAGCACGTCCGAAGTGACGAACTCTTGCCAGCTCTAAAAATGTTCGAAAGACTTTTACATCCATAAACCATCTCCTGGTTAATATAAAACCAGATTAACAACTAATTAAAATCATGACGACAAAAAAGTTTTGTTTTTCTTTTGTTAGATTTAAGCCTAATTTTCGCCGTAAGTTCACTACATTCATCAATAACGGTTACAGAGGCTGTTGACATGTCTGACACTGAATTCCGTCATGGCAAAAAACGTTTTTACGATAACGTAAAATTCCCACGCGGCTTTGCAAAGTCTGGCGATTTTACTCTTTCAGAAGAGGAAATCCTAACAATTTATGGGGATACAATGCTTGGCTTAGAGTCAGGCGAATTAACACCTGAAAACAGCGAAGAGAAACACTTCATCAAGGTGTTAGAAAACCCGGGCAAAGCAAAAACAAAACTTGAGCGTACGTGGCTAAAGTACACCCAACTTGCTCGTGGTCGCAAGCGCTTCCATACGCTAAATGGTCGTAACAAGCCTGACGCCACAGAAGAATACATTGAAGAGAGTTTGGTTGAAGACGATTAATAACCAATAACCTAGTTCTCGCCTTTTTCTAGCAGTAGGCGAAAGCTCGTTTGACTTTACTGAGCGAGCAAGACAAGCTCATTTCTTCTCCTAAAGCCCAAGGGGGCATTCTCCCAAGGGCTTTTTTAATATTTGGGTGATGACCGTTTACTTGGCGAGCGTCGCAATCTTTTTCAGAAAGCTCTCTTTCAAATGCTCTTGGTCATATTCCAAGTGATAGGTGTTGTGGAAGCCAATTTTTAGCTCAACACCATTCCCTCTCAAGAAAACGTTGTACCCATCGTAGTCAGAAAACGCTTCTACACCTTCATACATTTTACCAAATTCGGTTGGCGTACCGTTGTTCATCACACATTCGTAAGCCTGTAGTACTTTGCTCGGATCTAACTCATTTTTCATACCGAATTCCTCACTGGTTTACACATTTCAATTATGGTTAAAGAATGAGCGCCATGCCATATCTAACCCATAATATTTGAAGTTCGTGTGCGATTTCGCACTCTGTAGGTTGTTAAAAAACAAGGTTAAGTGCGAAGGCAGAACTTAATTTAGATCATAAATTTTATCTATTGATTCGTCAGTTTCATAATGCAATTTCTTTGTAAAAAATCGTCTTATAAAAGCATTTAGATATAAAAATCGTCGACAAAACCAACATTGGTTAAAGAAAAAGCAAAATT
This sequence comes from Vibrio sp. 1731, assembly GCF_033339955.1. Classification (NCBI taxonomy): domain Bacteria; kingdom Pseudomonadati; phylum Pseudomonadota; class Gammaproteobacteria; order Vibrionales; family Vibrionaceae; genus Vibrio; species Vibrio sp. 1731. The sequence continues at coordinate 334,741 of NZ_JAWOVO010000002.1, read as the reverse complement.
TTGACCTAAAACAATAGCAGTTCGCCATTACTTATTTTATAATGCGAATTAATGTTTCAGTACATCGTCAATTCCAATAACTAGGGGCACAAAATGAGACTTATCCCGTTAACTCGAGCAGCACAAGTAGGTAAGTGGGCAGCTGCGCATATCGCTAAGCGTATCAACGACTTTAAACCTACTGCTGAGCGTCCATTCGTTCTGGGTCTACCAACTGGTGGCACTCCTCTAGCAACCTACAAAGCCCTAATCGAGCTTTACCAAGCCGGCGAAGTCAGCTTCAAAAACGTCGTGACTTTTAACATGGATGAGTACATTGGCATCCCTGCGGATCACCCAGAATCTTACCGCTCGTTCATGTACAACAACTTCTTTAATCACATTGATATTCAAGAAGAAAACATCAACCTACTGAACGGTAACACAGACGATCACGACGCAGAATGTAAGCGTTACGAAGACAAAATTAAGTCTTACGGCAAGATCAACCTGTTCATGGGCGGCGTGGGTAACGACGGTCACATCGCGTTCAACGAGCCAGCGTCATCTCTTTCTTCTCGTACTCGCATCAAGACCCTCACTGAAGACACTCGCATTGCGAACTCTCGCTTCTTTGACGGCGATATCAACCAAGTGCCTAAATACGCGCTGACTATCGGTGTTGGTACGCTTCTAGACTCAGAAGAAGTGATGATCTTGGTCACTGGTCATAACAAAGCTCAGGCACTTGAAGCAGCCGTGGAAGGTTGTGTAAACCATCTATGGACAGTTTCTGCACTTCAGCTTCACCCTAAAGCGGTGATCGTATGCGACGAACCAGCTCAACAAGAACTGAAAGTGAAGACAGTGAAGTACTTCTCTGAGCTAGAAGCAGAAAACATCAAAGGCTTTTAACCCATAGGATGGCAGCCTAGAAACACACTAAAAATACAAAACCCGTGTTGAACACGGGTTTTTTCTTATCTGAACAGCGGGGCTTAAGTCGTTAATAAGCTTTAATACCAAACTGACGAAGACGCTTAGGAAGCACTTCATCCAACTTGTCTAGTTCACTCGGTTCGACTTCGATAAGGTTGAAATGATGCTGCTTATAAACAGTACGAATGGTCTCACGGTCGGCCTGAGCCATCTCCCCATCGTCACTTCCCCAAAATTGCAAATAGACTTTACCGCCTGGTAAGTAAAAATCGCTAGTGACATCTTGGTCAATCGGCAGCTGACGCTCATAAGCGTGCACTACACCAGCCAAGTACAGCCAGTTGTCAATGAGCAACTCACCCTTAGAGCGTACGTAATGCCCATCTAATGTTCGGTGCTTGGCTTCAAATTTTTGGCGAAAGCTTGAGTACGATTTATCCGTAGAATGTGACTCCGCGTCTTGCCCTAAAAACTCAATGACAGACTGCTTAAGACGCTTGTTACGCAGCACTACATCGTGCCATACGACAAAGGTATTTTGTGTTTCTTTATCGGTTCTTTGCTGCCCACCAGCGCGCACACCAGCTTCTGTGACACTCCATCCCTCTTCGGATTTGGTCAACCAACCCAGTTCACTCAAAAGCTGGTTCATGCGCTTCGCATTCAATTTCAGCTTTTCACCCAGTTGTGTCGCGCTCAATGTTTTCCCTGAGCTGGGAGTCAGCTCAATATGTAAGTTGGTCGGCCAGACGATGAACTGGCCAAATTTAGGGTGATCCACATACTCACCGCCAAACTTTGCCCCTTCTTCGGTCAAAATCCACTTTTCATCTTGGCGAACGATGTAGCCTGCACGTTTGAGATCGGCAAACAGCAGCTTAGCTTCTACCTTGCGCATTTTCGCTAATGCCGACGTCGATATTTTTTCAGACATGTGGGTACCTCATGCTGCTGCAAAATTGAACACTATGTCGTCATAGTAACGCATTGATTTCACGGCTTGAAGTCAGGCAAACAAGATTTCGTGTTACAAATAGCAAAGCCAGCGTATAGGTGCTGGCTTTGTTATTTCGGTAAAAAAGCGAATGTTATTTAATAAAAGCGATGCATCCTTGCAAAATCACTAAATTCACAATGTCGATGAAGAATGCACCGACAATTGGAACCACCATAAATGCTTGTGGTGATGGACCATATCGACTCACGATGGAGCCCATATTCATGACTGCAGTCGGTGTAGCACCTAACCCAAAACCGCAGTGTCCGCTAGCGATCACCGCCGCATCGTAGTTGCCTCCCATCATGCGGAATGTTACGTAGTAAGTGAACATCGCCAACACTGCCGACTGAATAGCAAGAATAATAAGGAATGGGATCGCAAGATCGAAAATATTCCACCATTTCAAACTCATCAAGGCCATGGCAAGAAATAGAGATAGTGCAACCGTGCCAAGAATATCAACGGTTTCTAAATCAACCTTGCGCGCCTTCGTCACTTCCATGATGTTAGTGATAACAACACCAATAAACAGCGCATAAACAAAATCGGGAATCATTAACCACTTGATGTCAAAACTGCTTACCCAACTCTCGAGATACTTCGCGCCTGTCACGCAAAGTAGAATGATGGACAAGCTTTCAACGACTCTTTTCGCTGTGACACGATCTTCCTCATGTTCGTTGTACGTCACCAGTTCAGGGAAACTCTGATGACTTTGATTGGTGCATCCGTATTCCGATTCCAAGTTGTGTTTGTTTAGTAGCTTTTGTGCAACAGGGCTGCCAATAATCCCTCCCATCACCAAGCCAAATGTAGCAGAAGCCATTGCCACCTCTAGAACATTATGCAAACCATACATTTCTTGAAAAGTTTGCGACCACGCAGCTCCAGTTCCATGTCCGCCAGAAAGCGTAATGGATCCGGCGATCAACCCCATGAGTGGATCTAACCCCAACGCTGTTGCTAAGGACACGCCGACCGCATTTTGGATAAGAATGTAGACCGATGCCACAACTAGGAAGATGAAAACCTTCGCACCGCCTTTAATCAGTTGGGTGTAATTTGCCGCTAAGCCAACGGTTGCAAAAAACATCAGCATAAAGACGTTTTGCAGTGGTAAATCAAAGGAAACATCCACACCGTTTAAGTGCATCGTCGTGATGACGCAAGCGACCACTAGACCACCAACAATTGGCTCTGGAATATTAAATTTTTTTAAGGTTGGTAACTTGGTATTGATGAACTGCCCTAAAAACAACACGCAAATTGCGACGAGGAACGACTCCTGTGGGCCGATAGATATTACCTGATTCATGAGACCTCTTTACTCTACTCTTTCTCATTCATTGAGCACGCGCTCAACGTGAGATAGGTGCCTAAGCCAGTCAGATTGCCTCTCGAAACTTTTGTTTTCTAGGCCTCTTTGACCATCAGTTCTCATCAAGTAAGAAATAGGCAGACCTAAAATTATGCTAATTATCATTCAGTGAGAATATTCATTTAGAACAGGTGATAAGTGTATTGATGGGAAGAGAAAAACAACACTTCTCAACTTATGAGAAGCAATTAATTTCCATATAAAACAAAACCTCAAAACAACGACCACATAGGTGGATATTTAGAGCGAATGAGACAGGCGGATACACTAGGTTTTAAATTATTACTTTCTCTCTAATGCACTAGGTGTTATACATATATATAACACCATCTCAACCAAGAGATTCACTCATGACTAATTGGCATGATCGCCAACCGATATTTCGACAGTTGGCAGACCAGATCACGCAGCAAATACTGCAAGGTGTCTGGCAAGAAGGCGATGCTCTGCCCTCCGTCCGTAGCATCTCTGCAGATATGAAAATTAACCACCTCACCGTTATGAAAGGCTATCAATTGCTTGTTGATGACGGGCTAGTGGAGAAAAAACGCGGTCAAGGTATGTTTGTCGCTTCAGGAGCAAAGCTCAAATTACTCGCAGACGAGAAGGCACGTTTTCTTCAGCAACAAATTCCGCAGATAGCCGACACAATACAGCGTCTGGATATGTCACTCGACGAATTCATTCAACAACTAAAACCACACTTGAAAGGTGACCAATGAGCGCATTAGTCAGTGTAAACAACGTCTCCAAGCAATATCAGCAACAAGGAGAAGCACTGCATGAAGTGAGTTTCGACCTACATGCAGGACAAGTACTTGGCTTACTCGGCCATAATGGCGCAGGTAAATCAACGCTTATTAATGCCCTACTCGGTGCACATGAATATCAGGGCACTATTCGTATCAACGGATTTGAACCTATTATGCAACGCGACAAGATAATGCAGAGCTTATCCTACATCTCGGATGTCAACGTTCTGCCAGATTGGATGACCGTTGCTCAACTGCTTAACTATACCGAGGGCGTGCATCCAGGGTTCAATCGCGCCCAAGCAGATACGCTACTTCGTCAAACGGACATCAAACCTCGTGCGCGTATCAAATCTTTATCCAAAGGGATGAAGGTGCAATTACACCTCGCGATTGTGATCGCGACCAACACCCAAATCCTCATATTGGATGAACCGACACTCGGGTTAGATCTCGTGTATCGCGAGACGTTTTATCGTCACTTATTGGAATGGTTTCACGACGGCGAGCGCGTGTTGATCATCGCCAGTCATGAAGTATCAGAGATTGAGCACTTGCTGACAGATGTTCTGATTCTTAAGCATGGTCGCCCCGTTCTGCAAACCTCGATGGACAGTATCAGTGAAGACTATTTCATTCTTGAAGCCAACGACGAGCACCGCACACAAATTGAAGCGATGAACCCACTCTCGTCACAAAAAGGCCTCGGTTCAACGAAATGGTTACTCAAAGCCCAGTATGCCCAACAAGCAGAAACAATGGGCTCCATCCATGGGGTGAAGTTAGCGGATTTATTTTTAGCATTGCAGAAGGAGGCAGCGTAATGCGTTCAGTTGTCGCGATGTTGCAAAAAGAGTGGTTAGAAAACCCTCTTGTTTTACGTATTCCACTGTTTGTGTTGGCGTGTGGAGTTATTCTCTTTGTGAGTTTAATGAGTAACGACACTCTACAACACAATATGTTTTTCCAAATGAGCTTTGGTGGCGATGTCAGTGACATTCACAAAGAGCTTGGTGATGATGTCAATACGTTGATAACCGGAGGAGCAGGGCTGCTGTCTATCTTGTTAGCCGTTCAGTACTTCCCAAGAACGCTACGCAAAGAACGGGCGGAAGGCAGCATTATGTTTTGGCGCAGTATGCCTGTCAGTGACATAAAAACCCATTTAGTGAAGCTAGGATTTGGCTTATTGGTGATTCCGCTCGTCTGCTCGGTGCTCGTACTCGCTGCAAATTTAATGTTGTGGTTGCTGAACATCTCTACTGATCACCAATTGGCTTTATTGTACCGCCAAGTCTCGTTAGGTTACGTGCTGCTGCATTGGGGAGAGTTTTTAATCAGAATGTTTTTCGCCGGTATTCTGCTGTTACCGCTGGCATTAACTGCGATGGCTATTTCACAAAAAGTGAACTCACCACTGGTCATTTTGTTTATCGCCATTTATGCGCTGCGTTGGATGCCTATCGCACTTTTTGGTTTCTACGGGCTAGATCAGTTTTTCTCCGAAGTGCTTTACCTTCCGCTGCACGCCATTATTACACCAAACCCATTCAATGCCATTCCTCAAGCGGGTTGGTTAAACGTTGGCATTTACGCCTTCATTGGTATTCTTGGTTGGACAGCTAGCCTCAAGTTCAGCCGAACTATCCAATAATGCTTCGTTCAATAAACGACCAAACCAAGTCATAAAAAAACGGTCACAACCAGTGTTGTGACCGTTTTTATTTCGCCTCTAGGAGCTCATCCACTTAACTTTAACCAAGGAATGAAATGTAGCCTTGCAAGATAATTAAGTTGACGATGTCGATAAAGAAAGCGCCCACAATTGGCACCACCATAAATGCTTGTGGCGACGGGCCAAATCGGTTAACGATTGAACCCATGTTCATTACGGCTGTTGGGGTTGCACCCAAGCCAAAACCGCAGTGCCCCCCTGCAATAACCGCAGCATCGTAGTTGCTTCCCATCACTTTGAACGTAACATAGTACGTAAAGATAGCTAAGACGACAGACTGCACAGCTAAAATAACCAAGAATGGAATCGCTAGATCAAAGATATTCCATAACTTCAAGCTCATCAGAGCCATCGCTAGGAACAGAGATAGCGATACCGTACCTAACATATCGACCGTTTCGGCATCTAACTTACGAATCTTGGTCACTTCCAAGAAATTCGTAATGATCACACCAATGAATAGCGCATATACGAAGTCTGGAATCATCAGCCATGAGATTTCATACGTGCTTACCCATTGCTCGACATACTTGGCCCCAGTAACACAGATCAGTAGGAAGAAGAGTTTCTCCACAACTTTTTTCGCCGTTACTTTATCTTCTTCGTATTCATTGTAAGTCACCAACTCCGGGAATTTCTCGTGAGTTTTGGCATCTCGACCACCACGACCATACTCAGACTCTATGCTGTTCTTTTCCACCAGACGCTGCGCTACAGGGCTACCAATGATACCGCCGATGATCAAACCAAAAGTCGCTGATGCCATTGCAATTTCTAAGACGTTATCCAATCCATACACGTCTTGAAAGGTTTGTGACCACGCAGCACCTGTACCATGACCACCTGACAGAGTAATCGAGCCAGCAATTAACCCCATCAAAGGATCTAAACCGAGCGCCGCCGCAAGTGAAACGCCAACGCCGTTTTGTATGATGATGTAAAACGATGCGACAGCTAAGAAGATAAAAACCTTCGCACCTCCTTTCATCAACTGAGTGTAATTTGCGGCCAAACCAACTGTCGCAAAAAACATTAACATAAACGTATTTTGTAATGGCAAGTCGAACTCTAAATCGATGCCGTTGAAATGAAGAGCAGTAATCATGCAGGCTACAATAAGACCACCTACAATCGGCTCAGGTATGTTGAATTTCTTTAAAATCGGTAGCTTAGCATTAATAAAATGCCCCAGGAAAAGCACACTGATTGCGACCAAGAAGGACTCCAGTGCACCTACAGATATTAAATGATTCATATCGCCTCTTATTATTGTTCTCTTCATTCTCCGTAATGAATGAGTGTTAGTTTAACCTTCGTTCAATAGCAAATTTTCTCGCTTTATTGTTTCGAAAATACTCAAAAAGTTGGTGTAGATGCGCCTTAGGCTAGTTTAAGGGGCGCTCCTTAAGCGATGTGTCAGTTTTTACGCTGTTAGCAAGCCCTTAAATGTGAAAGGAGCTGATACAGCTCCTTCAAATGGCCCCTCGCAATACCTGTGCGTTATCGCTTGGGGTGTTGTGTTGTGAGTAAATTCTGGGTGACACTTTCTGAACCACTTCGGGCTCCCTTACTTAAACAGAATGTGTCAATTACTATCAAACAAAGTTCCTTCCCGTTGTAACCGCTAAACGCCGAGAGCGCGTTCAAAACAATTGGGTTTGCCTGTTCCTGTCGTAGCTTTTCAACTCTGGCTCATGGTGTATAAACGAGCCGAATCCAAGGAAACTCTCAGGCTGCAACAAACGTTTTCGTCACAACGGAGCAGGATTATAACATATCGCTGATAATTTTCTTCAATTCAGTGACATTCACCAACCCCATGGTTAAACATTGCAATGATTAACTGCCTATTATCATTTTCACAGATAAAGATCGAAGCACAGTTACTCAGTAAGCTTCTTAGAAAACGATGCATAGCTAATAACTTCACCGCCGTTCTTATCCAAGAGGTCTTGATAAACGCCCTAGAGAACCAAGCAGCCGAAATATGCGATGTTATCATGATTGCTTTTCGAGACCGACGTCCCGACTTTGGCTATGAGTACAACCCCAACTATGCATCAGACAAAAACATGTATAATTTTTTATACAAGTTATTCAATAACAAGAGTCCCACATGAACATTCATTCGCTTTGCCCTGCGCTATTACTCAGCGTCGTCTCATCAGCTACAGCATCTGAAAACATTCGTATTCAATATTCTCCCATAGAAACAACTCATGAAAAAATCGCCCAACAATCGATTCAAAGCAGCGATGTAAACACCATCTTTGTTGAGCTGTCTCAGGCCTACTTTCCATTTGATAAAGCTCTCACGCTGGTTTACGGCGGAGAAGATGGTCCAATGTATGATCCTGATACACACACAATATACGTTCCTTACACTTTTTATTTGGAGTCGCTCAATTACTTCTCCAATAATCAGTATGAAGAACGCTTCGGAAAATCCCCAAAAACAGGGGCGCTAGATACGTTATTGCACACTTTACTTCATGAAGCTGGACATGCTTACATCGAAGATCAAAGCATCCCTGTTCTCGGAAAAGAAGAAGATGCGGTCGATAATTTTGCCACTATTTTAATGATTGACTTCCTAGAAGATGGCGCAGATATGGCCATTAGCGCCGCCGACATGTTCGCATTCGAATCCGACGACAGACCGGACTACTACGATTTTGGCGAGTACATTGACGAACACAGCTTTGATTTGCAGCGTTACTTTTCAACGTTATGTCTGGTGTACGGTAGTGATCCTGAGCAATACAAATCCTTACTCGATGAAGTAGAAAAAGACTACCTGCGTGATCGCAAAGAGTTCTGCCAATTCAATTACGGCAACATTCGCGACAATTGGCTGCATTACTTGCAAAACAATGAACCAAAAGAAAATTCGCCACGTAAAAGCGATTAGAAAATCTCAAATAAGAAAACCGCAATGACAAAACTCACCATATTTTATGACGGAACCTGCCCGCTTTGTGCCAAAGAGATGAAGGCGCTAAAACAACGCGATTCCAAGCAGCACATCAAAACCGTCGATATCTATAGTGATGCATTCGCAGATTATCCGCAGATCGATCCTGAACAAGCCAACACCATTTTGCACGCCCTCAACGAAAAGGGGGAGCTTCTGCTTGGGTTGGACGTGACTCATCGTGCGTGGCAATTAGTTGGTCGCGGTTGGCTCTACGCTCCACTGCGTTGGCGCCTCGTTAAACCTGTTGCTGACTGGCTTTACCTCAAATTCGCAAAGAATAGGTATCGCGTCTCATATTGGTTAACAGGGACTTCTCGTTGCAATAGTGGGTCGTGTTCACGTTAATTGTGATCCCGCTTAAAAATGCTACGACCTTCGTCTAGATTTACAAATTTCCAGTACTTCTGATTGAGTAACTCGGTTAATCTCTAAGCATTACAACAATAAGTATTAACACTTTTATCAGGCAAGCTTATTCAGCTTGTCACTTGTAACGCTGCGCCGAGAGAAGGACGTCTCTATGAATCTGACGATCAGAAAACGACTATATATCCTTTCAATAATTCCAATTCTAACTATGGCAATAGGCATGATGTGGTTCACCTACGTACAAACCACGGCCTACAACGAGCACGAGATTGAGCAAACTCGAAGTCGAATGATGGAGATGAAAAAAGCCGAACTCAAAAGCTACGTACAAATGGCGCGTTCCGCTGTCGAGCCGCTACTCGCACAAAATGCCCCACTGGAAGAGGCTCTGCCTATCTTGAAACAACTAGAGTTTGGTCAATCCGGCTACATCTTTGGTTATGATTCAAAAGGCGTTCGTGTCGTGGTGGGTAAAAACACCAAAGGCATCGGGGAAAACTTCTATAACTTGCAGGACAAGAAAGGCAATTACCTGATTCAGGATTTGATCAAAAATTCCAAAACTGGTGAGTTCACGACTTATTACTTCCCGAAACTCGGTCAGAACGAAGCACTACCGAAATTGAGCTACTCGGTCTTTATTCCTGAATGGGATTTAATGTTGGGTACAGGCTTCTACACTGATGATATCGACGCCATTGTGGCAAACATGGAAGAAGCCGCGCATCAGGCCCTCAACACCACACTGACGGCTATTGCTCTGTTCTGTGTTTCGATTGCAGCCATCGTAGCGGTCTTCGCGGTGTTTGTTAACCGCAGCATCATGAAGCCTATCGAGCAGTTTGATGCTTCAATTCACTCTTTCGCGCAAGGCGATGCAGACTTAACCGCGCGCATGGAAGAATCAAGCGTGCCGGAATTCACTCAGTTGAGCCGTAACTTCAATATCTTTGTTGAAAGCCTGCAAGGCATCATCAAGAGCGTGAGCCACGTAGGGCAAGAAGTGGTTTCAGAAACCAACGACATGTCACAGCGAGCATCGCAAGTGGACGAATTGGCTTCTGGTCAGCGTGAAGAGACCGAACAAGTCGCAGCGGCAATGACCGAGATGACAGCAACGGCGCACGAGATTTCCAGCAACGCTAACCAAGCGGCGCAATCCGCCAAAGACGCCGATGAAAATTCACAGCAAGCGAAACACATTGTTGATTCCGCAGCAAACTCTGTCGAAGCGCTCGCTCTAGAAGTATCGGAAGCCAGCACAGTGATTTCTCGTTTAGAGAGCGATGTACAAAACATCTCTTCTTCGCTAGAAGTGATTCAAGACATCGCCGAGCAAACCAACCTATTGGCACTAAACGCAGCCATTGAAGCAGCCCGTGCAGGCGAACAAGGTCGCGGCTTCGCAGTCGTTGCCGATGAGGTCCGTAAACTGGCGAGTCGCACTCAAGACAGCACAGGCGAAATTCACCAAATGATTGAGCAGTTGAAGTCTGGCTCGGATGCAGCAGTGAAAGCCATGGGTTCAAGCCAAGCGCGTGGTGAAGCAACCGTTGAGGAAGCACGAGCAGCCTCTGCCGCACTGCAAGAAATCCAAGCCGCGATTGCTAACATCATGGACATGAACACCCTGATCGCAACGGCAACTGAAGAGCAAAGCCAAGTTGGGCAAGAGATTTCACAACGCATCGAAGTCATCTCTCAACAAAGCAGCCAATCGGCGCACCTTGCCAACCAAAACCGAGCAGGCAGTGGCAACCTTAACCACAAAGCTAACGAGCTGTACGACTTGGTCGGCCGCTTTACGGTTTAAAGCTTTCCTCACCCATTCACCATGCAAACAGCGACGCCAAAACGTCGCTGTTTTTATTTCTGCTATCCTCATACGACTTAGCTATAATGCCGCCAACTTAGCACCTACAAGGGCAAAACCAGATGATTATTATGACCACCAATTTCGGTGACATCGAGATTGAACTGAACCTAGAACGAGCGCCAGTTAGCTCAAAGAACTTCAAAAAATACTGTGAAGATGGCTTCTACAACGGCACCATTTTCCACCGCGTTATCGATGGCTTTATGATTCAAGGTGGCGGTCACACCGAAGACATGGCAGAAAAGCCAACGCGCGCACCAATCGCGAACGAAGCAAACCGTGGTCTTAAGAACCTTGTTGGCACTATCGCAATGGCACGAACCGATGCACCGCACTCTGCAACAGCACAATTCTTCATTAACTTGGAAGACAATGATTTCCTAGACCACACCGCTACTACCAACCTAGGCTGGGGCTACGCCGTGTTTGGTAAAGTGACCGCGGGTATGGATGTCGTAAACCGCATCGCGAAAGTGAAAACGACCTCTAAACTTGGTCACGATGATGTGCCATGCGATCCAATCATTATTGAGAAAGTGACAGTCAGCGAATAAGCCCATTCGCCTCTTCGGAGAAACCGTCGCTATAAAACGAAGAAAGCGCCTAACGTCTGATGACTTAGGCGCTTTTTGTTTTTATGACTCAGCCGATTAGTTTGGCTTGTGCCAGAGTTATTGATAGAAAAGCTCGGCTTTTGCTCCGACTAAATCAAGCTCGGAGCCTTGAAAATCAGCCAGATATTCAACAACAAGGTTGTACCCAACCCAATACCCCATGTATTTCGGCCAGCGGCTTTCATCGCTGCCAAGAAAGTAAGCATCGAAGTTGTAATCTAGGCTGGTCAGCTTGTCTTTCATTTCAGCGTAGAAAGGGCGCCAATCTTGATCTTTGATTTGCTCAAACAAACTCGGAGTGACGCCGCCATTCACCTTACGTTCGAAGTGACAAGCTAACCCTTCCATAATTAGTACATCACCAAGTGCAACGCCACTTTCTCCCGCTCGCATACGGAACAGGTGATGCAACTCATGCGCTAACACCGCAGCTAGTTCTTTCTCAATAACGTTTTTAATATCAGTACGTTGAGTATCAAGCAGAATCTCTACACGATAGGCACTTAAGCAATAGCCACCAATCCCCGTCTGCGGTACGTCATTGCGATCAAACGGGCTAATGGTGAGGTCAATGTTACTCAAATCAAAGTAACTAGAAAGTTGTGAGCTCAGATCATCAAGTTTCTGATGCAAATACTCAGAGATTGGAGACAGTTCTCCCGTCGCATTTAACAGGGTTACGCGATAACTCATTTATCTTCCTTGATAATGTGGGTTAAGAGCAGCGAGTTTACAGTGTAAAGAGTGAGCAGTTCTAGCGATTACATCCCTTTGAACAAACTTTGAGATGCACGACTCACCGGAAGCTTAGTTTCTCCAACGTGAACAAACATTCTTCCAGCAAAGTCTTTGTTTACTTTGCTAATTTTGCACACTTGCACAACGCTTGAACGGTGTACTTGCCAGAACTGTTCTGGGTTAAGCTGCCCTATCAACTCTTTCAACGATGTGCGAATCAAATACTCCTGCACTTTGCCTTGTCCTTGTTGGGCATACACAGAAACGTATTTTTCTTCCGCTTTGAAATACAACACATCAGACGTGGCGATCAGATGAATGTCTTCCCCTTGCGTCGCTTTGATCCACTGAAGATATTGCGGCGTTTGTGGCGCGGATAATTGCTGCAACTGCTCTAACAGGCTGCTCATCTGCACATTACTGCTTTCTTGCTCTCGCTTAGCAAGGCGTGCTTTCACTCTTTCACACGTCGTCAGGAGGCGCTCATCCGAGATAGGCTTGAGCAAATAATCGGCGGCATTTTGCTCAAAAGCTTTGATGGCGTAATCATCGTACGCTGTGACAAACACAATCAAAGGTGGATTGGCGAGTTGATTGAGTTTTTGCGCTAATGTCATACCATCCAAAACTGGCATACGAATATCGAGAAACGCAATATCAGGTTGACTTTGCTCAATGGCTTGCAACGCTTGTTCACCATCGGCGACTTTGGCTATCACCTCTAGCTCTGGCCACACTTCAGCTAGGCTTTTATCAAGATGACGCCTCAATAACGGTTCATCATCAGCAATAATGGCAGTAAACCCTGTATTCATTCCTTTCTTCCTTGATTACGATTCCATTGGCCAGCGCAAGCGAACACAAACGCCACCCTGAGCAGACTCACTGATAGAAACCTCTCCTTGACCTGCGAACAAAGCTTCAACTCGCTGCTTGAGATTACTTAGACCCACGCCAGACCCCATGTGCCCACTCACGTGATTCAAGCCAACACCTGTGTCTCTGACTTCAATCTTCAAGTTCTGTTGTTCGCGCTTAATGAGTAAGCTGACTTCGCCACCTTCTCGCTTCGGTTCAATACCATGGATGATGGCGTTTTCGATTAAAGGTTGGAGCATCATCGGCGGTAACTCGGTTCTGCCTAGTCCCTCTTCAACCTCAATCTTGTAGCTGAGTCGGTCACCCAAACGGGTTTGTTGGATGCTTAAGTAAGCCTCAAGTAACGCCGTTTCATTGTCTATGGTGGTGTGTTCTTCGCGTGAGCTTTTTAGCGTTGCTCGCAGCAGCGCGGTCAACTGTTCTAGCATCAGCTTGGCTTTATCGACATCTTGCGACATGAGCGCGCTGATATTCGCCAAGGTATTGAATAGAAAATGCGGTTCAATCTGGCTTTGCATCTGCTTAAGCTGACTCAGCAAGAGCGCACGATCTTGCTCTGCTTTCTCGCGCTTGATGGCTTCCAACTCTCGTTGAGCAACCGCCTCTTTCTCACGCGAGTAAAAATAGAAATAACACATACCGCTAAACAGTAATCCCATTAAGCCAACAGGGATCATATCGGAGATACCAAAATACTCTCCGAGCCAAAATTGCGCATTAATCACCCCAAACAATAAACAGGCAACAAGCGAACACACCACTTCTATTATACGTGGGATGGTTGGAAATAAACGGTCAATCAACCATGAGAAGAAGATAGCCGAATAGCCAAATCCAAAGCTAACCGCCACATGAATGTAAAATGGACCGCCCCAAACCGAGAGCGTCATTGCTGCGATAAAGAGACAAAATGCCGTGGTCACTAATAAGCTACGCGGCCATCCACTTTTCACCACTGATTTTGCTGAACACATTTAGAATTTCCCTTTGATGTTAAATACAATCATATGCTTATCATTGATTTGTGCGTAAGCAGATTGGTCGTCTCCGGTTAAAAAGCGTGCGGCAACTTCCACTTCTACACTTTGATCACCATTATCAATCCATTGGTAGTTAAGCCACTGCGTGATAATCACACCACCATCTTGTGGCGACAACATCACATCCAACGTAGGGGTTACATCACTTAGCCAGCCCATATCCGCTTTACCGTTCCATGCAGCCCACGCTTCCACATCCCAACTCCAGTGCAGCATTACGTTATGCTGAACGATATTGGCATGCTGAAACCCTTGGGCATAGCTTGTCGCAAGTAGAGCGCTGCTAGCCAACAGAGAGTTGTTAGGTTCAGGGATCTGAGAGAGTAATTCGCCACGCTCTATTGCTTGTTGCCATTCGCTTTTCGACCATGCTCGGCTGTCGTACCAATATTCAGCAATCACGTTGTGTCCGGCTTGGTTTGCCCAGTTCACCCCAACTAAGGCTTGGAATGCGCAGCCCTGCTCCTCAACCGAAACAGGTTGGTAGAGATCATCCTGCTGAAACTGATAGCCGACACTTTGCTTTTGCCACAGCATTGCTCCGTGCATGGCGATGGATTCATCCCACACCGCAATGGCACTGGCGCCAAGCAAACCTCGGCGCACATCATCGTAATAACCAATCAGCTGATATTCTGTGTCACCCACCAGCGCATAACGACGAATACCAATACCTTGTTGCTCTGCGGCTTGATCAAGTGCACTTTGGTTTTGTTGCCCCCAGCTTGAATCGGTCGCAATGACGGTCCACTCGCCGGCCATATCATAGTGTGAAAGTGAAAACACACCCGCCCCCTCTTCTGCGACTAAGCCAACAGGGTTTTGTCGATAAGGCTTAAACAGACCCAAAGGTCGGTAGCCATAACCGACGCCCCAATCCACACGCAACTTACCTAAACTCACATCCAGAGTGGTATCACCGACTTGCCATTCCCCTAGCCAAGCCAGCTCTCTAATCAGCAACTGGTTATCAGCTTCACTCCACCAGTCACTCTCACCTTGTTGATTGAGGTACAAACCTTGGCTATACAGAGCGAACAAACCACTGAAGTTCTGATAATTCACCTGCACATCCAACAGTGCATTAAGTGAATCACGAGAACTGCTCTGCGCCTGCATAAATGCGCTATCACGCTGCTTGACCGTTTCGTAACTGACAGCCCAATCCCACTCAAAACTCAGTTCATCATTGGCAAAAGCAGGGGCTGACGCGCCCACACACAATGAGGCAGCAATCAACAAACTGGTGCTTTTGTTAAGGTTAGGCTGGTGCGATTTCATGTAACTTCCTTGCTCGTTTTCATGGTTCTATTTACGGAGTTCAGGCTAAAGCTGAGTCGTATTGGCTTTAGGCAGATAGCTTGGGTTGTAGAACTTGTTATCCAGTTGCCAAGGCACGATTTCTTGATACTCGATAACGGTCTTTTTGCTCGGCTGAATGCTATCGAGCAAGGTCATCTCACTGACGTAGTCTTCACCGTTGTCAGTTGCACGTCCGTATTGCGCTTGCTTGGCGAGTTTGCCAGAGCGCAAGTAAAGATCAGCTTTAATTGGAAACGCATCTTGCTCAGACAACCACAAGTCGATCTTCTGATAGCTCGCCCCTTTGGTTTTCGCGGTTAAAGCAAGGTGATAAGCCGCGACACTTTCCCCGTTTACCGAAACGGTTTCTGTCGCTTTCCATTCACCTTGATAATCTTGGCTCCACGTCAGCGTTGAGATGTCGCCGATAGACGCTTCACCAAGCAGCTTTTGCATTGGCGTAATGCGAATCGGACGGCGGCTCTTCGGCATTTGTAGCCAATAGTTGTCGCCCATCATCAACATCTTTTGCCCTGCTTCAACCGCCGATTTGAATACCACCAGCGATTCACGATTTGGACGCGTGTACACGTGGTAAAGGCGAGTTTTATCTAATTCTTGGTCTTGATATAAGCGCACCAGTGACACCACTTTGGAGGAATCATCTTGCAAGCGGTAGCTGTCGGCTTTTTCAATCAATTGCGCGACTTGCTGTGCATCTAACGCTGTTTCATTCGCACTGGCATTCATGCTTACAACGCCGCTTGCCGTCAGCAATGCAATTGGTAATAGTGATTTGAAATTAAACATAAATCAGTGCCTCCGTAATTGGCTTGTTCACCCCTTTGCGCGCCGAGAAAAACGCCGCAACCAAACAAATCATCAATACTGCGAATCCTGCGACAGCCACCAGCTCCCAAGAGAAGTAAATCGTTAATGGGTAACCTTCTGTGCGTCCTGGCGGTGGCGGCATTTGCACATCCACGACCATCAGTAAGACGGTAACTAACCCAGTAAACAAAGCGCCAATTAAGCTGCCAATAACCGCAAGCAACCCTGCTTCGCGCAAGAACCCAGCAATGATTTCGCGAGGGTAGCTACCAAGTGCTGACAAGGTGCCGATTTCACGGGTGCGTTCCGTGACCGACATGGTCATGGTGTTAAACAGCGCGACAAATACCACCAGTGCCATTACTGCGCCCATGATGCCGAAGATACGGTCGTACAAATCTTTCACTTTGAGATAGAAGAACGCACGTTCTTGCCAAGGCGTGATCTCAATATCTTGCTCGCCAAAGTTCTGCTTTTGCTTACTCAGAACCGAAGCCACTTGTTGCTCGACTTGGCTCGTTAAACTGGTGTCGAACAGGAAGACCGATAACGCGCTGACTTTGTCTGAGCCCAACAACGATTGTGCGCTGTTGATGTGCACGTAAAGCTGGCGTTTATCAAGCTCAGGCACGCCTGTTGAATAGATGCCACGAACTTTGAAGTCATACGCGTTCAATGCGCCGTCGGTAGTGGTCGCCAGCAAGGTAATCCAGTCGCCAACGTGCACGCTTAGGTTGTTCGCCAAATCAACACCGAGCATCACTTCTGGCTCCGCTGGGTCATAACGCGATGCATGAATGTTGGACAGCGTCTGCCCTTCGCGCACATCCAAAAACGGTCCTTTCATATCGAATTCACGTTCGTTCACGCCAATGCCAATAAAGATAGATGATTTGTTACCGTTGGAAATCAAACCACTGAACTCAACTCGTGGTTGCACACCTCGCACTTCATTCAACCCAATCAATTGCTTGGTAATGTCGTCTGCATGAGTTAAACCGTTACTCAGTGGCATCTCTTCTTCTTTGGCGAAGTAACCCGGTGTGGTTAACGTCAGATGCCCCGTGTCACGCGCTGTCGACTCTTTCAAACTGTCGTAGGTGTACAGACCAAAACCGCCCGCACTGGTTAACGCAAACACGGCAATGGCAATGATCAACATCGACAACAAACTGCGACGGCGATTGCGTTGCAGGTTCAACCAAGCAAGGCGAACCGAAACGGGAATTAGCTTGCCCATGAAACCTCCTCCACACTTGCGTGCGTTTGGGTGATTTTGCCATCCACCAACTCAATGGTTCGATCGCAGCGAGATGCCATACGAGGGTCGTGTGTGGCGACGATAAAAGTGGTGCCAAGCTCGTGTCCGAGCCCTTTCATGATATCGATGACCTTATTGGCAGTTTGGCTATCAAGGCTTGCAGTGGGTTCATCGGCAATCACCAACGCCGGTTTGTGTACTAACGCACGAGCAATTGCCACACGCTGCTGCTGACCTCCCGACAAGTTATCGGGCATGTGATGAATAAACTCGCCCAAGCCAACGTGTTCTAGCATTTGTGTGGCGAGCTCGGTTTGTTCTGCTTTTGAAAAGCCGTTGAGATGCAGCGGATACGCCACGTTCTCTAGCGCCGTCATCACGGGCACAAGATTGAATTTTTGGAACACAAAGCCAAGCTTTTCGCGGCGCATTTTCGCCGCTTGCATTTGTCCGGTTGGGTATGGGCTGCCTGCAAATGTCACCTGACCTTGGTATTGAGTATCCAGCATGCCAAGCACGTTAAGTAAGGTGCTTTTGCCTGAGCCAGACGGTCCGCATAATGCCACCATTTCGCCGGAAAACACTTCACCAGACACGTCTCGCAATGCACGTACCGTTTGGCTACCAAGGGCGTAATCACGGCTAAGTTGATTAAATACGATCATGGCGCCTCCCTAATATTTCGCTAACAACGCTTTTGCGGTTTGCGTTTCTAGATTGCTATCACCTAACTGCTCCATTTGCGCCAACCATGTTTTGGCTTGTTGAACATCTTCAGCTCTTAGTGCTGCTTCAATGGCGTAGCGATAAATCCAAGACGTTGCGGCGAAAGGTTGCTGACTAAAACTCGGTTCATCGAGCAGAGAAAGGTACAGCTCGTAGCCACGCTCAAAGTGATTGAACATGTCTGGCAGAGAGGTAAACGTAGTAGCTGCCATGGCGGTGGCTAATTGGTATTCCGGCAAGCCTTGTAAGCGCTGTTGCTCTTGCAGTGGAACTGGCTGATTCGCCATTAAATCCAAACCTTTTTGGATAGTGGCAAGACCGCGCTCGGTGAACTTCATCTTGTTCCAAGGCATAAACGCCTCACGACCTTGCAACGTCTCCGCACTGCCCAAGTAAACCAAGGTCACCGGCGTTGCGCCTTGCTCTTCGAGTTGTTTGGATAATTCGCCGTAAACGGTATCAACTAAGCCAGAGTCACCTTGCGCTGCTTGGTTGAATTGACTGAGTGTGCGCTCACTTGGATTAGCCAGAGCCAGATTGCTGCTAAGTGCAAATGCGGCGATAAACGTACTTGCCAGTTTAAGAGCTTTGATTGAGCGAGATTGAGAAACCATCATGTACTGTCCTTAGTTGAACGTGATTTGATGGTTTCAGATTAAGGGAGAAGGTCGCACGCTGCTTTTGCATGCGACCAATGGCAGTTATGCAGAGTGAATGGTATTGAGAGAGGATGAATGACATTCACTTAAACAGAAAATACAATTCCGCTCATTCGTAACGCTACATTTTTACGGCAGTCACAATAAAAACACTAGCTTAAAATCTGAGGCTAGTGTATTTATCCATCTCACAACTACCCATAACAGACAGTGTCGCACTCTCCTTTCTTACACACCTTTGCATGGTGTCTGTTGTTTCCGAATCGAGATTCTTAGCATCGGAATAGTTTGAACTCTTCGAGTTTTAGTTGTTTTCGCACTCAAAATAGGTGCGTTATTAGGTCGTTGAAAATGAATAAGCGTTATTTCCCAAGAGTTGATTTGCCACTGCTAATGGCGATCATTCCGATCATGCTGTTAAGTTCGCTCACTCTCTGGAGTGCCAGTAGCTTTAATGAGGCGATGCTCTTCAAACATTTGGCGCGCTGCGGACTGACATTAGTTTGTATCTTGGTCATGTCCTCGATTCCAGCGTCCAGCTATCAGCGCTCAGCTCCATATCTCTACATTATTGCGGTTGCTCTGCTACTTGCTGTCGCTTTATTTGGTGATAGCACCAATGGCTCTCAACGTTGGCTCGATATCGGCTTCTTCCGCTTTCAACCGTCTGAGCTAATCAAACTTTCCATTCCAATCATGATCGCCTGGATGCTGCATATTGAAGGAGGTCGACCAGACAGTCGGAAAATTGCGTTTTGCTTACTTATTACAATGATTCCTGCTGGGTTAATCGCGCTACAACCGGATTTAGACGGTGCAGTTTTTACCATCATTTATGCATTGTTCGTTTTGTTTTTGGCTGGCATGAGCTGGAAAATAATCTGCGGGTTTATTGCGAGCATTTTAACGTTAACACCTATTTTATGGTTCTTCGTTATGGAAACCTATCAAAAGAGCCGTGTAACACAGTTCTTGCACCCTGAGTCCGATCCACTGGGTTCGGGCTACCAAATCATCCAATCTTTGATTGCGATTGGCTCAGGCGGTATGAAAGGCAAAGGTTGGATGAATGCAACGCAGGGAACACTTGGCTTTATTCCAGAAAGTCATACGGACTTTATTTTTTCGACCTATGCGGAAGAATGGGGCTTTGTTGGCAGTTTAGTCTTACTCGCATTGTACTTGTTTATTACTGCACGCGTTATGTTGCTTGCATGTCAGTCTGACCACTTTTTTAGTCGGCTGGTAAGTGGCGCATTAGCGATGAGCTTTTTTCTGTATGCTTTTATCAATACGGGCATGGTGAGTGGCTTGTTGCCAGTAATGGGTAGCCCACTTCCCTTCTTTAGCTATGGCGGCACGGCGATGCTAACTCAAGGTATCTGTTTTGGTGTAATCATGTCGCTGTGTTATTCCAAATATCGTAACGCATAGCTCTGCTTGAGAAAAAGCGATCAAAAAAAGGCTTCCCTGAGGAAGCCTTTTTACAACGATATGAGCGAATTAATTACAGCTCTGCGTTGTGGTAAACCTGCTGAACATCATCACAGTCATCTAGAAGATCTAGGAATTTCTGGAACTTCTCAGCATCTTCACCCGATACAGGCGTATGAGTTTGCGGAACGAATGTGATTTCTTCAACATCGATCGTTAGATCTGGGAATGCACCGTTAAGCGCAGTTTTTGTTTTGAAGAATTCAGTGTGAGGTGCGAATACAGTGATAACACCGTCTTCTAGCTCAACGTCAGTAACGTCTACGTCTTCCATCATTAGCGTTTCTAGGATGATTTCATCATCGTCGCCTTTGAACTGGAATACCGCTTGGTGGTCGAACATGTGAGAAACCGAGCCCTCAACACCAATTTTCGCACCGACTTTCACAAAGCATTGGCGTACATCTTGGAAAGTACGGTTGCCGTTGTCTGTTAGACAGTCAACGATAACGCTAGTACCGCCAGGGCCGAAGCCTTCGTAACGTGCAGGAGTGTAGTCTTCACCACCGCCACCGTTCGCTTTGTCGATCGCTTTATCGATAACGTGCGCAGGAACTTGGTCTTTTTTCGCTTTTGCGATCAGGTGTTTCAAAGACAAGTTCATGTCTGGATCACCACCACCGTTTTTCGCGCACATGTAAATTTCTTTACCGTATTTGGAATAAACTTTAATTTTCGCGCCTGCAGTTTTCGCCATAGAGGCTTTGCGCACTTCAAAACTTCTTCCCATCGGGATGTCTCTCTAAATTCAAATTTAATGCGAAGGATTTTAGCAAAAAGCGAAACCTTTTCAATTTCGCTTAGCAAAGGAATAGGGAGGTTACCTCATTCGTCACATTGGATTGAACCATTGCCACGGTTCGCGTTAAGCGACACCCATTACTCGTTTGTACTTTTCGACCGATTGCTGAAAAAACGCCTTTTCATCAGCATCGTTAATCTTGGACAACTGTTCTTCTATTGCTTCAGGACCAGATTTGGCCTCTCTGAGCTTCCAAACCAAAAACGACGCCTGCTTATCCAGTTCGATTTTGTTTTTTTCGTCAGGCGGCAATAGGGATAGATTAAACGACATTCACAGCCTCAAGGTACTTTAAATACTAGCCGGGCACTATATCACACAGAGTTACAATTACAGAATAGAAACGCACTTAACTTGATCGATTTCAAGTTAACTATTTAGGCACAGCGCTGATTTTCAGTGCTTTTGGCAAATGCTGTTCGAATATTTGTTGTAATCGAGTCTTGGTAACGGGTTTAGCCACGAACTCGTTCATCCCAACATCGAAGCAATGTTGCTGATCCTCTTTAATGACATTGGCACTTAGCGCAATAATTGGAACGTGTTTCCCCCACTCTCCCATTTTTCGAATTCGCTCCGTAGCAATAAACCCATCCATCACAGGCATTTGGCAGTCCATAAAAATCAAATCGAAAGGCTGCTGATCACACAGCTGCAATGCTTCTTCGCCATGGTTGGCAACACTCACTCGCACACCCAGTTTTTCTAACATGATGCGAACTACCTTCTGATTGACGATGGTATCTTCAACAACCAATACCCAAGGTTTATCATTATCTTGAGGGCTGATTTCGTTGTCTTCCGCTTTCGGGAAATCTAATACATTAAGTTGGTCGGTATAGGTCGATTGCGCATTTATTACAGCAACAGGAATCGAAAATTCAAAACAGCTTCCCAGCCCAAGCTCACTTGTTAGTTGTATTTCCCCTCCCATCAAGTTAACCAACTGTGCAGCTATCGCCAAACCAAGCCCTGTCCCACCATACTTTCTGGTGGTACTACCATCAGCTTGTTGGAAGCGTTCGAAGATTGCTTGTTGGTGCTCTTTCGCAATACCAATACCAGAATCCACAACTCGAAACCGGATATGAGCGGTCTCTCCATCAAGTCGAGATAACGCTACAAGAAGCTTCACATGGCCGCGCTCGGTAAATTTAATCGCGTTGCTCAACAAATTGTTCAGAACTTGTTTCAATCGTGTGGCATCACCTTGCACTTCCATTGGCAAGTGAGGATCAATATCGCTGAGCAGCTGTAAGTTTTTCTGCTTGGCTTTGACACTATGTAAACTGATGACATCGTCAAGTAGCTCGCGAAGATCATAGCTCGTGTATTCCAGCTCTACTTTGCCAGCTTCAACTTTAGAGAAGTCCAAAATGTCGTCGATGATCGTCATTAGTGAGTGAGAAGAACTGTCAATGATCTCTACAAACTCTTTTTGCTGGGGATCGAGGTCGGTGTCATTGAGCAACGACGACACACCAATAATGCCATTCATCGGTGTGCGGATCTCATGACTCATAGTGGCGAGAAACTCACTTTTTTTACGATTAGCGACTTCTGCCCTATCGCGTTCAGCCTCTAACTCAGTCTGGTGCTCTTTCACTTTCTCAACACTTCGGTTGTATTTCTCTGCCAAAACACTCACTTCATCAAAGCACCATCGTTTAGGGAGAGTCACTTTACTCGGCACTGTACCGCCACGAAAATCGCTCACCGCACCAGACAGCAATTGTAACGGATTGACCAACAAGCGAAACGCCACCCAAAGAACACCAATGATGAGGACAAGAATTTTGATCGCTTCTGTCGTAAGTAGAAAAAAGAACTGCTGCCAAAGATCTTCATATATCGCGCTAAGATCCGATTGAACCGTTAATATCGCGAGATCATACGTTTTATCGCCGACCCGATACTGCATCGGCCAGCTTCTCTCGACAACATCCTCAGAAAGCGCCGAACCTAATTCAATGATAACTTCGTCTTCACTAGCAATACGCAAGTAGTCCACCGAGGGCATACGCATTGCACCTTGAGCTTGTGTCAGCAACAGCTCCCTATCCTCTACCCACAAACTCGCAGAAAAGCTCGATAAATAGCTAGACTCAACCTGCTTTAATTCAACATCTAAATGGGCTAAATCTTCGTGAAAAACTCGATATAAGCTCACTGTAGAAATGATGACCGTAAAGATTAAACTCAACGTTAATACCGCCAACATAAGTTGGTTGCCGATACTAAAACGACGTTGAGATCGCTCTTTTTCATCCATATGAAACCGCTCCGATAAACTTGCGCTACTCTAAATATAGCTACGCACAAATAATAATCGAGGATACGATGAAAAGACTTCTACTTAGATTGGCTTTTAGCTTAATTGTTGTAAGTTCTCATGTGACCGCAAATCAAGTGAACTATTACGTCATTGCTGAACAAGCTCGACCATTTCAAATTGAACAACAGGGACAAATGCACTCCGGAATTGTGACCGATATCGTCAGCGCTATCTTCGCGGAGTCGGATTACCAAGTGAATTATCATACTTATCCATTTAAACGTATGATTTCCATATTGGAAGAAGGCGCTGAGCCAAACTGGTTAACTTATGGCAGCCCGAACTGGGGCAAGGTGCAATCGGAAAATTTATCTGAGGAGCCCATTTACACTGTAAAACATGTACTGGTGTCGAGTAGCGAGAAGCCTTTAGAATTCAAAAATATGGATACCATGCATGGTCGTTCTATTGTATTACTGCTGGGGTTTGATTATCCAAATTTAACACCGTTCTTTGAAAATGGCAGTGTCAATGAAATGCGCGTGAAAGACTACAACGCCGCATACCGAGTGATAAGCCGAACCCCTGGAGATACAGCTTTTGTCGAGATGGAATCCCGAGTCCTTTACAACTTAAAGCGACTCAATTTGCAGTTAGAGAATTTTCAGATACAGCCTTTCAGCTCGGTTATTCCTGACTACTCAATCTACCTAGCTTTTTCACCTCAAATGCAACCAGAAACTCAAAATTACATCAATACACGACTCGTTGAATTAAAAGCCTCAGGGGAAATTGATGAAATCATTCAAAAGTATCAATGAATCAACTCATTAACAAAAACGCCAACGATGATACGTTGGCGTTTTTGTTTCTGGGAAATCTGTAGCACTTACTTAATGTGGTTAACAAACTTAGGATCAAACATGTGCCCCAATTTACTCGCCTTGGTTTTCAGGTAATGTTGATTACTTGGGTTATTCCCTTCTTGTAATGGCACTCGTTCAATGACGTTAATATCAACCGCTTTTAAGGCGGCGAGCTTGCGTGGGTTATTCGTCATTAGACGCACAGCGTCAATCCCCAAATGCTCTAGCATTCCTTTACAGAACGCGTAATCACGCATATCAGCGGCAAAACCTAAACGCTCATTTGCTTCCACGGTATCTGCGCCATCATCTTGTAAGTGATAGGCACGAATTTTATTAATCAAGCCGATTCCACGCCCTTCTTGACGTAAATAAAGCAGCACGCCACATCCCTCTTTGACGATGTTTTGTAGCGCTCTATTAAGCTGAAAACCACAGTCACAACGCGTGCTAAATAGAGCATCTCCGGTAAGACACTCCGAATGCAACCGAATAAGTGGTGCTGCACTTTTTGTTGGCTCGCCATAGACCAGAGCAAGATGCTCTTTATTTGTCGCGGCTTCAATAAAGCCGTACATCATAAATGTGCCCCACTGGGTGGGCAATTTGGCTTTATCGATAAACTTCACGAGATTGTAAGGCTCAACATGTCTCAGCTCTGCTCGAACATTCATCAGAATCTCTCCTAGATGATTTTCTCCTTTACCATCTCCCCCGTCTCCCCAAAAGGCATCTTTATGAGAATGCTCTGTTAGGCAAGCGTTACCCGTTCTCATTAATTGCTGCGCTAATGGTGGATTTTGTAGAAACTTTTCCCTAACGATGAAAGCCATAACAGCCAACTTTATATCGTCCCAATCGCTTCTGACAAAGTGTTCGTATTTGCGGCTTAAAGCAAACGCTTCGTCAGGAGTGCTTGCGTGCTGAATTTTACTTTGCAACTGAGCATCGAGAAACTTTTGTGCTTGGTAATAATGTTCGCTGGTGGGCCAAGTTTGGGAGGAGATATTGACTGGGGCATGGCAAAAATTTGAGAGAAAACCGTGGGGCTCATCGGGCTCATAAAAAAGGATTTGATCAACCATACTTGCGCTCCTTGCTTTGTGGTTGCGATAATCAACAAAAAGCATATCGCTACTGATATATCTAGTAACACAAGGTCAGATTGTCAAACTTCTTCGGGACGGGACGTGAGTGTGAAACTCGTGCTTTTGAGGCGCAAGACAGATAAATGGAGAGTTTGAATAAGAGAGTAATAGAGTGAAAAAATAAAAAGGGCAGTCCGTCGACTACCCTATGGGTTGCTAAACCAACCTGAGGCGATCAGTGTATCAAGCCAAGCTCCCTTGCTTCTTCAATGGTCAACCCACTTTCACGGATCTCACGTAACGCTTCAATGCGTCTTCTGGCTTCTGCTGATTTCACTGTTTTCTCTGGCTTCACAACGGTTTCCTCATCAGGTAATTCCCATTTGTGAGCGATGTTGGTCATCTCGTCATGGTCGATAGAATTAATGGACATATTTCCTCCGAACACACCATGTTTTCGATGCGTAATCTATAGCAAAACCGGAACAAGGTGGTAAGAAAAACTGTAGGGAAATGTGACCCCTCCCGCCCTTTCGTTAACTCCTTAATAGATTCATCATTTAAGTTTTGCCAAGGGACAAATTTACGATTAAATTTGAGTAGTTCCCCCTACGAAAAGTGTGCTGATCTAGCTCTCAATTCTGCTCTTCTTTAGTTTTATCAACGACGCATTACACCACTTCCTGTTTAACCTAACTTTCGAGTCACTTCACTGATTCATAGCTTGATACTTTCTAAAAACCGCCACACCTGATAATGATAATAATTATCTTTTAGATTAGTAAGGTGTTTATATGGATGGTATTAACTTAAGTCATGCATACCACAATGACCCGATCATCCAGATCCGAGATTTGTGCGTCGATTACATCACTGATAATGGTGATTTTAATGCGGTAAAGTCCGTCAGCTTTGATATCGGCAAAGGCGAAGTATTTGGTCTTGCCGGTGAATCTGGATGTGGTAAAAGCACAATCGCATTCTCAATAAATCGTCTTCATAAGCCGCCAGCGTTCATTTCTGGCGGTAAAATATGGTTTGATGGCAAAGATATCCTTAGTATCTCAGACTCTGAACTGACCGCTCTAAGGTGGAGTGAAATCGCCATGGTGTTCCAGAGCGCGATGAACTCACTCAACCCTGTCTTAACGATACAAGAGCAATTTGCAGATGTGTTACGACACCATCAAGGCCTCACTAACGCTCAAGCAAAAGATAGAGCAGAAAAGTTGTTGGACTTGGTCAATATTCCTCGAGAACGCTTAGCAGAATATCCTCATCAATTTTCAGGAGGAATGCGTCAGCGGTTGGTGATAGCCATTGCTTTGTCTCTAAATCCAAAACTGATCATTATGGATGAACCCACAACAGCATTAGATGTAGTGGTACAGAGAGAAATTTTACAGCAAATTTATCAGCTTAGAGATGAGTTCGGTTTTTCAGTCCTCTTTATCACTCATGACCTGGCACTCATGAGCCAACTATGTGATCGAATTGCAATCATGCGTCACGGAGAAATCGTCGAAGTCAATCGAGCATACTATATACGCAATCATCCTCAACACCCCTACACGCAAAAGCTTTGGGCTTCTTTCCCAAACATCCATGACGTCCACAAACAACCAGAGTTACAAGGAGCGTAACCATGAGCCAGCCTATCATCCAAATGAAAAATGTGATTAAAGAATTCAAAGTAGGCGGTGGTTTAGCGAAAGAGGAAACCTTTCGTGCGCTTAAAGGAGTGAC
Organism: Vibrio sp. 1731; assembly: GCF_033339955.1. Lineage (NCBI taxonomy): Bacteria > Pseudomonadati > Pseudomonadota > Gammaproteobacteria > Vibrionales > Vibrionaceae > Vibrio > Vibrio sp. 1731. Next base: position 307,415 of record NZ_JAWOVO010000002.1, on the reverse strand, counting down.
TTTTGATCTGTACGCAGGAAAAACCTTGGCTTTGGTTGGAGAGTCAGGCTGCGGTAAGAGTACTTGCGCTCGTTTAATAACCAAAGTCTATCCTGCAACGGAAGGCGAGATCCTTTTCAATGGCACTGACATAAATGAGATCACGTCACGATCGGCTCTACAAGAATATCGCAGTAAAGTACAAATGGTGTTTCAAGATCCGTTTGGCTCTCTCAATCCAACTCATACCATTCGCCATCACCTAACACGTCCTTTAAAAATTCATAAACAAGTCAAAAACGAGCGCGACATCCCAGCCCGCTTGGAAGAGCTTCTAAAGCTGGTGGAACTACCTGAAGAGACATTGAATAAGTTCCCTCACGAACTCAGTGGTGGGCAACGTCAGCGAGTAAACTTAGCAAGGGCTTTAGCGGTAGGTTCGCAAATCATTCTTGCGGATGAGCCAACGTCTATGCTGGATGTTTCTATTCGCTTGGGAGTGTTGAATTTAATGCAACGAATGAAGCAAGAACTGGGAATTGGTTTTTTATACATCACACATGATCTGGCGACTGCGCACTACATCGCGGAAGAAACCGCAGTAATGTACAAAGGGCAAATCGTTGAATGGGGCGACACTCATTCAATACTTAAGAATCCGCAGCATCCTTATACTAAGCTGTTGATTTCTGCCGTTCCTGATCCTGACTTACCTTTTGGTAACTTAGTGAAAAATGAGCCAAACTATTCGATAGATGCCGATGAAATTCGTCAACGTAGCAGCATAATTGTCGACGAATTTGATCAAATAGGGCCAAATCACTATGTAAAACAATGGACTGAGGCAGCGTAATGGATTTGAGTACTTGGCAAGATCAAATCGCCATGTGGTACGAACAGCGGAAACATGATCAAGTAGAAAAATTGGAAACGATCTTATATCAGGTGCCTGATGACGTGTTTGGACCCGAATTGAGTGATCTTCAAAGTAAAGCGATTGCTTGCTGGTTGGATGGATGTTTACGCGTGTTTCAACATGCAAGCTACCAAGACCCTCAGAAAGCATATCAAACCTTGCTTTATACGAGTGCAAAGCTTGAACAAGCAGCATGCCAAGTCTCGACTGATATTCTGATCAAAGATTGGTGTTTGAGACGACTTCAGCATCTCACCGTTGTGGCGTTAGAGTTTTGTAATCAGCAGTGTGATCAAAACAAGTGGCAGGAACAAGCCCATAGCTTAATCGAATCACATGTTGCGTTGATGCGTTCATTACATTGGAATGAACCCAAGAAGCATGATCAAGGTTTACCTCATTAGTCCGGAAAAATGATCAAGGCTTAATTAGCGGAATTTTAGGCAAAAAAAAGCGAGTTTCCTGAGGAGAAACTCGCGAAGTCTATTCAGAATGAATGTAACAATATGAGCCAATCTATTAATCATCAGAAAGGACAAAAGGTTGTCTATTCGGGATAAATAGTAGTATTAGGCTTGGCTTCTAATGTCAGTGGTTTGTAAGAGTTAAGTCTGTTTTTTATCATCGAAAGACATTGTTACATTTCAAACCGATACATCACACCTATAGCTTGATACACATCAAGCGACACTTTTAAATCGCCATTTCATCCAAGGCACGAAATACCATTTCATCCATGTGACCATCGAAGATTTGACGACAAACTTTCCGACGCACCGCTAACCCCGCAATCAAGCGCTCGATGGTAAGATGCTTAACATCGTTCTGGGTGTTAAACAGCTCGACGGTTTTACTTAATGTCTCATAAGGAATCGGCTCATCCCCTACCCTTAGCCAATCGAGCTTCTCTATGTAATCTGAGCACTCTTCTTTGATTGAGGCGTACGAGTGCCCTGTCATCGCAGACAAAGCCGTTATACTGCGTTCTAGAGCCTCTGGTGAGGTATATTTAGATAGAGTAATGGTGATCTCATCAGCATTGATCTCTACCAAATGTTTTCTTTGCTTCACGCGTCGCCCTAAATTTCCTCTTGGAGACGGTGCTTTGCGTTGAATGGGCTCAAATTCGCCGTCTATGATGCCTGAGAGCTCCTCAAGCTGTTGTCGGGTTACCATCTCATTACGAAGTGGGTTTGGCAGCGTAGGCGCCATGTTACGCTTTCCTGCGTTGGTCGTTCGCGCTCGTGAATAACGTAAGACCTCTTCGACATCACATTTGATGTCGATCTGGTAGTCCATCACTTTGTCATTTTCGATCATGGTTTCGATCGTCAGGTGATAACCCCACAAATTAACGACGAATAGATCATCATTCCCTTTTCCATCAGACAAACGCTTTAGTTCTCGGATCAGATCCATGGAGAAACGTCGCCATTCAATGTTACGTGCAAGTTTCTGGTTTAACTCACTCAGTAGCATGCAATCCGTGTGACGACGAACCATGCGACTACGGAAGAAAGAGTACAGTTGAAACACCAAAGTATGTTGTTTCAAGATCTCTGGCGGAAACAAGAAGAAATAATCGCGCGTTAACAGCTCTTCATAAAACGAAGGTTCCCAAACTAAAATATATAAGTTTGGCTTGATACGAATTTCACCATCGCTTCCCTCCACAGGTGCCTCTTCAGAGGCCGTGATGGTTCGAGCAAGAAAACGAAAACGATCACTTTTGAAGCCCTCTGGCATGTTTTCACTTAGCCAACGTCCCGTAAGTTCATGGAGCTGAAAATCAGTGAATTCAATGCGATCAATGCTATCGCGAATGGAATCACGAGCTGGGCCACTGTCTTTTTTGCCTCTGAGCGACAAAATATCAGTGATGTATAGCGGCGTTTTGTTTGGTACGTGAGCCGCATCAAGCTGATACTGATCTTTGTGATGATCATGATACTGAACCGTTAACGTGAAGAGAGCGAACAGGGTCATGAGATCATCCACAGTCATGATATTTTTGGATGATCGCGTCTCAATAACGGCTTTAGTGCCAGAGATCGACACCATGGATTTCTGATAACTTTTTCGAGTTCTTGGTGGCGCAAGTGCTTGGTCAATGATCCCAGCCCAATTTGTTGGAGATACAACAAATTGATCGGCTTCATCTTTCATCGTGGGAGGTGTGTTTAACCCGTGCTCATTCAACAAACGTTTGTTTACTTGAGTCTGAGCCAATGCTTTCGAACGTTTTTGTTTTTCGTTCTGACGAACTTTGTCGGTAACGAGACTTGTTGCTCCCAACACAGATATAAGCTGATTGGGATTCACAAATTTATGTAGCATCGTTTTACCAGCAAGTCCCTCTTCAAAACGCACTGGAGTTTGAGTAAATAAACCAATATTTACTGCCGCGCGCAAACGTTGTTGCAGGGCTGCACGTGTGAGTTGCCCATCTGTTGCTTCCACAATCTCTGTGGTTGAAACCAAACCATCCTTGCTGCTGAAGCCTCGTAATGAGATCAGATTAAGCAACTCTAAGATGCTTTTGGTCACCCCTTTGAAATGTTGGTACTGCTCTACCCAATCCGCAGAGGATTCATGTACCTCAAAAAGATGGCCATCTTTGTGGCTTCTCGGTGCTTTAATCAGAATTTTTTCATCAGCCGTCATTTTAGATCCAGATCACACTAGCCGTAGTTGTGCTATGGTTCCGAAGAATAAAGAAAAACAGATCATAAATAAAGAAAAAAGATTGTTTTTAAATAACTGATCTTTTTGATTAATCTGATCTTAATTGATTATATGATCTAATGATCTGGCTTGAAATTTCTCGCTAAGCTTTTGTTCTATAAGACTATTATTTCCATGTGTTTCGGAACTATGATCATAAGAAGTCTGAAAGTATGATCAACAATAACCTGAAAGCATGATCATATTTATTCGTAAGCATGATCATTAAGGTTATGAAAAGATGATCAAAAGAGTCTTGAAACGATGATCATGATGTTTTTACAGGTTATCCACAGATGCAGTATTTAATAATGATCTTCACGATGATTATATTGTGCATTGGTGATGTTATTTATACTCGGATCGATGATCAAGAGCCAATATATCTATCGTTCTGGCGCCCATATTGATGAGATATCACTCATCTGATTAAAATACATTCAAGTCGCTCATATTTAGAAGTAAATCCTAGTCTCTGCTTATTTACAGGAAGCATGATCATGAGAGCGTGATTTATCATAGCAACTTGAGCAATTTCATTGTTCCGGCTTCTATAACGTCAATTTCTGCTCAATCCCCCGTTCTGTCTGCACTCAACCGTAAATCAGAGAAGAAAACTCATGCTTCCGAGAGATTCTAAGGCTTGATCATATTTCCGATTAATGGATCTTATTTTATTTGCGTGTTTACACCGTACTCTGCTCTATTTTTCCATGATCATGCTTTCGGATTTGCTTATTAACACGGAAGCATGATCATAAGCATGCCTTGATCATACTTCCATAGATGTTTCGCTGGAACTGCCCTATTTTGCTCGGAGACATGATCAAGGTGTTCAGGTCTTTATTGTTCCGATATTACTTACTATTTATCGTTTAAATTAGGTTGGTCTAACATAACCCGTAATTTAGCTTAAGATTATAATCGTTCCGGTAGAAAATTGATTTACATTGTAAATGAGTGACGCTGTAACACTTTTTATTTTTAAGTTTAGGTGTCCACTTATGAGAAGATTATTTGATTAAAAATAGTTATCTTTTTGACCATAAATCATAAAAGCGTCGATTTGGGTGTTTTTTTATGTGATGGTAATTCAAAATGTTCGTGCACCTTTTTGTTGTTTTTGGTCTTTACTGCTGTACAATTGCAATTATAAATCCTTCCAACGGAATTTGGCATGAAAAGAGAAAAAACGATTGAAAACCTTCTTGAGTTAGCGGAGCTGACTCAGCAGGTTCAAGCTGACCGTATTGAAATTGTTTTAGAAGAGCGAAGCGATAACTACTTCCCACCAATGTCGAAAGCGATGATGGAAACCCGTTCTGGTCTAACTCGCCGTAAGCTCGACGACGCGATTGGTAAAATGGAAGCCGCTGGGCATCAATTTACTAAAAACAACGCGAATCATTATTCAATTACGTTAGAAGAAGCACACATGCTCATGGATGCGGCTGAAGTGCCTAAATTTCATGAGCGTAAAAAGAATTCAGGTAACAAACCTTGGATTATTAATGTGCAGAACCAAAAGGGCGGTACAGGTAAATCAATGACCGCGGTTCATTTAGCGGCATGTTTAGCGCTAAATTTGGATAAACGATACCGTATTTGTTTAATCGACTTAGACCCACAAGGCTCGCTACGTTTATTCCTCAACCCGCAAATCAGCATGGCAGAGCATGATAATATCTATTCTGCGGTAGACATTATGTTGGGTAACGTGCCTGATGGTGTGGAAATTGACAGTGAATTTTTACGTAAAAACGTATTGCTGCCAACGCAATATCCGAACTTAAAGTCGATTTCAGCGTTTCCAGAAGACGCGATGTTTAATGCGGAAGCATGGCAAACGCTATCTGAAGACCCATCACTCGATATCGTCCGTCTGCTGAAAGAGCAACTGATTGATAAAATTGCTGATGACTTCGATATCATTATGATTGATACCGGTCCACACGTTGACCCATTAGTATGGAATGCTATGTATGCATCAAATGCCTTGCTAATTCCTTGTGCGGCTAAGCGTCTGGATTGGGCTTCAACAGTAAACTTCTTCCAGCATTTGCCTACGGTATATGAAATGTTCCCGGAGGACTGGAATGGTCTTGAGTTTGTTCGCTTGATGCCAACCATGTTTGAGGACGACAATAAGAAGCAAGTTTCTGTTTTAACTGAAATGAACTATCTTCTAGGTGACCAAGTTATGATGGCTACTATTCCTCGTAGCCGTGCGTTTGAAACCTGTGCCGATACCTACAGCACAGTATTTGATCTGACAGTAAGCGATTTTGAAGGCGGTAAGAAGACACTAGCTACCGCGCAAGACGCTGTTCATAAAAGCGCACTGGAATTAGAGCGTGTGCTGCACTCTAATTGGCCGTCATTGAATCAGGGGTAATAAGTAAATGGCTTTGAAAACGTCTGAATTAAACGCGAAATTATTTGGCAAAACGAATAAGCGTCGTGTTGTGACTCCGCAAGAGGCGCAAACTGCGGCAAAAGAGAAAGCTCAAACGATTGAACTAGCAGTTGCAGGTGAAAATATTGTTCAGTTTGAACTTGTGCGTATTCCTGCAAATAAAGTTGCGACAGAAACAACAGTATTTGTTGATAACGCTCGTGAGCAATCGTTCTTAAACGAACATGCTTTATCTGATGTTTTAGTCACACTCAAAGAGCGTGGCCAACAATATCCAGCTGTGGGTCGTAGAACTGAAGATGGCAAGATCGAAGTTTTAGATGGTAGCCGTCGTCGCATGTCTTGTATCCTCGCTGAACAAGACTTTTTGGTTTATGTTGCTGACAACATTAATACTGACCATGCTAAGTTTTTGTCTGATGTGGCAAATGCTCACAAGCCGCTCTCTTTATATGAAAAAGGGAAAGAGATGCAGGCTAAGCTTGATAGTGGTGAAGCTGAAGATCAGAAAGCATTGGCAAAAATGTTCCAGTGCAGTGAAGCGTTGGTAAGTGGCGCTTTAAAAGCCGCAGCATTACCGTTAGAACTGCTTCAAGCGTATCCGAATGTTGGCGATCTCGGTCGTCCAACTATCGTGAAACTGCACAAACAGTTTTCAACGCTGACGCCAGAGCAGCAGCAAGAGCTGTTAGATAAATGTCGCTCTAGCGAAGGGTTTTTATGGCAGCGAAGCACAGCTCAAGGCGTTGCTCGTCTGACAAAAGAAGTCACGGAAAGCATCGAAAATTGGATTACTGAACTTGCACCAGCAAAACCTGGTAAGAAGACGGAAAAAGTCGACTTAGTTAAAGGTCGAGCAAGCTATAGCCGAAAAGGTAGCAGCCTGGCGTTGAACTTGAAGAAAGTTGACGACAGCTTAATGGAAGAGATTCTTGCGTTTGTACAAACCAAACTGCAATAACAAATGATGATTGAATCAACCGCCTCTGGGCGGTTTTTTTATATCTGAGAAGCGTCAAATTAAAGATGTGATACCATTGCGTCAGTTCAACGTTGGATAGACAAAATGCAGACACAATCTGATTTCCTTTCATCACTTCAACATCAAGCTCACCAATCTTTCCAAAGGATTGGTATTGTCATTCAAGGCGAGGCTTCTTGGCAAAATGCGTTGATGTCAGAGTTCCATAAAACGCAGCGCCATCAACGTTGGTTTTCTGTTGGTGATTTTGGTTTGAAAAACGTATCCAGTGTTTCGTCTAAACAAGGGCACATGTTGCTAGGCAGAGAGTGTGACGTTCTATTGTTTGATGCTCGAAATGGCTTTGACGCCAATAGTTTTACCGCCGCGCTTGGCTCATTGGTTGGCGGCGGTTTTCTTATTGTCATTACTGAGCTGCGACAAAATGCGAATTTTGCTCAGCAATGGATGCACAAACAATGGGAGAAGCTCGTTGTTATTGAGCAAGACAAACCATTGCCAACGGCTCCAGACATCAAGCAAGCAGAAAAAGAAAGCCACTACACGGAACAAGAACATGCCATTTCTCTAATTGAAAAGGTGGTGACAGGACATCGAAAGCGACCGTTAGTTTTGACCGCAGATCGTGGGCGCGGAAAAACAAGTGCCCTCGGCATTGCGTGTGCGAGCTTATTACAGCAGAAGCCACTTAGAATCTTAATTACGGCACCATCTATAAAAGCCGTTGAGCCTGTTTACCAACATGCTTTGCGGCTACTTCCTAATGCGCAGCGTATTAGGAAGGACAGATTAGAATCAGGGCAGGGAGGCATTCAATTCATTGCTCCTGACGAACTTCTATCGAGCAGACCTGAATGTGATTTGTTACTTGTCGATGAAGCGGCTGCAATTCCAGTTCCTATGCTCAAAAGCATTACCGAACATTATCATCGACTCGTTTTTTCTACGACTGTTCATGGTTATGAAGGTTGTGGTCGGGGCTTTACGATTAAATTTGTTGATTGGCTTCAGAAACAGCGTTCGGGAATGAAAACATGGCACATGACACAGCCCATCCGCTGGAGCATGAATGATGCGCTCGAATCATGGCTCTATGACGCGTTTTTGTTGGATGCGGAGTTAACGCACCATCAACTTAACCAGGTCGACTCAATTTCCCTTTCTAAAGCCGATAAGAACAATTTGATATCGCAGCCTAGTTTGCTGCGTGAGTGCTTCGCTCTTTTGGTGAATGCTCATTATCAGACCTCGCCGAATGATTTGATTCACCTTTTGCAAGACGACAACAGTCAGCTCTATTTTGCTAAGCAAGATAATGCGGTTGTGGGGGTGATATTAGCGGTCGAAGAGGGGGGCCTTGACGATGAATTGATTGAAGAAATCCAGCTTGGTAAGCGTCGTCCTAAAGGACACTTAGCCCCAATTACGATTGCAAACCACCTAGGATTCCCGAATGTCGCGAATCTATCGACGCTGCGAGTCATGAGAATTGCGGTTCATCCAGCATTGCAAGGCAAAGGCATTGGTCAAAAAATTCTGCAGCAACTTGAGCAAATGGCTGCTAAACACATTGCCTACTTATCCACGAGTTTTGGTGCGACGGAAGAGTTGCTCTATTTCTGGCGACAATCGAACTTCCGTACAATTCGCTTAGGGTCAATGCGCGATGCTGCTAGCGGTTGTTATTCAGTCTTGATGGTCAAACCTTGTGATTCCCAACAGACGGCTTGGGTCGACCAATCTCAGGCGCTATTTGAAGAAATGTTGTCTAACAATGTGGCTGACGTCTATCCAAAATTAGAAGCCCCTATTTTTCGAGCTCTATTGCCGCAACCTTTGGGAATGAGTCCACTTCATCCCGCTAAGTTATTACTAATTGAATGTTATGCTGATGGTGGTAACAGTTATGAGTCTGTGTCTGTGTGGCTTCAACAGTGGTTACTTAATTTAGGTTTGAACTCTGTTTCCGACTTGATGATTAGTAAGCTTTTTCTTAACCGTAGTTGGACTGAATGTGCTCAGCAATTTGGTTTACCTGGAAGAAGGCAAGTTGAGCAGCAGTTAAGGGACGAAGTAAGACACATTTGGAGCGATTTACACTGTAAACAATAAAGGGAAATTTACACTGTAAATGAAATTATTGGGAGCTGATTTTACACTGTAAATCCAGCTCCTTTTTGTTTCAGCGTGTATTTTGATTGAGCTTTAGGTTAAATCGAGTTTTCTCTTAATATGCTGTTTAACCGTTATTGATGGATTACTTTCTTTAGTGACGTGAGCCCTATAATAAGAAATGCGAGGTTTGTTCAGAAAACGGATTTGGTTAGACTGAAAGTGTTGATGGGAAGCAAAGTGGTAAGGGTATGTGGAAGCTGTGTCTTGAGTTATCTGAAGATAAGACCAAGGTGATAGCCCGTCTTCCGGGAGAAGTGGACCTCGGTGGTGAGCTAAATCAAAATGAATTAAACGAGCAGCTCGTCGCAATGAACGCTGAAAGGATGTTTGTTGTTGAGGGGGAAGTCGTGAGATTCATTAACTGCGCCAAAGAACGTAAAGCCGAGGCCTACGAAGGCATCGTCATTGCGGAAAAACGCAACGCGCAAGTTGAGGTCGAATTATCGAATAATGACATGCTCGCCAGTATGAACGTTGTCGGTGCGTACGGAGGCCGAGGTTTACGTGGCCCCGAGATTGTTCAAGCCCTTGCTCAAGCGCGAGTTTCGAAAGGCATCAACAAACTGGCTTTGAAGAAAGTGTTGGTTGTCAGCACTCAGCTCAAACCCGGCGAAACTTTTTCTCAACCTGTAGCGGTTGGTAAGCAACCTATCAAAGGCAAAGACGCTCTTTTTACTCCTCTCGTTAAAGACATCACCAAACGCATCCTCAAACCCAAAGACGGCCAATCTGCTAGCGACAAAATTGATTTACGTAACCTCGGTGAAACTATCGCGGTTGACGTAGGCGATGAGGTGATGCGCCGCACGCCTGCGACCAAAGGTACGCCTGGTTTTACTGTTCAAGGGCGAGTGATTCCTCCACAAGTCGGAAAAGACAGCCCAATGAAGCCAGGCAAGGGCACCGAGATAAGCAAGCAAGACCCAAACCTATTGATTGCATCGGTATCCGGTACGCCTCTGATTAAAGACAAAACCATCGAAGTTGATAACGCACTCTGCCTTAATAGCGTTGGCGTGAATACAGGCCACGTGAAATTCAAAGGGAATGTGATTATCGGTGGCAACATTGAATCTGGCATGATTGTTAAAGCGACGGGTTCTATTACTGTAGGCGGCTTCATTGAATCGGCTGAAGTACAAGCGCAAGACGACATTCAAGTTGGTAAAGGGATCATTGGCCACACCGTGAGTGATGGCCAGCCAAAGAGTTGTCACGTCAAAGCCAAAGGTTCGATTCGTGCCAGCTACGCCCAATATTGTGATTTGCAAGCCGGCGAAGATATTGAGTTGGCGGTGCACAGTATGAATAACGATATTGTTTGTCGGCGCAATCTGACGGTGCTGGATGCGAACGGTAGGAACGGTACGCTCAGCGGCGGAGATGCAAAAGTCGGTGGCAAAGTGGTGTGCTTACAATTGGGCGTAGAAGGCGACACCGCCACAAAGGTAGAAGCGTTCGCGCGCTATTCTGCATTTAAGGAGCGATTAGCAGAGCTTAAAGATCAATACAAACGCGCTCAAGAAGGAACGATGGATGTGATTCGTAAAGAGCTCGAATTTAAGAAACGTCCTAAAGCCGCACGTACCGACGAAGAACAAGCTCAGATTGATGTGATGAAAACACAAAACAACGAGCAGCTTGAAGCGATAAAGCAAAAGCTAGAACAAACGGAACATGACTTTGAAGTCGCGTTAGAAGAAAATATTGTCGAAGCCAAAGAGCGTGTCTTCACTCGCGTGACGGTGCAGTTTGGCGACGAACAAGTAACGACAAAGCGTACTCATGGCGGTTGTTCGTTCCGTTTCAATCAATACGAAATTAAAGTCTCGGCGAACTTGGAAGAAGAGGACGTCGCTGCGGTTTAAGCTTTCTTACTCACTGAGCCCACACGTCGCAACAAGATGTGTGGGCTTTTGTTTATCTACAAATCGACAATGTGCTCTTGATAGTAGTCCGCAAGCGCACCGACTTGGCTGCTACACATTACTTTCATTGCTTGTTTAATGTGTTCTATTGGCCAGTTCCACCATTGGATATTGAGTAGAGTTTCAATCTCTTTATCGCTGAATCGTTGACGTACGACTTGGTTGTTTCCAACCACTACCGAATAAGGTTGCACGTCTTTCGTCACTACGGTGCGTGTTCCGATGACGGCTCCATCGCCGATGTTTACTCCGGGCATGATCATCGCCTCGCTGCCAATCCAAACATCGTTCCCCACCACCGTGTCTCCGGCACGCTCGAAACCGTCTTGTACGCCTTCTCCAAATTCTTCAGGAGAGAAGGGGAAGGTCGAAATCCAGTCAATGCGATGACCTTGGTTTCCTGCCATCATGAAGGTGGCTCCAGAAGCGATGGAACAAAACTTGCCAATGATTAATTTGTCGATGCTATTGGGTTCTCTACTTTGCCATTCTTGAAGTGTGACGGGGTCACCCAACAAGTAGCGTACTGCTTGCTCTTCGAAGCTTTTTTGATGATAGAAGCCCGAGTAATAGCTGTAATCGCCAACGATGATATTGGGATTAGTGATGTGATTTTTAATGACTTGACCTTTTAACCACGTGTCGAAAACACTCATAACTCATCCTTTCAAATTTAGGTTGTACAGAGTTTAGAGGCTTTCTATTATTTCCAGTAGTTTGATTTTAGAGATTCAGAATTACTGTATGGAAATAAAATGGCTCAGCTACGTACCACTTTACGTCGCTTTGTGCGAGGAGCGAAGTATTGCTGGCGCAGCAAAGCGCCTGAATTGTTCGAATGCGCATGTAAGTCGGCAACTTAAACAGCTTGAAGACATATTGTCGGTGCAGCTTATTCAGCGAACTACGCGCCAGTTTAATTTGACCTACGATGGTTTGCGGTTTTATCAGCAGGTAAAGCTACTGCTCGAAGGCGCTGAGCAGATCAATGAGCAAGTCATGGCAAACGAGATCGTATCGGGAAAATTGAGAATAGCGGCGTCCGCTTCTTTCGGAGCTGCGTTACTCAGCCAAACATTGATCGAGTTTCGATTGCAACATCCACAAGTGAGCGTCGAAGTGATCTTCACAGAGACACCTCTCGACTTGATTGAGGCTGGGTTTGATATCGCATTCTACTTTACCGATACTCCCCCAGAGGGATACGTCGGCCATCAGCTACGCACTTTACACTGTAAACCGATCGCTCATCGCTCGTATTTAGCTGATAAACCAAATGTAAGTACGCCAGAGGAGCTTGGTGACTTAGAGCACATCCTTTATAAAAGTCGCGACTTGGTGTTAGATAAGTGGACGTTTAGGCATAAGCAAACTCAACAGCAGTGCAGCATTGAGTTAGAAAGTATGCTGAGTTTTAATCTTGTCCAGTCCATGTTGGATGCTACTTTGGCTGGCTGTGGTGTAGCCATGTTAGATGAATTTGCATTGGCTAAACTCGAACCTGCACAAAAAGAACAACTCGTGAGTTTGCTTCCAGAATGGCAAACGGATGGGATTTTGCCGCTTTATCTGCTTTACCCAAAACGTGAGCACTTACCAAGAAGAACGCGAGCGTTCATTGATCACTTTAGGAACATATATTCTGTCGGCGAATAGCGACAACAAACTTAGCAACAATTGAGGAAGCAAAGGAATGCGAAAACACTGTATTGCGATTGGTGGTGGTGGCTGGATGATGGGAGAGAATCCGAGTCCGCTCGATCAATACATTTTGTCTTTGTCTGGTAAGGAGAATCCAAACATTTGTTTTCTACCTACAGCCACGGGAGATGCCGATGAAGTGATTGAACGTTTTTACGATGCGAAGCTTAGTGAAAACGTGACCCATTTTCCGCTGTTTAAGTTTGAAGCTGGTTGGAAAGAAACGCTATTTGAACAAGACATCATTTACGTCGGTGGCGGTAATACGCGTTCGATGTTGGCCATTTGGCGCGAATGGGGAATCGATAGAATACTCAAGCAGTGTTATGAACAAGGCATCATCATTTGTGGCATGAGCGCCGGTGCAATTTGTTGGTTTGAGTTTGCGGTGACAGACAGTGATCCCGAAGCATACCAAGTTATGCGTTGTCTTGGATTAATTGACGGTTTGGCTGCGGCGCATTTTTCCCATATTGGTGAGAAGTTTGAGGTTTTCCAAGCCTTTGCTCGTTCTCAACCGAGCATCACTTGTTATGGTATTCACGATTATGCGGCATTGCACTTTGTCGATGGAAAATTGTTAGCTACTGTCACCAGCTTCCCTGATGCAGGCGTGTTTGTTAAAACAGGTAACGAAGAAAACATATGGCGAGGGTGAGCTTCTTCAAATCAGCATTAAAGGCAATAACTACTGACCGGACACAGAAGAAGCTCATGGATTCAGCTAACTTACATTAAGTATCGTGCTTACAGCTCGTAACGTAGACCTAAGTGGTAGTAGCTTTCGTCTGCGTGCGCACCGCCAAACGAGACTTCTTGTCCATTGCTGTAGCCACGCGAGCCGTTACGATCAACGTAGTTTGTGTAGATAGAAGAACGAGGCGTCAGTTTGTATTGCACTTCTAGCGTTGTATCTTTCAGCTCTAGCTCATCGCCCTCACTGTTTTCTAAAGAACGATAACCAGCACGCAGTGCCCATTTGTCATTTACACTGTAAACCGCCGTCAATTCCATCACTTTGTCGGTGCTGGTTTGTGAGTAATAGCCCTCTAGTTCATCTTCCGAGTACAACGCACCCAACATCAAATCTCCTAGGTAGTAACGTGTACCTGCGCCCCAGAATGTGTAATCGGTGTTGTTGCTTTCACGTGCATCACCTTTATTTTTCTGCATCGCCACCACTGGTGCCAAGGTACCCAAATTCCCCATGTCTAGCGTATAACGCAGTGCAGCGTTGTAACCGTAGTCAAGCTCAGAAGTGTTGTTTCCTAAAATGTACGCGACAGAAAAGTCGAAATTACCTAGGCTGTTTTGGTATTGCAGCGTGCCATCTTGACGGAAAACTTGTGTCGCGGTTTTGTCTACTTTATTCGCTTGGCGCGCCATAGAAACATCGGAAGAGGCGAACACATCACCAATGTCGGTAAACATAATCAATCCAGATGCCACGCGACCACCAGTAATGCGACCATAATCTTTCGCATCAATCCCCGCCCATACATAACGTGCGGTCAGAGACGGTTTGTCGTTTACTTGGTTTGCGTATTCAGCTGCACCCACTTGGTATTGCGCTTGGCCGATGATCGACGCGTACTCGTTGATGGTTTGTGAACCGTTTAAACCAATACGGCCATCAAACTCGCCATTTGCATCGCCGTGCTCGTCATTTTTACTGGTGACATTGAAACCAAGACGAGAGTAAATATTTAAAACTGACCCATCTTCCGCTTGATACAGCTGCGCTGCCATTGCGTTTGATGCCATCAATGTAGGGAGAAGTAGAGTCAAAATGTGCTTTTTCATGATTAACGACCTTTCATTTCTATTGTTTTAGGTACGACAAAGCCCCTTCCGAGTAACGGAATAAGAAAAATTGTCGTGAAGTAGAGAGAGGGTGCGCCCTTGTTTGCCAAGGGCGCGAGCTAGTCCATTCCTATAGGGGAAGAATGATTTAGCTTAAATCGACGTCTTTGCAGCCAAAGAAGTAAGTCGCGAGGAAGCCGACGATGTAAGAGATAAGCAGGCCGGCAACAAACACCATCATGCCCGGGAAGATGCCATTTTCAGATGTCATGAGAGGAATAGCCACGATACCGGACGGGCCAAACACCGTATTAAGACCAACTGGTAAGCCAAGGTAAGAAACTAAACCGATAAAGAAGCCGCCCGCAGCACCACCAATACAAGCGGTAACGAATGGTTTTACGCGTGGTAATGTCACGCCGTAAATCAATGGTTCGCCAATGCCTAGAAGACCCGGAATAATAGCGCCTTTAACTTGCGTGCGCAGTAGAGCGTCTTTTTTGGCTTTGAAATACAGCGCCATTGACGCGCCAACCTGACCGCCACCAGCCATCGCCAGGATAGGGAATAGCGAGTTAAAGCCCTGTGTTTCCATCAATGCGAAGTACACGGGAACAAAACCCTGGTGGATGCCAAATACCACAGAAATTAAGAACAAACCTGCCAAGATTGCAGCGCCTAATGGGTTATCGTTCAAGTTGAGGAACAACCAAGACATCCCTTTAAACAACTCGCCGCCGATTGGCATGATGATCAAGAAGGTTACCGCACCCATGATCAACAGAGTGATAACGGACGTTAAGATCATGTCCAGATCATCTGGCATGTATTGACGAACCTTACGCTCGACTTGCGCACCGATGATCGCCGCCAAAAGTACGCCGATAATGTTGCCGCGCGGATCAATCGCAAAGCCGAAAAACTCGTTCATGCCAGAGTAAATACCGGATGTCGCCTCTGGGTTGTAACCCAGCACAAACAAAGAGGCGAGAATGGCACCATTAACACCAGAGCCGCCAAACGCTTGCTGCGCGTTGTAACCAATCAGAATACTTAGGAAAGCAAACAGACCCTTACCAAAGACTTTCATGTAGGCGATCAAATCCAACATAAACTGGCTTGGTGTCTGGTCGAGAACAAACATCTGTTCCAATAACGTCGCAAAACCTAGCAACAAACCAGCTGCAATAAAGCCAGGGATCAACGGCGTAAAGATGGTGGCAAACTTGCTTAAAAAACGCTGAACCGCACTGGTTTGTTTGCTCTTCATCTGTTTTTTCTGCTCGGCCGCGACGGCAGAAAGATCTTGTTGCGGCATATCTGGTTCTTCACTGTCACTAGAAGTTAAGCTGTCGATCAATTGATTCATCATCTCAGCCGCTTGTTGAGCTTTTCCGGGACCGAGAATGATCTGAAACTGCTCATCGCTTTCCACCACACCCATTACGCCGGGAATTTGCTTGATAACTGACTGATCAGCCAAGCCATTGTTGGCGAGCGATAAACGCAAACGCGTCATACAGTTACCACATTTGCTTACGTTGCTACTGCCACCCACTGCGGACAGCAACTGCGATACTGTGTTTGAAGTTATTTTTGCCATAGGGTCTATCCTTCAGAACTCGGATTATTTAGTTATTATTTAGTGCTGCGCGAATAAAGCCGTTGTGCGCGGCGAGGCGTGATTTGGCTTGTTCGGCATCCAAATCGGCCAAAATCATTAAGATGGCGGTTTTGCAGTGGCGACCGCAGGCATTTAATGCTCGCTCTGCTTCTTCTTTTGATGCGCCGGTTGCTTCCACAACAATGTTGGTTTGGCGTAGGATGAGCTTGGCGTTAGTGGCTTCTACATCCACCATTAAGTTGCCAAATACCTTACCGCTACGAATCATTGCGCCTGTCGTGAGCATGTTTAGCACCAGTTTTTGTGCGGTGCCGGCTTTCATGCGAGAAGATCCAGTGACAACCTCTGCGCCAACTATCGGCAGAATCGCGATGTCGGCCGCTTCTGCCATGGTACATTCTGGATTACAAGCGATAGATGCGGTCGTGGCTCCGATGGATTTAGCGTACTCCAAACCACCTAGCACATAAGGTGTACGGCCACTTGCAGCGATGCCTACAACCACATCATTCTTGGTGAGGTGAAGTGCTTTTAAGTCGTCTTGACCCATTTTCGCGTTGTCTTCTGCGTTTTCTACCGCTTTTAAAATCGCTTGATGCCCACCAGCAATTAAGCCAATCACCATATCTGGATGCGTGCCGTAGGTAGGAGGACACTCGCTTGCATCAAGAATGCCTAAGCGACCTGACGTACCAGCTCCCATGTAAATTAAACGGCCACCATTTGCAAAAGCTTGGGTAATTGCGTCAACTGTCTCTGCAATTTGTGGTAGCACCGCTTTTACCGCGAGCGGGACTTTTTGATCCTCTTCATTAATGACTTGCAGCATCTCGATTGTCGAAAGCGTATCGATCTCGGCACTGGCTGGGTTACGGCTTTCTGTCACCAATCTGCTTAAATCAATTTTCATGTTTTGCACTCTTTGTAATGTTCAATCTGAGGGCGATTTTATGGAATAAAATATTCAGGTTTGGTGACAAAAATCACACTTGAGGTTATTCTTTATGCAGGAGAAATTTGGAATAATGAGAGAAAATATACGTCTATTACATCCGGGATTAACTATCTTGGTTAGAATAATCAGTGGGTTAAATCAAACGCCTATTATTTCTGTTTTGGAATAATTTATTTAATATTTTTGAGGTTTTTGTTGTGTCAGTTATCAATAGGATAGTCGCGAGGCGTACTCAGCTTTCGCAAAGCGGTCGTTTGGTTGGCGATTGGATTGTTGAAAACGCAGAAAAGGCGGCGCTGCTCACCAGCCAAGAACTTGCGGCGCAAGTAAAAGTGAGTCAATCGAGCATTGTGAAATTTACTCAGCGTATCGGCTTTAAAGGTTACAGCGAGTTTAAGTTAGCTCTGAATGAAGAGATTGGCCGTAAGCATGCGACGCAGTCGACACCGCTGCACAGTGATATTTTGGCTGACGACCCCATTGCGGTTATTTCACAGAAACTGGTGAAAGCGAAAACCGACGCTATGTTTCAAACTACCAATACGCTGTCTTACGAAGCGTGTCACCAAGCGGTGAAATGGTTGAGTGAAGCGCGTCGAGTGCAAGTGGTCGGGATTGGGGGCTCTGCACTGACCGCGAAGGATTTAAGCTTTAAACTGCTTAAACTTGGTATTACGGCGCTTTCTGAACAAGACAGCCACGTGCAGATTGCTGTTGCCCGCACGCTCTCTCCAGAAGATGTTCAGATCGCAATCTCGTTTTCGGGTGAGCGCAAAGAAATTCTCGTCGCGGCAGAAGCGGCAAAAGAGCAGGGCGCGAAGGTGATTGCGTTATCTGCGCCTGGAAGAAGTCGCTTGCGCGGTATTGCCGATATTACGTTTGATACGATTGCCAATGAAACGGAACATCGCAGCTCATCCATTGCTTCGCGTACCGCGCAAAACGTGATCACCGATTTGCTGTTTATCATCTTGGTTCAACAAAGAGACGACAGTGCCCGTCAGTTGATCAGCGATATCAGTACCGACATCAAACAGATCCTCACATGATCGCTTGTTCAACAGTGGACTAAAGATCCGGATCGTGCCTCAGTAAAGCAATAAAAGCGGATAGATGCTTTTCAATGGTGAGATCGGCAGAAATTGCCGGTAACTCCAACGTGATGCAAGGTAAATCACGTTCACTACACCAAGTGCCGAATGAGCCGGGTGTTTCGTAGTCGACATCGTCCACGATTGGCAGTTGAAACTGCTCGCCGAGCCATTTGGCGAGGTTGGAATGTTTGGGATCATCCACAAACGCAAGCGGTTCATGAAACGACACCACAAACTTTGGCCTGCGCAGTTCAATCAAGTTAATTAATGCGCCAACTTCTGGCTCTAGCTGGTTTTTAGAGCCTGTTTTCACCTTTACGTCTCGAATGGGTATGTGAGAGCTCCATCGATACACGGTGCCATGCTCAGTCCAATTTTGGGTTGGAAACGCGCGATTGAGATCCACTTGGTTTGCATTTGCGCGTGTGCCTAGCTGGTTGCCGTCCGGATTCATTGACAGAATCACATCATGTCGTAAGTTTTCTGCAGGCAAGCTTCTTAGCGCGCAGGACAAACCTGCAATCGAGGCCGTCTCGTCCCCGTGAGTGCCTGCCAAAATCAAACCTCGCGAAGCACTTTCGACTTGAGCCGGAAAATACAATAATGGCGCACCAAGCACGGATTGACCGTATGATGTTGGCCGAATTAAAAATGCCGCTCTTTCCGTTCTTGGAATTAGACTCACCGTAATCTCCTGATTGATGAAGTAGTATCAATATCTAAGCTAATTACACCTAGCTAAACTGAACCGTTTAAACTCGTCAACGGTTGAAATGTTAATTGTGGCACTTGCTTCACAAGACGCGTTAGGAGAACGAAAAACGATATGGATTTTAAAAAACATTCAACGGCGTTGCTGATTTCCTCTTTATTCACCCCTTTTCTTGCTACATCAGTTGCTGCGGAGACCTTACCTAAAGGCATTCAACTTGCCGCAGAACAGCATTTAGTACGTGCGAATGACGCAGAGGCGGCGACGCTTGACCCAGCGAAAGCCGAAGGTCTGCCAGAAATGCATGTGATTCGTGACTTATTTGAAGGGCTTGTGATTCAAGATCGTGACGGAAACATTATTCCCGGTGTGGCAGAATCATGGGAAACCAACGACAACCAAACCTTTACTTTTCACTTGCGCAAAGACGCGAAATGGTCGAATGGCGAGCCTGTGACGGCGGATGATTTTGTCTATTCACTGCGCCGAGCGGTGGACCCGAAGACCGCTTCTCCAAATGTTTGGTATCTCAAACTCACCAAGATCAAAAACATCGCCGATGTAGCAGAGGGCAAAAAGCCTTTGGACGATCTCGGTATCAAGGCAGTGGATAAATACACCCTACGTTTTGAGTTGGACAGTCAAGTGCCGTACTTTGTTGCTATGACTGGGCACACGTCCATGATGCCAGTGCATCAAGCGACAGTGGAAAACCGCGACAAGCCGTGGAGCGATCCAGACCAATTTGTTAGCAACGGTGCATTCACATTGGATAAGTGGGTCGTGAATGAACGCATTGAACTGGTTAAGAGTCCAAGTTACTGGGACAGCGCAGATACGCATCTAAACAGAGTGACTTACATTCCGTTTGAAAACCAAAACGCGTCTATCAATCGCTTTGCGGCAGGAGAGCTGGATATCACGTCAGATGTGCCGACTCATATGGCGCAGAAGCTTAAACAAGATTACAAGCAGGCTTACACGGTGGTGCCATTATTGTGTACGTATTACTACGCGTTCAATACCACTCGTCCGCCATTTGATGATGTGCGAGTGCGTCAAGCGGTGTCGTACTCCATCATGCGCGATGTGATTACGAATGGTGTCACGCAAGTGGGCAACCTTCCTGCTTATACTTTTGCGCATCAGTACACCGCAGGGTTTGATGCGACGCCGCCTGAATACAGTAAGTGGAGTCAGCAACAACGTGACGAGAAAGCGCGTCAGTTGTTAAAAGAAGCGGGTTACAGCCAAGACAAGCCGCTCGATTTTAAATTGCTGTACAACACCAGTGAGGCAAACAAATCGATCGCGGTTGCGATAGCGTCGATGCTACAAAAAAATCTCGGTGCAAACGTGGAGTTAGAAAACCAAGAGTGGAAGTCGTACTTAGTGGCGCGTAAACAAGGCAATTTCGATGTGATGCGCGCTTCCTGGTGTGGTGATTACAATGAAGCGTCTACTTTCCTGAGCTTACTTCGCTCAGGTTCCTCGGGTAACTTTGCACGTTACAGCAGTGAAGCGTACGACAACGCGATGAACAGTGCATTGGCTGCAACCAATGAGAAAGCACGCCAAGGTTTCTATGATCAAGCCGAGCAATTGTTGGCGGCGGATATGCCAATCGCACCGATTTACTACTACATGCAAGCGCGTTTGGTTCGTCCTACGGTTGGCGGTTTTGCCAAGAACAACGTAGAAGGTCGTATCTACTCGAAAGACCTCTACATCAAGAAGTAGCGCTCAAAACAAGCGATAAATATGAAGCCCCGAAGATGTATCTTACGGGGCTTCTTTTTATTGTTAGCGAGTGGAGAGCTTATTCACGAGCATAGCGACTCGTTTGCCAAGATACTCCGCCGTTGCAACATCAGAAGCATGCAACTGACCACCTTCACCACCTTGTGCAACAATACCACCTTGTACACCATAACGATTCAGGTTTTGCTCCCCAGAATTGCTGATCTTATCCAACCCGACCCACATCATGCCGTGTTGGTTAGCGAGCGTTTGTAGATATTGTAATGTGCAAGATTGGTCGCCATTCATTGCCCCACCACTGGTAAAGCCAGCCGCGATTTTGCTCGCCCATTTTTGGTAATACCAAGATTCACTGCTTGCATCTGCAAATGCTTTAAACTGCGCTGCTACACCGCCCATATAGGTCGGTGAGCCAAAGATAATCGCATCACACTCAGCAAGTTCATCCATTAGTTTAGGGTTCACAAAACGTCCCTCAATAATCTCACTGCCTTCAATTCGGTGAGAGAGGATTTCACATTCATCTTGCTGCTTAATGCCTTGTTGTTCAAGGCCTGCGGCAATCGCGCGAGCAAGCTGACCAGTAACGTCGGTTTTAGAGAAATAAATAATCGCAATTTTGGACACAATGGTTCCTTTTTTCATTGTTGATTTTTAATCGTGCGACTAAGGCTAAAACCTCAAGCTAAGTTGAGGTCAACACTAAAACTTAAAAAGAAGTGCATTAAAAAAGCCGATGTAGATACATCGGCTTTTTAGTGGGTTATTTCTTTCTGCGAGTATAAATCCGAGATTTTACTTTACTTGGCTCTGGCTTGTTTTTCGCCAGCTTTAGCACTGCTTTTTGCAAAATCTGGTTGTTTGGGTAAGTGATCAAGTTACCGTTGTCGTGCTTAATTAACACGTGAAACATGCTGATCTCTTGAATCTCACCGCAGATGTCTTCATCTTTGTCTACGACTTTAATTCGGTCACCCACTCGGTACGGGAAGACAAAAAAGATCAAAAAGCTGGCTGTGATGTTGCTCAGAATTGACCACTGCGCAATAAACGCCACACCTAATACGGCAAAAATGGACGATAGGAACAAAGACACATCGCCATAGCCAATACCTGTGATAATGGCAAAAATAGAGGCGGTCAAAAATAGCAGCGCGACATTGAAACAGCGCTGAATAAAACTCAAACGAGCCTTTTTTACACCTTTCGTTGTTGCCAAATTTAGGATGGCTCTATTTACAATCCTCTTCAGGATGCGATACGCGATCAGGACAAAAATGCCCATCAATAGTTTGTAACCGAGGGAGCCCGTAGTGAAATACTGGCTCACTTGCTCTAATTGGATCCAATCATTCATTTCTTCATCTCGACGATATCTAGAAAGCGGCTTTTATAGCTGATTTTTTGCTGTAAGTAATCACAATTTTTCTTTACACCATTTGTCTCTGTGTTGAGGTTCCACAGAGTACTATATAAGTTAATCAAAGACTTAGTGAGTATTACGAACTCTTTGGCTTCATTACTTATATTCAATCAAAGCTGACGTGATTTTGAAGAGAGCAATCTTTGAGCTGTATCCCATATCCGACATTCTATGACGCTAGTTCCCTATAAACGAGCTGAATATGACTTTTGTCCTGATAACCTAAGGTGTATTAATTGAAATAGCTTTTAGGGCGTTGAAAAATGGAAGAAGATGAAAAGGCGATTATGATTTTATTCGTGATTGTTGGCCTTGTACTCGTTTGGGTCGCGCTTGAAGAACTTAATTATCTCGGGCTCCCAATAAAATAAGCCCCGTTAAACACAAGTTAAACGGGGCCTTTGTCTTTTATCAATGTGAATTCAGGCTAGCTAACCGCACGCACTTTGCCTTGTTTCAAATCGTTCAGCACTTGCGCTTTAGGGCCATCTGCAATGATGCTGCCTTTCTCCATCACAATTACGCGATCAACGATGTCGAGCATAGACGTTTTGTGCGTAATCAGAATCAGCGTTTCACTAGGTTTCAACTGTGCTAATTGATGTTTAATGTGCATCTCTGAGCGATTATCCATCGCACTGGTTGGCTCATCCATGAGTAGAACAGGAGGACGACCCAAAAATGCACGAGCGATCGTGACTGCTTGACGTTGACCACCCGAAAGCATTGCACCACCTTCACCAACTTGGCGTTCTAAGCCCGCTGGGTCAGATTGCGTAAACGCAGTAACACCGGCACGATTCGCTGCGTCTAGTACGTCACGGTCATCGGTTAATGGGCGACCTAGCGTAATGTTGTCGCGGATAGACCCAAAGAACAGATTGGAATCTTGCGGCACACAACCAATATTACGGCGAATGTCGACATGATGCAGCTGTGCGATGTCGGTATCATCAATGCGAACATGACCTTCCGTCGGCTGATACAAGCCCATGATTAGACGCTCTAACGTGGTTTTACCCGAACCGATACGGCCTATGATCGCTACTTTTTCGCCTGGGTTAATAGTCAAGCTCAAATCTCGAATCGACGCCACCGGTGAATCTGGGTAGTGGAAGGTCACGCGTTCAAGTTCAATTTTGCCTTGTACTATTGGGCGGTGAATGTAACGTTTACCTTCTTCTTGTTCATCCGGCATTTCCATGACTTGATTGATAATTGTCATAGAAGACTTCGCTTGGTTGTAGCGCGTAGAGAGTAAGGATAACTGAACCAAAGGACCAATCGCGCGGCCGCTAAGCATGGTTGCGGCAATCAAACCGCCCATGGTTAAGTCGCCTTCTGCAATTAAGTAAACGCCTAGGATGATCATCCCTACGTTACTACTTTGCTGCACAAAACCTGCCGCGTTTTGAATGCTATCCGTAATTCGGCGGCTTTTTATATTCCAGTTCGCCATGTGCGCAACTGCCTCTTCCCAGCGGTATTGGAATTGGCTTTGCGCACTGAGCATTTTTACGGTTTCTAACCCAGCCAAGCTCTCTATCAAATTGGCATATTTTTGCGATGCTAGGCGTGAACCCTCCTCAATGGAGCGGCGCAGCGGCCCTTGTATCAGTAGCGAGTGAATAATCAAAATGACCACGCCCACCATCGGTACATACACAAGATCGCCAGCCATTAGCCATATAATCACTAAGAATAAAATGGCAAAAGGCAAATCAATGAGAGCACTGACGGTCGCTGAAGTAAAAAACTCTCGAATAGATTCGAATTCTTGTAAATGGCGAGCGAAGGCACCGACCGAAGGCGGCTTCGATTCCATTCTAATCCCCATCACTTTGCTGAACAGTTTGGATGAAATCAGAATGTCAGACTTCTTGCCCGCCACATCAATGAAGTAATTTCTCAGCGACTTGAGAATGAAGTCGAACAGGAACACGACAAAGATGCCACTTGCTAGTACCCATAGGGTTTCAAACGCAAGATTCGGAACCACTTTGTCGTACACCAAGCGAGTGAATAGCGGAGCGGCAACCGCAAAGAGGTTGATGAGAAGTGATGCGATTAAAACATCGCGGTAGATGCGTTTTGACTGCCACAAGGTTGACCAGAACCAGTGGCCTTCGTTGGTTTTGAGCACTTCGGGAGAGCGCTCATCGAAACGGAATTGCTTTTTAACTAAAAAGTACCGACCAGTGTATTGCTCAAGTAGGTCTTCTAATGGAATAGAGATCGGCACCATTCCACTTTCTAGGGTGGTGACTTCGGCCTCGCGTTTCTCCATATTGATGCTGTTGAGAACGCAAGAGTCACCGCCTTTAAGAACTAAGATTGCCGGCAGAATTAGGCTGGAGATGCTCTCCAGCTCTGCGCGGTTTTCCTTGGCAACCAATCCGGCCCTTTCCGCTGCTCTTGGTAGCAAAAATGGGGTCAGTTTACCGTCAGATAGCGGTAGTCCGTTGACTAGCGCTTCTGGCGAGTTAGCTAACCCATAGTAACGGCTAACGTAGATGAGCGAATTCAGTAAAGGGTCTTTCATCGTTGATAAACCTTTTTATTCCTTGTCGACGATGAATCCTTGGAATACCTCAACAAAATGTTCAGTGAGGAAATCCAACTGGATTTGAGTTTCGATACGCGATGCGATAGTCGTAATACCAAGGTTGTGGGCAGTACGAGAGATCGACGTTAGCGTGAATTTCTGTTTTTCGTCGTGCAAGTTGTGTGTGAATAGGTAATCGAGCTTCACATAGTTCGGACGGAACTCTTGGATGTATTCCAAAGATTGGAAGTTACGTCCGTAGTTATCTACGCCGAACTCAGCACCTGATTGGCGAATGGCATTACATAACAGTGCTGTGTGGTGAGGCTGATCGATAAAGCATTCCTCTGGAATTTCAAAGTGTAGCTTAGAGGCCACTTTGGCATGTTTTTCCAGCATGCTAGTTGTCCAGCGAATAAACGATGGTTGAGACAAGCTGCTTTGCGCGATGTTAATCGCGACTGGGTCATTAAGTTCACCACTTTCTAGCATCTTAATCATTGATTCAATGACATACTGGTCAAAGATGTTGGTGGCGTCTAACTGTTCTAGTGCGAATAGGTATTGATTCGCACGATACGTTTCACCATCTTTTTCGATGCTTGAAAATACTTCGTTGTGGAATACTTTACCCCATGTGTTTTTCGCAGCTTGGAAACGGAATTTAACCCAATCACTATGAATGGCTTCTTCAACCAACGCTTTCCATTGCTGTTTACCCATCAAACTAGAAGGTGTATCACTGCCAATGAAGCCGTATGGCTTGTCTGGTTGCGCTTTGGCTTTCGATAGTGCGTTGTCCACCATCGAGAGGATTTCAGAACGCGTTTTCTGATCTTTGCTGTGTGCAACCCCTAGTGACGCTTTAGGTTTTGCTAAGCCTGTTGGGTCAGTATTTAGGCCGTTCACACAATTGACGATGCTGTCCGATAAAATGCGTAACTCGCTCTCATCCATATGAGGGAAAAGCAAGCCGAACTCATCACTAGACAAGCGAGCAATAGTGGCACCCGGTACATCAATGGTGTTTTTCAAACGTTGAGACAGTTCTTTAACGTGGGCATCTGCGCGTTGGTAATCTTTGGTCTCGTAAATGTCGCCAATGTATTCAGCATGGAGTAGCGCGATACCCCCTTGCGTTTGCTCTGCAAGCCATTGGTCGATTTGGTTGATGTAGAATGAGCGGTTACCCAATTTAGATATAGGATCGAGGTAAGCCTGAGCACGCAGACGTTGAGCCTCTTTGGCTTGCTCTTTGAATGATAGCTCGATTTGAGCAGACATCATATTAATGCCATCTACCACCGCGATAAGATCTTTGGTTCTTGGACGAGCAAGCGGTTCACCAAATTGGTTATTCGCGATTTCATGCATTTTATTCACGATGGCCGTTAACGGCTTTAGCGAGCGACGTAGGATGTATGAAATTGCCACTAAACCAGCCAGAAAAATGACACTGAATACAGACAGCAACCCAATAAAACCTTGCCAGAGCTGCTCGTAAGCTGCGCCTGGGTGGCTAATGATTTCTACTTCGGCGAGCTGCATCCAACCACTGGTCACAACACGCTTATCGTGAATCGCTTTAAATAGATTCATGTCGATAAACCATTGTGGCACCGTACTTGGTTTAACTGGGTAGGTACGCACGATCTGGTAGTCAGAATCTAATGCTGTAAGACGAACAACGGAGTAGGTGCTGCCGTCAAACAGAGCATTAATCACGGACTCAACCGCT
Organism: Vibrio sp. 1731; assembly: GCF_033339955.1. Taxonomy (NCBI): domain Bacteria; kingdom Pseudomonadati; phylum Pseudomonadota; class Gammaproteobacteria; order Vibrionales; family Vibrionaceae; genus Vibrio; species Vibrio sp. 1731. The sequence continues at coordinate 280,939 of NZ_JAWOVO010000002.1, read as the reverse complement.
ACTTTATCTTTGTCCTTTAGGTAAGGAGCCAGTGCCAAACCTACGGTGTTAATAGTGTTGTTGACCTCTGAACGTTGCTGTTGCTCCAAGCTGTCTCGAGTCGTGTTGAATTGGATTACGAATACTGATGCCAACAAGAGTATAAAGACCGTAACCATCCCCACCACAAGCTTCTTATATAGGGTCATGTTTCTCACTCGTCATAGTTAATTTTAGGTTTATTTAACTGCAACTTACGTTCGCGCGAGCGTAAGTCATTCCAAAGGCTCAACCGTGATGCTTTCCCTGCCAGCTCTCCAGTGCTAGCAGATGACTTCATCAACCACAGGTTTGTACCATTAAAACTGTATATCGGTAGCAAGTCGCTACGCTTAGAGGCTCGGACAATGTCAGGATTGATATTATCGAGAATGAGCGGCTCAGAACTTGGGGTAGGGTAGTAAGCTAATACCATGTGAAACTGATTCAGTTCGATGGCTTTTACGTATATTAACCGCATCTTTGAATCTGGTATTCCTAGCTCGAGTAAAGAGAAGTACTTAGCAATAGTGAAATCTTCACAGTCTCCTGCGTTACTCCCTAAAAATTCGAGTGGCGTAGCCCAATAATCTGTCTTTCCCCACAGTTTTATGTCGTCAACGAAATACAGCTGATTAAAAAAGTCGTTAACGCCAGCGAGCTGTTCATGAGTCTCTAATTGTTTAAATAAGTCGAGGTTCTTTCGCCATGTATTTACGCGCAATCCCGCACGTTCGCCGTACACCGCTGTGACCGTATTGACCCATCGTTGTTCTTTACTGTTCAGCGCACCAAGTTGGAACGACAAACAACTTAAGCTGATTAATAATGTAACTTTACGCTGCAAATTGGATCGCATATTCGACTCGTATCACAAGTATACTCTTCTAGAGAGTTCGTCAGTGAGAAATAAGTGCTTTTTATTTAATTACTTATCGCTCAATACTCCCTATCGCGAGTATCTTAATGTGGTTTACTCCTTCAAGGCGTTCGTTTTGGCACTTAAAATCGGTTTAAGTAGATATTCCAAAACGGTTCGCTTCCCTGTGATGATATCGACCGATGCTGTCATTCCTGGAATGATTGGTAAATCTGCATCTTGACCAAAGTTTGTTTTTTCGGTGCGTACACGAACAATGTAGAAGCTGTTGCCTTCTTCATCTTGAGTGGTATCCGCGCTGATATGTTCCAACTCTCCCTCTAAACCGCCGTACTTTGTGAAGTCGTAAGCTGTAAATTTCACGATAGCATGAAGATCTGGGCGTAAAAATGCGATGTCTTTTGGCGCAATTTTCGCCTCTACCAATAGTGTGTCTTCTGTTGGTACGATCTCGACGATATCCATACCAGGTTGGATAACACCACCGACAGTATTGATGTTCAGTGTTTTGATTTTGCCTGTTACTGGCGAATTCACAACCGTTCGGTTTACTCTATCTTCCAAGCCCACCGCTGATTCAACCAAGGCAGATAACTGGTCTTGGGCGCTGTTGAGTTTCTCTTGCTGTTCAGAGCGGAATTTGAGTGCAACATCAATACGGTTGAGCATGGATTCTCGAATCGCTGATTGCAATACGGGAATCTTGAGCTCACTGGACGTCATTTCACGACGGGTATCGTTGACTTGGCGCTGTAATTTGAGCAGTTCAATACGAGGAACAACGCCCTCGTCTGCCAAAGGTTTGGTGATATCGAGTTCTTTTTTCGCGTATTGGTAGCTTTGACGCAAGTTCCTTACTCGTGCTTGGATCTCTACCAAGTCCTGCTGCTTTTGCTGCACTTGTTGGTCAATAACAGAAAGTTGGTTGCGTAAATTATCTAGATCTTCGCGATATTCTGCTTTTTGACGCTGTGTGAGTTGAGGTCGAGTCTCTTCCAAGGTTGGTGGGAAGGTCAGTTTACCGTAATCAAGTAGTACACTTTGACGCCAGTTTTCCGTTTCAAAATCACGATTAACGGCAACACTGTTAATAGAAGCGGATAGTTGCAGCACAGATGCGGTAAGGTTGGCAACTTGTTGCTCACGTTCACGAAAATCTGAGCGAAAGCGGGTGTCGTCGATAAGCAGTAACTGTTGGCCTTTTTCAACCAACTGACCTTCTTTGACCAAGATTTCTTTGACTAAGCCACCTTCTAAGTTTTGGACTACTTGTATCTGTGAGGAGGGAATCACTTTACCTTGACCAACCGTGACTTTGTCGATTTCAGCCCAAGATGCCCAACCTATTGCTGCAATGAAAAATAGCACCATAACCCAGAGCATAAAACGCGCGCTGTTGGGGGTATTGAGGAGCAATGCTGCAGTTTTGTCATCAACAAAATCCAACTCTTCATCGTTGAGTTTGTTGTAGTTATCTCGGCTCATCACAGTCCCTGCTTATATAATTACGGATTATCTTTTTGATCTTATTATTATTAACCGATCATGTCAGCATGCTCGGCTAATAAAATATGAGAAGAGGGTTATTCTCTCTTCAAATGAGCTTTCTTACACTTTCTAAATCAAACAAAAGCATAATTAGCGCCGGAGTATAGCTATTACGCCTTGAACTTGGCTTTATCCAACTGATGTTTTTTTAGTTTGTCGTACAAGGTTTTGCGTGATACCTGTAATTCTAGTTGAACCTCTTTGAGTCTGCCGCGATGTCTTTGCAATGCATCGAATAACAAGCAATATTCAAAGTATTCTGTGCGCTGAGTCATACTCTGAATTTCAAGACTTTTCTCACTGTTCCAATCTTCCATTCTAAAAGTATCTGGCTTGAGGGCACGAAGTTCAGCAAATTGGCGTAGCTGCTTAACGTTTTCTGGCCATTCGAGACTGGTGAGGTGTTTGACCTCTTCTAGGCTGATATGTGGCGGCTGTAACTGATATCGACTCGCTGTGTGGCGCACAAAATGCTTGTATAAAGGCCCTATATCTTCCTTTCTTTCATCGAGCGTCGGTAAGTGAATTAGAGTCGCCAGGGATTTTAGAGGTGGCTCGGCTTGGGTGGTCGCGCCAAAAACACGTTCAAGTTTTGGGTGCTTGAACAAGTATTCCCATTGCTCAAATGATACATGCTCTGCGCTATGTAAGTACAAACAGCAGTGGCGTTTTCCTTCACTTAAGCGGTGTATGGCTTTGTCGAGCGCTTCTAATGAAAGCTCATAGAGGTCTTCACCAGAAGCGGCGATTAGCTCACTATCCGGTGTTGCATGTATGTCGTGGGCAAATTGTGCGGCGAGCCGGCGACCTGTACCATCTTGACCTACAAAAATGAGCGGCTGGCTTGTAGGCGCACTGATCAAGGCGCGACGAATACTAACCATGGCCTTACTGTGACCAATCATTTTCGGACCAACATGAGTTTGCATGTCGAGCTCTTTCTTAAGCCAGATGTTTTCTTGCAACAAGTTCAGTTTATCGCTGGCATTGTTGAGCGATTTCATGAGCTGTTCCGTTGAAAACGGTTTTTCTAGAAAGTCGTACGCGCCGCTTTTCATCGCATCTACTGCGGTTTTCACATCTCCATGTCCAGTAAGTACGATGAATTGAAAGTGATCGTTTTTGCTTCGCAAAGTTCGCATAAACTCCAAGCCATCCATCACGGGCATATGGATATCGGTAATGATAATCGCAGGCGTATTTGAGTCGATTACGCGTAAGGCTTCTACTGCGTTTGGTAAGCAGGTGACGTCTATCCCTTCAATCAGCAGGGCTTGAGACACGGCATCACGAATGTGTGGTTCGTCATCAACAAAGAAAACTGGGTTATTCATGGTCGTTTTCCACTTCTGGGGTACGTTTATTCTGATTGACTATTGGTAGCGTCACGATAAAGGTCATCCCTCCTGCTTGTTGTTCTGTGTTCTGATGTTTATAGGCACAGAGGGAGCCGTGATAGCTCTCTATAATCCGCTTGGAGATTGTTAAACCTAATCCAAGACCCTCCGGCTTAGTCGTAAAAAATGGGTCGAACACTTTTGCTAGGGCTTCGTCTGACATCCCTGGTCCGTTATCGGAAACAAGAATGTCGCAACTGTCATCATGACACTGAACAGCAATGGATATTTGCGGATCGATACAGTGGTTTTCCATCGCTTGTGCGGCGTTGTGGAAGAGGTTTATCAGCACTTGTTCTAATTCAACGCTGTGAATGGCCAGCTTCACATCATAGTCGATGGCCGGAACTTTTAGTGTTACTCCTTGCTTAATAAGCTTGTTGCTCAAAATGCTGGTGGCAGTATGTACCGCGTCGTGCAGTACTGAGATTTCATTGTGTGAATCGTGCGTGGCTTTCCGAGTAAAGACTTTTAAGCGGGCAATGACTTCCGAAATGGTGTCATTGAGTGTCAGCATTTTGCCCAAATTGTCAGCGACCATTGGGTATTTTTCCATTGCCAACAAACGCTGCGAGTTTTCGGTATAGGTTCTTAGTGCGGAAAGTGGCTGATTTATCTCATGATTAATACTGGCTGATAGCTCGCCCAACAGTGCCAATTTCGCGGCTTGCGTCAGTTCTTGTTGTGTTTGTTTAAGCTCTTGTTGGCTTTGCTCATATTGGCGGATGGTCTGTTGTAGTTTTTGGTTGGCTTCACTCAGAACTAGTGTCCGTTGCACTACTTTTTCTTCTAGGCTCACATTGAGATGGGCAAGGCGTGCTTTGTTAACTAGGGTTTGGAACCACGCTAACGCAATTAGAGCAATGAGCGCATATAAGATCAGGAAGACGATATCGGCCTGTAAAACGGCGGCAAGAACGCTGTTGTGGTTAATTAAGGCAACGACGCGAAACCCTTTATCCAATAAGTGTGTTGCGTATGCGAGGTAATTCGGTGATAGAAGCAATTGATTGTCATCAAACTCCGTGACACCACTGTGTGCCGTTAACTCACCAAAATATTCGGGTAAGGTATCGCCATATTGACGCGTTTCGGTAAGTTCATTTATTGCACTCGATGACAGTGGGAAAAGTGCACGATAGCGCCAGTCTGGTAAATTGCTCATAAACACGACATTGTGTTTATCTGTAATGAGTACGTCAGTCGTGGTTTGCGAAAGGCGCTGTTCTAATTGCTCCAAATTCACTTTTACTGTGATCACGCCAACGACTTCCTCATTTACCCACAGCGGAGATGAGAAGAAGTACCCACGTTTATTCGAGCGTACGCCTAATCCAACGTATTGAGCGGGCTCACCGCGTCGCGCATTTTTAAAATAGGGGCGATAGCTAAAGCTAGAGCCAACAAACGTATCTTCTTGCTGAAAGTTACTTGAGGCTATGACTAACCCGGTACGGTCATGAACGTAAATCGTATCGGCCAAACTTTGCTTCAACCAATCTGATAACAGTAGGTTGAGCTCTTGAGAGGGCGTTCCGCGCTCGACTGCTTTGAGTAGTCTTGGGTCGTGACTTAATAGGTTTGGTATCTGTTCAAACTTTGCCAGTTCGTAGTCCACTTCTTGTGATACTTGCGCGGCTTGTCTCTCTAGCTTTTGTTGCCATTGATCATGTTGGTATTGAGTTGCGTAATGATGAGTAAGCGCAAGCCCTGAAATGCCAACGGCACACAGTAGCAGTAAAAAATGACGTAGGGCTTTGGGGTTGAGTAAGTTCACGATCGGCTCACTGGTTTTTTGTGTCATGGTATCAAATGACGCACTGTGATGCTGTGAGCGGCAACGATAACAAGCACAATGATGTCCTTGTATTTCCTCAGTATCGGGAGCACAATCGACAAAAACGAGTGAAGGAGTAAAGATGGAACTTGCTGATATTCGTCGTGAGTACACCAAAGGTGGGCTGCGTCGTAAAGATTTGAAAGCTGATCCTATTGATCAATTTAATCTGTGGCTAGAGCAAGCAGTTGAAGCGGGTTTAACGGACCCGACTGCGATGACAGTTGCAACGGTTGATGAAAATGGCATGCCGTTTCAACGCATTGTTCTATTGAAAAACGTCGACAAAGATGGTTTTGTGTTTTACACCAACCTAGGCAGTCGCAAGGCCCAGCAGCTAGAGCATAACAGCAATATTAGTTTGCACTTCCCTTGGCATCCGTTAGAGCGCCAAGTTCATATTACTGGTGTGGCTGAAAAGCTTACCGCCGTAGAGAATATGAAATACTTTACTTCTCGTCCTAAAGAGAGCCAGTTGGCCGCAATCGCGAGCAAACAAAGTAGCCGTATTTCTGCCAGAGGTGTGTTGGAAGGTAAGTTTTTAGAGCTAAAACAGAAGTTTGCTAAGGGTGAAATACCAGTACCAACCTTTTGGGGTGGCTTTCGCGTAAAACCAAAGAGCATCGAATTTTGGCAAGGTGGCGAACATCGCCTTCACGATCGTTTTCTTTTCTCCCAGCATGATGGAAGTTGGGACATTGATCGTTTAGCGCCATAGGCTTATGGTCCCTCATGAATAAACAAACACCGCCGAATTGGGGCGGTGTTTTTGTAGGTAGAAGCGATGCGAATTATCGCTCTCCATTCAACACAACCGATAATTGATGCTTAAGCAGCGTTTTGGGTACAACAGAGCCGTAGCCTGCTTCCATTGCTTTATCTATTAGCTCGTTCTTGCTGTTCGCTGCAAACTTATTACGTAAGCGTGCGACGTGACCTTCAACGGTTTTTGTTGATATGCCCATGACCTGAGAGATAAATTGAGGCTTTTTGCCATAGAGCAAGAGGAAAAGCGTTTCTTGCTCGCGGCATGTGAGCTTCTCTGGTTTTGGTTGTAAGTCAGAAAAACGAAAGATGGATTGTTGATTTGGGTTGGTACTGATTGCACGACAAACCCAATACCCGACTTCAATCACGGCGGTGTCGGTGAGTTCCCTTCCGTAGAAAATGGTGCCTACGATGTCGCCTTTGTCATCTCGCCACGGTGTTTTAGTAAATATATGTGCTCGCCAGCGGCCATCTGGATAAGGGTGGATATCCAGAATTTTGAGTGACTCGCCAGTTTCGAGAACGTGTTTATCTTGGCGTTGAAATTCTTGCGCGCATTCAGTGGTTGGGCTGGCCATATCAAAATCAGTTTTACCCAAGCACTCCTCGGGCGATGTGTGCCCTAACAGTTCTGCGTATTCCTGGTTTACGTATAGGAATACCGAATCTTTATCTTTGCATCCCCAACAACCTGGTAGCTGTTTAAGGAGGGATTGTTCTATGGTATCGACTGAAATATTCACAAAAGGACTCACTACATACTGCTTATACCAATACAGAGACGTCCGTGTTATATGGCTCGTATTGATGTTGCCAAGTAGGCAGTTACGTTGCTAGAACACGTTCGTTGATTGGCGCTCAATCCAATTAAATTCATGGTGTTCGATGTTTTCGTCAGGTAGTCATAGACAACGACGGAATGGAACGAAGAGTTTAATTGGGAAAATGGTCTGTTTCATTACAGATATGTGCGCTCACGGATGTCCGCCTAATGTTCGGCTTACAACTCGTATCGTCCTTGATCATGCTTCCTACAACTCAGTTGTAATGTGGTTGACGTTCATATCACTTGTGAGTGAAAGAGCAGCACCTAAGCATATGAGAGGGACAGTGAGACAAAAGCTATGATATCAGCTTATGCCATTGTTTTCATTGTTGAGAAGCGAAAAAAAAGCCAGCCTGAAGACGGGCTGGCAACACAAGATATAATCTTGTCGACGTGTAGAAGAGGTTCTAAATTACCTAGCGAGGGTCTGCTAAGTAAGTTAGAGGTATCAATGAGATACCGAGAGCTTTAGATCGTATGCATCTTAAAGCTCGATAACTAATGTATTGAATCAGAAGCATATTAGTAAGGGGGGAAATCCCTCTATGTTGAGTTTAAGCGTGGGTTTCGATCCGTTTCAGGGACGACCTATCTAATATGGAGCACGATGTTTTACAAAATAACGGATTGTTCGGTAATAAGGATCTTTACATTGATTGATTATGCATACGTAAGGTGTTGCCTATCTATCCGTTTTTGTTAATAAAATTGGTTGCTCACTGACCGTAAATTAACCTCGCATGATCATCGTTCCGGAACTATGATCATGTAAATGAACTTGATCATGCTGATTTGATCTTGTCGATTGAGTTGGGTAAAAGTTGCAACCCAACAAAGAAGGTATATGATGCGAAGACGTAAGCTGACGGTGTAAAGACGACTGTTTAAAATGAGTGACTCCGATAACCAAAAAATCCTTTCATATCAAGAGATTATGCTGCCAAAGCCGGCGGAGCTGATCACACTTCCGTCTTATATGGATTGCCACGATCATTCTTATACGCAGATCGTGATTGGTTTAAAAGGGCAAGCCGAATTTGAAGTGCGCGGGCGAGGTAATCTTGTCGGCCCTGGTCAAGGTTGTGTGGTCACCGCATGCTCTGATCATGCTTTCGGTGGCGTCATCAATCAATCGGATATTTTGGTGCTGAATATGCCCAAACCGACAAATGATGATCCTGAAATGCTTCAAAAAATCAATAACCTGGAGAGAGACCATGTCTACTTCCAGTTAGATAGTCAAATTCAGAAGCTGATACAGATGTTGGTTCAGGAAATGCGAAACCATCCGGATGACCTGCTGTTAAGTCGTGCGTGTAACGACACTGTGATTGCGTTAATGCAGCGCCATATCTCGGCATTTGAGACCAGTCGAAAAGAGTCGCGCTTTGATTTGGAGGCGATTGATCGTTACATTGAGCAGCACCTGAATCATAAGATTAGTGTGGCTCAGTTAGCGGGGCGAGTGTTTCTTGGGGAAAGTCAGTTCCATTGCTTGTTTAAAGAGCAGATGGGGATTACACCTCATCAATATGTTCTCGGAAAGCGAATCGACATGGCTCGTGAATTAATCGAGCAAGGTCACCTTTCTTTAGGGCAAATTGCCGAGTTTACTGGCTTCTCAAGCCAGAGTACTTTTACTCATACTTTTACTCGCTTACAGGGAATATCACCTTCCCGTTATAAAAAACAAGTTGGATAACAACGCGTTTTTTAGGTCAAATAATCATCAAATTAGAATAAAGCCATGCACTATGCATGGTTTTTTATGTTTTATTCACGTGATCTATCTCTCGTTTTTTTAAATTCTCTGTTCTTTACAGTAGCTGATATGCCACTTGATCCTACATTTTCTCTTAGAACGAGCTCTTCACAAAAATCTTATTGATATTCTTGATATTTTGTTGTGAATGCAATGAAAAAATTAAAATTTACAACACAAAATATTACCTATTTGAATGTGACTATGTGGATGTTTTGTTATAAAAGCGAGTTTTTGGCAAAAATGTCGTAGTTTTTGACAAGTATTCTTATCGGCCTCAAAATACACTGCCAGCCATTGATAATCCTCGAAGCGGTTTTCGAGGAGTGAGATTGAGGAACACACATGTTTACAGCTACGAACGTGTTGACACCGGAATTTATCGGGCAGCCGCTTGATAAGTTGTGGTCACTGATCTCGCCATTATATATGGTGGACGAGTCTCAATGGCTAGAGCAACTATTGCCACTAGCGACGCCGACAGAGGATGAAAAATCGGCGATCACTACCCAAACGACCCACCTTATCGAAGCCATTCGTGCCGATAAGAAGTCAATCCAGATGATTGATGCTTTATTGCTGGAATACAGCTTAGATACTCAAGAAGGTATCTTGCTGATGTGTCTTGCAGAAGCATTAATGCGCATCCCAGATGCCGCGACAGCAGATTCTTTGATTAAAGATAAGTTGAGTGTCGCAGACTGGAAATCTCACCTGAAAAACTCTGACTCTGTGTTTGTTAACGCATCAACATGGGGCCTTATGCTAACAGGTAAAGTGGTTGGTCTTGGTGAGCAAGGCACCCAGAGCCCAGGTCAGGCTGTAAACCGTCTGGTAAATAAATTCTCTGAGCCCGTGATTCGTAAAGCCATGTATCAGGCAATGAAGATCATGGGTCACCAGTTTGTTCGTGGTCGTACGATCGAAGAAGCGCAGAAGAACGGTCGCCCAATGCGCGACAAAGGTTTCACCTACTCGTTTGATATGTTGGGTGAGGCGGCGTTAACTACAGCGGACGCGAACAAGTACTTCAAAGATTACCTAATGGCGATCGAAGCGGTGGGTCGCGAGACTTACGGTAACGACACCAGTCCAGCGCCTTCGATTTCCATCAAGCTTTCTGCATTACACCCGCGCTACGAAGTCGCAAATGAAGAGCGTGTAATGACAGAGTTGTATGACTCACTAATGCAACTACTAAAACGTGCTATTGAAGTCGACGTTGCAATCACAATCGATGCAGAAGAAGCGGATCGCCTTGAGCTTTCTCTGAAGCTATTTGAGAAAGTGTACCGTAGCGATCTTGTGAAAGGTTGGGGCAAGTTTGGTTTGGTTATTCAAGCCTACTCAAAACGTGCGTTACCAGTCTTGGTGTGGCTAAATGCACTCGCAAAAGAGCAAGGTGACGTTATTCCTCTGCGTTTGGTTAAAGGCGCGTACTGGGACAGCGAAATCAAGTGGTCTCAACAAGCGGGTTATGCAAATTACCCAGTATACACTCGCAAAGAAGCGACGGACGTTGCATACCTAGCTTGTGCTCGTTTCCTACTTAGCGAAGGTGTTCGCGGTAATATCTACCCACAATTTGCAAGCCACAATGCTCACACAGTTACGGCAATTGCTGTCATGGCGGAGCACAAAGAATACGAGTTCCAGCGCCTACATGGTATGGGTGATTCACTGTATAACCATGTTATGAAAATGTACGGTCAGCCAGTACGTATTTATGCTCCTGTCGGTAGCCATGCTGATCTTCTTCCGTACTTGGTTCGTCGTCTGCTTGAAAATGGTGCGAACAGCTCGTTTGTACACCGTCTAGTTGATGCGCGTTGTCCGATTTATGAGTTGACCCACCACCCTGTGGATGTGTTGACGGGTTTTGACACGCTACACAACGACAAAATTCCATTGCCTGCCGATATTTTCCCTGAGCGTAAGAACTCATATGGCGTCAACATTGACATCGACAGTGAAGCGAAGCCATTTGAAGCTCAGGTCGAAAGCTTCATGGACAACCAGTGGGTTGCAGGCCCGGTGATCAATGGTGAGCGCTTTGCCGAAAGCATGATCAAGGAAAATGCGGCTGAGATCATCACCGCACCATACGATCGCCGAATTGAAGTCGGCAAAGTGGCATTTGCAACTCTTGATCACGTTTCCGCTGCAATTGATGCGGCGCAAAGTGCTTTCTCTGATTGGAAAGCCGTTCCTGTTGAGCAAAAAGCGGCTTGTTTAGAAAAGCTTGCTGACTTAATGGAAGAAAATCTGGCTGAGCTGGTGGCGATTTGTCACAAAGAAGCGGGCAAGACGATTCACGATAGTATTGATGAAGTTCGTGAAGCGGTGGATTTCTGTCGTTATTACGCGAAACAAGCGCAAAACCTACAGCCATTTGAGCTAGAAGGTTTTGACGGTGTGAAACGCATTTCTAGCCGTGAAGGTCTTGGTGTGTTTGTGTGTATCAGCCCTTGGAACTTCCCGTTGGCTATCTTCCTTGGTCAGGTAACGGCAGCACTGATTGCAGGTAACACTGTGGTTGCAAAACCTGCTGAGCAAACAAGCTTAATTGCCGCTCGCGCTATTGAACTAATGCTTGATGCTGGCTTCCCTGCTGGTGTGATTCAGTTACTTACTGGTCGCGGCGCTGAGATCGGTCATGCACTGACTTCTCATGATGCCATTGCTGGTGTGGCATTCACTGGTTCAACGGCAACGGCGCAACGCATTAACGTCACGCTTGCGGAGCGCAGCGCGAAACCGGTTCCGTTTATTGCGGAAACAGGTGGTCAAAACGCAATGATCGTGGACAGTACTGCATTGCCAGAGCAGGTGGTGCGTGATGTGATTCGTTCGGCGTTTGCATCTGCAGGTCAGCGTTGTTCTGCCCTTCGTGTTCTATTTGTACAAGAAGATGTAGCAGACCGTATGATCAACCTGATTCAAGGTGCGATGAATGAGCTGCATGTTGGTTTACCTTACCTACACAAAACGGATGTTGGTCCGGTTATCGACAGCAATGCAAAACAAAAACTCCTCGCTCACCTTGAGCAAATGAGCAAAACACAGACTAAAGTCGCTCAGCTCCAGCTGGATGAATCGTGCCAGCATGGTGACTTTGTCTCACCAAGTGCGTTTGAAATCTCGGGCATCGATGTGCTGAAAGAAGAACAATTTGGTCCAATCTTGCACATTGTTCGCTTTAAAGCGTCTGAATTACCGAACGTGGTTGCGCAGATCAACAAAACGGGTTTTGGCTTGACGATGGGTATCCATAGCCGTAACGAAACCACGTATCGTTGGATTGAGAAACATGCTCGAGTAGGTAACTGCTACATCAACCGAGACCAAGTTGGCGCTGTGGTTGGTGTACAGCCGTTTGGTGGTCAAGGCTTGTCGGGTACTGGCCCGAAAGCTGGTGGTCCACACTACCTATTCCGCTTTACTCAACATCTTCTTGCTCAAGCAGAAAACGCATAAGGAGTCGCATTATGGTTCATCAGATCACCTATTTTAAAGATGCATTCTCTGCGTGGGAGCAGTGGAATCTGACTGATTTTGATTACAAATGCGAGCATGTTCTGGCATTTAAATCTGCACTAGAAGGGCAGCAGTCTACCGTTGCCAAAGTGGTTTCTTACCACTTGCAACAAGCATCAACTCTTCTTGCAGAAACTCACCAGTTAGTTGGCCCTACAGGGGAAACTAACGAACTGTATGCCGCAGGACGCGGTGTGGCTTTGGTGATTTGTGAAAACAACATCGAGCCTGCTGATAATGCGTTATACAGTGCTTTTGCGATGATCACCTGTGCCTTAATTGCAGGCAACAGTGTGGTCGTTTGCAGTGACAATGCAGAGCTAAACCAACTGGTTAAGCAAGCTGTAGCGTTGGCAAACTTCCCATCTAACTTAGTCCAGGTTGTTGCGTACGATGCGTCTGCCCCGTTGCTTGAGAGCGATGTACGTAGTGTGGGTTATGTTGGGCGTTCACAGGTTGAGCATGCGCTCAATCTTCAACTAGCTAAGCGTGACGGTGCAATCGTCGGCTTAGTTTCTGAAACGGATTTAGAGTCACCGAAATTGGCTCATGATCCTCATCTCTCGTTGCGCTTCATTACTGAGCGCACTCGAACGATAAATATTACCGCGGTGGGTGGTAACGCAACTCTACTCGAGTTGGGGAACGAAACTCACTAACCTGACTTGTAATGCCAATCTGGAGTAACTGGACTGAGAGCCGGTCCAGATTGGTTTTTTATACTCTGATGTATTGCTGAGACGGTAAAATATCAGGGCAGGCAAGGAAGGAAATAATTATAACGAGGACTATCTAATGATAGAAAATAGCTTTGCTATCACGTCCACTTTTGTGGCGTATTTACTGATTATGGTTGCTATTGGCGTTTACGCGTATAAGAGGACTTCCAATTCATCTGACTACTTCCTAGGTGGCCGTAGCCTAGGTCCGTGGCCTGCTGCATTATCTGCAGGTGCTTCAGACATGAGTGGTTGGTTGCTGCTAGGCTTGCCTGGCTATGCGTACGCTGCGGGTATCGAGGCCTTCTGGTTAGCCGGCGGTCTACTTCTTGGAACATGGGCAAACTGGCTCATCAGTGCAAAACGCCTCCGTACCTACAGTATCCAAACTGACGCGCTAACGTTGCCAGAGTTCCTGTCACGTCGCTTCAACGATAAGTCGAAACTGATTCAGACAATCTCTGCGTTTTTCATTCTTCTATTTTTCCTTTTCTACACCAGCTCAGGTTTGGTCGCAGGGGGCAAACTGTTTGAGACGGTATTCGGTCTAGATTATACCTACGCTGTTATCATCGGTACGGTGTGTGTCGTTTCTTACACACTATTCGGTGGTTTCCTAGCGGTATCTTGGACTGACTTAGTGCAAGGTCTGCTAATGGCGGCTGCGCTAATGATTGTTCCTATAGCGGTAATGGACGGTGGTTTAGGTCAGCTAAGTTCTGATCTACATGACATCAACCCAGAACTTGCAACGCTATGGAATGACGCGAAAGGCGAACCATTGTCTGCGATTGCCATTATCTCTCTAGCGGCGTGGGGCCTTGGTTACTTTGGTCAGCCACACATCCTAGCGCGTTTTAAAGCGTCTCGTTCAAACAAAGATCTAACGACTGCACGTCGTATCGCAGTGATTTGGACGGCACTATCTATGGTTGGTGCAATGCTTGTTGGTCTTGTTGGTCTGGTTTGGGTTACGGGTCATCCGGGTACTCAACTAGAGGACGGTGAGAAGATCTTCATGCTATTGGTTAACGCAGTATTCCACCCTGTCGTTGCGGGTATGTTGTTAGCAGCAATCCTAGCGGCGGTAATGAGTACCGCTGACTCACAGCTCCTTGTTTCATCTTCAGCGCTTGCAGAAGATTTCTACAAGCAAGTATTCAAGCCAGAAGCGTCTTCTGAAGAAATCGTAATGATTGGTCGTATCGGTGTTATCGTTATTTCGCTTGTTGCGCTATTCCTAGCGATGACGCCTGATAGCTCAGTACTCGGTCTTGTATCTTACGCTTGGGCTGGTTTTGGTGCGGCATTTGGTCCTGCGGTTGTACTTAGCCTTTACTGGAGCGGTATGAACCGTAACGGCGCGTTAGCAGGTATTCTTGTTGGTGGTATCACTATCGTAGTTTGGAAGCAGCTAACTGGCGGTTGGTTTGATGTGTACGAAATCGTACCGGGCATCATCTTCTCTACGCTTGCCATCATTGTGGTAAGTAAAGCAACGGGTGGTGCTGCGCAAGACGTGTTAGACCAACACCAGTCGTTCGAGAAAAAACTGGTTGAACTAGACTAGTAACTTCCCGTATATGAACACAAAGCCCGCTATTTTAGCGGGCTTTGTTTTATCTGAAACTTAATTAACGTTAATGGTGGTAGCTTGAGATCAGAGCTTAGCATTGCTCGGTTAGATTGGAGTGTTAGTCGCGACGAATTTTGGCGTAAATAACGGTGTTACTCAGCTCTCCCGATGTGGTAAGACGTTCGTTTCTGAGCTCTCCTTCGAACTCATAACCACAGCGCTCGGCTACAGCCCGGCTCTTTTGGTTGGTGCTATCAGCATGAATTGCGATTCTCTTGGCGCCCAAGTCATCAAACGCATAGCGCTCAACTTCGAGCACAGCCTCGGCAACATAACCATTGCCAACGGCAGCATTATCTAACCAATAACCTATCTCAAAGGATGGTACGTCGGGATCTCGAATCATCAAGCCGACCGCACCCAGTAAGCGATCGCTTTCCTTTTCAATGATGTAGTAACGCAGCTCTTCTTCGAAGTTTTCAAAGTTTGCGATGGCTTTCTCTGTCCCTTCTATCATCGCTTCTAATGTCAGCACATGAGGCACCCACGGCAGATAGACTTCGAGAGTCTTTTGGCTGCGAACGACAGCTTGATGCGCCTCTTCGGCTCGTTCTAAACAAGCAGGGATGAGTTTGAGACGTTTCGTTTCCATGCCGACTCTCCTATGGGTGAAAAATGAACGGAAAATCATTTAAACAGATGTACTTAGAATGATCTAGTCAACGCCGTCATATTATTCACTTGGTTTGCCAGAGAGAAACTGAGAGAATCGAACCGTTATCAAACCAACTAGGTTCATTATGAAACTTTTAGTAAGAAACTTGGCTCGTCACATGACCGAGCAAGATATCCGCAAATTATTCTCAGCGTACGGCAAAGTAGAACTGTGTTCGCTAGTGCTTGATCAAGACACGGGTTTGTCGAAAGGCTTCGGTTTTGTCATCATGCCGGACGAAGCAGAAGCCATTTCTGCTCTTGAAGCACTGAATTTGACGAACGTAGAAAAAAGCAAAATTCGCGTGAAAGTCGCACAAGACTAATACAGAGAAAAGCCAGCGTTATTGCTGGCTTTTTTGTCTTTCTATTTAGAGACCAAATTGGCAACATTCTAGAATGTCTTCTCTTTTCGTTTTAGCGAGATTGATCATCAATTCTCTCTTCAAGTTGTTTCATTAAATCCTTTAACTGTAGAGAATCGAAATTGTTTGAATTCGGCACTTGGTAAGCGTCGTTGACTGTGTAGAGCATCAAGCTTTTGCTAGAGAAGAACTCTTTCTGTATTTGGACTTTGACAATGTCATCAAGAGGTAGACGGAAGTAAACCGTTGAGCCCTGGCGGTACTTCAAGGTGTTGGTGCTTGCATCGATATCTAGCGTTTTAGGATTGAACGCGCGGCGCGTGAAGTACGTTGAGAGCAGTTTCAATCCTATTATTGTGAGTGCTACGAGTCCAAACTCGACGATCTTGTCTGCTAGGTAGGAAAAATAGAACAGCGACAACAATACAGTTCCTAGCAAGAAAGGGTTGTTCTTGGGCAGATTTTGTGAAGTTTCATGGATGATCATCCGACATATCCCTCGACTTTATTCAGAAGCGACGAACGTGAGTTGGTAGACACAAACCTTTCGTTCTTTGCCTTGCATGCGCAATGTTTTGTCACCGATGTAAGGGATATTTAGTTTTTGGATCACCGATTTAGAACGCTGATTGTCCACCAAATGCATCACGGTTATTCCGTTTAACTCAAAGTGCATTCGAGCAAATTCGAGTAAGGCTTTGGAGGCCTCGAATGCATAGCCTTTCCCCCAATGTGGCACGCCAACCCAGTAGCCTAATGTACCGTAGCCCTCTTCGATACGCGGTAAACTCACTGCACCAAGTAACTCCCCAGTGTTTCGCAAGGTAATAGCGTACGCCACGCCTTGATGCTGCTGATACATCGGATCGTGCCTATCTATCCATGCTTGCGCCATCGGTCGCTCATAAGGATGAGGGATGTTTGCTGTCATGTCGGCAATTCGCTTATCTCCAGCGAGTAAAGCCACTTGTTGGCAGTCATCGATATTGAATGGCCGGAGGACGAGTCTTTCGGTAGTGAGAATCGGTTGTATCGTCATGCATTTCTTCCTTGATGAGACGGCTATAGCTGCTAGCAACTGGTTTGCGGGGTAAATCGAGATAACAAGGCGTCTCGAAAGCTCGATCTAGCCAGGCGTGTAGTTGTCATGCGCCTTACTAAATAATAAGCCCGAACAATTGCTTATGTGTAATGTGTCGTATTATTACACACATAAGCACGTTTGCTCATATTGATGGTACAAAAGTTGAGGTCTGACCAATGTCTCAGTTTTTTGATACTTTCGTTCAATTTTTTGAAGATAGGGCACAAAAAATTAAAGGAGCTTTTTAATTGTGGAATTATTTTGAACAAAATATGTCAATTGTCAGTAGGACGAAAAAGTAGGGAGAAGAGAAATGCCGGATATATATTGCGCAGCTTGTAGAAAATCAACGCAACATAAAGTGATTATGAAGCGTTGCGAGCCTCAGTCTGTTGACTCGTTAACAGGCAAAATGGTGAGTTTTACACAGCTGATGGCGAAATTTGTATCAGGTGAACATTATTACGAGATGGAGCCTCAATACTACTGCCGTTGTTGTAATCATCGTGCAATTGGAGAGGTTGTTCCACATCCTACACGGCATACATCGGCCGCACTCTAATTCTGAGTGATAGCCATGATTAATGGCTAAATAGGGCAGTGTTGCCCGAACGACATATCTATACAGGCGTGTCATGCGCTTTCAAATTTGCGACTCCGCGGGAGCCGCTAGGTTGCTTTTTCTCTTCATATCACGGTTACTAAGTGAGCGGCAATAATCATAGCTCTTTCCCTCCTTCGTTGTTTTCTGGTTATTCTCTGCTGAATTTCACATGCTGTGCATTTGATGGTTTGCAATTGTTTGAGCAACGATTAATGTGATGCTTTCTAAGTGGTTACAAGGAAGCGGGTTAATGAGTTATCAATTGGACCGGATTGATTTACATATTTTGAGAGTGCTTCATTCGAGAGGCAGAATTCCGGTTGTAGAACTAGCAAAGCTGATTAACTTAACGACTTCTCCATGTTCTGACCGTGTAAAGCGGCTAGAAAAAGAAGGGTATATCAATGGTTACCATGCAGAGTTGAATGCGGAAAAGTTGGGGCTGGATGTGCAAGTATTCATCCATATTCGTTTAGACCAAACCAGTTTTTCTATTTTTGAAAAGTTTGCGAAAGCGGTGGAATTGATGCCTGAAATTGAAGAGTGCTACTCGCTCTCTGGAGATTTCGATACCATGATAAAAGTTCGTGTTAAGAGCATGAAAGCGTATCAGGAGTTTATGTCGAGTAAGTTAGGCACGCTTCCGGGCGTGATTCAAACTCGTAGTGAAGTGGTCATAGAAGAACATAAAACGGGATTTGGTGTTAATCCCGAGCTCCTTGGTTAGGCGAGGCATGTGTTGAGCCTCCTTATTTAGCGTGGCTTGGTATATTACTTTTTCTCGATTAAAAAAGGAGCCGAAGCTCCTTTTTTAATAAATCGGTGAGCGATTATGCCCCGATAAAGGTACTGATAACGCCAATTAAACCACCAAAAACACCGCCCCAAACGACTAGCCAGCCAAGGTGTTCTTTGATCATCTTTTGCACCATTTCTTTAACTAATGCCGGTGTTAATTCGCTTAAACGTTGATCGATGATACCTTCAATGTTCTGCTTTATCTCATCCATCATTGCAGGAGATTCGAATTGCTCTTTCAGTGCTTCTTTGATGTTATCGCTCTTGCTCAACTCAATGATGGATTCTTGCATCTTTTCGACGAAAGGTTGGCGCATGGGTTGTAGCGCTTCCGAGCCGCCAAACATCGCTAGCATGCCACCAAACTGAGAGCCTTCAATTACTTCCACTAGGGAATCAAATGCTGGATTTAAATCTACTTTCTCAATTACTGGTTGAAGATCGATGTTCACACCGCCCGCCATTTCTTTATTCAAGAATCGGTCAATGTTCGCTTCAGTAAAAAACTGTTCCATCATCAGGTTTTTGATAGCCAGTTTAAACTCTTCAAATCGCGCGGGGATCACGCCAGAACCGTATAATCCAGGCACTTTCTCAAACAGCATATGGATGGCAAGCCAGTTGGTGATGGCGCCTGAGAACGCAAACAGCCCTGCATACCAAAGATAGTCGTTTTGTAATTGATGACCTCCAGCCATCAAAGCGATAGCGAGGACATTCGTTAGCAAACTTTTGTTCATAGTGACCAGTTATATATGAATATCGGAAAGAATAAGTGGGCCTGATTCTATACCTAAGTCACATTAAGATGCTAGGTTTTGCCGTGATGAGTAGTCTTGTAGCAAAGGGAAAAAAATGAATGCTCGGAAAAACAAAACCCGACAATCATTGTCGGGCCACTGCTTTTTCTTAGAAAAACTAAGATTCTATTTTTAATTTTAGATGCGGTAGATCTTACAACAAAGTTGGCATTTCCATCTTTCTGAGTAGCCAAATAGCTTGTCAGCCCAACTTGGTTTGAGTTGTACGATCTGCATTGAACCACATTTACACATAAGCTAATTACCTTATTGTTAATATAATAACTAAGCCATCTATTGAGTATAGCTGTTTCTCAAAAAGTGAAATGACAAATGAAGACGGCTCAATACTCTGTATTGTGTTCATTGCAATGGATACGCAACGAGGCGGTATATTAGCAGAAAAAGTGTGAGCTTTATCATGGAGAGTGTTTCATATATGAGAAACCACAATGGCTATATGAGCATCTAGCCATGGATTTAAATAAAAAACGGCGCTTAAAGCGCCGTTTTTATTGAGCTTATCACTCGTTAAGAAGCGTGTTGATTGTCTAGTTCTTCAGCGATAAATCCGCCAGTTTGATGCGCCCAAAGCTGGGCGTAAATGCCGTTATTCGCAATGAGTTCTTGATGAGAACCTTGTTCAACGATGCTGCCTTTATCTAGCACGATGAGGCGATCCATTTGTGCGATGGTCGATAATCGGTGAGCGATAGCAATAACCGTTTTCCCTTGCATTAATTCATTCAAGCTTTCCTGAATCGCTGCTTCGACTTCTGAATCCAGAGCCGATGTGGCTTCATCCAGTACCAGCAATGGTGCGTCTTTGAGTAGCACACGAGATATTGCGATACGCTGACGTTGGCCGCCAGACAGTTTTACACCACGTTCACCAACTTGCGCATCGTATCCGGCATTACCAAATGGGTCGGTCAGAGTTTCGATAAACTCATGGGCATGCGCTTGCTTAGTGGCTTTCAGCAAATCTTCTTCTGTCGCATCTGGATTGCCATACAAAATATTGTCTCGAATTGAACGGTGTAGCAGAGAAGTATCTTGGGTCACCATACCGATCTTTGAACGCAAAGAGTCTTGTGTGACTTCTGAGATGTTCTGTCCATCGATCTTAATGCTGCCGTCTTCGACATTGTGGAAACGAAGTAACAAGTTCACCAAAGTCGATTTTCCGGCGCCGGAGCGCCCAACCAAGCCTACTTTCTCTCCTGGTTTGATGTTGAGATCGAGATGGCTAATTACGCCTTTGTTCTCACCGTAATGGAAGCTGACGTTATCAAAGTGAATGCCACCTTCAGTGACTACTAAGTCTTTTGCACCTGGTTTATCTTTAATATCAATAGGCTTAGAGAGCGTTTTCATTCCATCGACAACGGTTCCCATGTTTTCAAAGAGGGCGCCAACTTCCCACATTATCCACATCGACATACCGTTTACGCGCAATGCAAGACTAACAGCAATCGCAATCGCGCCAACGCTAATGGCACTATCCAACCACAGGTAAATCGATAAAGCAGCAACGGAAAACACCAAAATATAGTTTGAGATCTCTACAGCGACGTCGAAGCCGGTCACTAGGCGCATTTGACGATAGACCGTATTCAAAAATCCTTTCATGCCTTGCTCGGCATATTGGGTTTCGCGCTGGCTATGAGAAAACAGTTTGACGGTTTGAATATTGGTATAACTGTCGACGATGCGCCCTGTCATTGTCGAACGTGCATCGGCCTGCGCTGAAGCGACGTCTTTGAGCTTAGGGACAAAATAGATTTGGATAGCGATGTAAGCGAGTAACCAGACGATCATTGGGATCATCAAACGCCAGTCTGCCGTCGCTAACATAATGATCATGCTGGTGAAGTAAACCGTAACGTAAACAAATACATCCATAGCTTTCATTACGGTTTCGCGCACAGCTAATGAGGTTTGCATGACTTTCGTTGCGACTCGACCTGCAAAATCATCTTGATAGAAGTTCAAGCTTTGATTGAGCAAATACCGGTGTGCAAGCCAGCGGATAGACATTGGGTAGTTGCCCAATAACGTTTGATGAACGAGCAACGAGTACAAGATCACCAATATAGGCATGACAACCAGCAATAAGGCTCCGTAGAAAATCAAATCCGATTTGTTGTCTTGTAAGAACGTTTCTGGATTGCTGGTAGACAACCAATCAACCAATTGTCCCATCGCGCCAAACAACATTACCTCAACAACAGCCACAATTGTGGCCATCAAAGACATGATGACCAAAGGCTTTTCATAACCACGAGTGTAATAACGCAGAAAAGCGAACATCCCTGAAGGAGGCTGATCCGGTGTAGATTTGGGGAACGGCTCTGTAAAGCCTTCAAATCGTTTAAACATAACTCATCCTAAAGTTAAAACAGTGCCATTTGGGGTGGCTAAATCCATCGATTCACGCTGCTTTGGACGAAACCGCGTGTATGAGAGTTTTTTGCCTGCTCCTCGATAAAGCAGACCGATTGACGAGAGGGGCGAAAAAATAGTCTAACCGATTGTGTCTTAAATGTAACTAGTTGGTTATGAGTGTGATTGTCTATGGTTCTGATTCTTATGATGAATTCTTATCATGTTCATCGTGGTGCCATAAAAGCTTAAACCTGCAAAGTGACAATAAAATTTAAGGAAAAATGAACTTAATGCAGCAAAAATTACTTTTGTGCAATTAAATTAATTGTCAAAACAGCAAAACTGAAGTTAACAATAAATTTACAATCTCCTCATTCTAGTGATAAGGAATGTATTGGATGCTATTACACGAATCAGTGACCCAATTTGCTAATGGGAAAGAAGAAAGCACGCAAAGTGCTCAGCGCCAAACCGCAAACTGCGTAGTGATGGTGCCACCGAAAGAGTTTCGTTTTAATGAAGAAACCGCACAAGATAATGAGTTCCAACATAAAGTGTCACTCAGCCAAGAAGAAGTCTCACGTCGAGTAATGGCCGAGTTCGCGAGTATGGTTGCAACGCTGCGTCAAGAGGGCGTTCAAGTTGTTGAGTTTGATTATCCAACTTCAGATGTTGCGACGCCAGACGCGGTATTTCCAAACAATTGGTTTAGCACTACGCCAGATGGCACGTTGTACACCTTTCCAATGGCCTGTGAAAACCGTCAAAAAGAAGTACGTCCCGATGCGCTTGTGGCAGCACTAGCGCAAGCTGGGCGAGAAGTTCATCGACGCAGCAGTCTAACTGAATATCTTGATGAGCAAGCGTATTTAGAAAGCACGGGTGTGATGGT
This sequence comes from Vibrio sp. 1731, assembly GCF_033339955.1. Taxonomy (NCBI): domain Bacteria; kingdom Pseudomonadati; phylum Pseudomonadota; class Gammaproteobacteria; order Vibrionales; family Vibrionaceae; genus Vibrio; species Vibrio sp. 1731. The sequence continues at coordinate 258,426 of NZ_JAWOVO010000002.1, read as the reverse complement.
GTTTGACCACCTAAATAAAACGGTCTACGCCGCACTCTCACAACGTTGTGATCGTCTGGTTTTAGAAGATTACGCCGATCGTATTGGCTATGAACGAGTGATTTCTTTCCAAACTCGTTTGCCATCTGGTGCGCCGATTTATCACACCAATGTGATGATGGCGGTTGGCGAACAGTTTTGCGTGATTTGTGACGAAGTGATCCCAGAATTTGAGCGTCGTTTTGTAATGAAGTCACTCGCCAAAGACAAGCAAGTCATCTCAATTTCGCTTGAGCAGATGAACCAGTTCTGCGGTAACATTCTGCAACTGGAAACGATCAACGGCGATAAGGTGATTGCGATGTCGCAATCGGCGTACGATGCATTTTCACCAGCACAAAGAAACCAATTGGCAACGCACGGTAAATTGCTGCCATTCGACGTTTCTACCATAGAATCTATTGGTGGTGGTTCGGTTCGTTGCATGTTGGGTGAAGTGTTCTTACCGAATCGTAAAGCTGTGCTTTAATAAACTGCACATTTCTTTTCAGCCGCAGTGAAAGGCTGATGAAGCGTTCTCTTCAAGGGTTTTTAGCCGTTAGCTCTGTGGCAGTACAGACTAACGGCTTTTTTGCGCTTTTTAGTTTTCTGACGATTTGCGTAGGCGACGCTTGGTTTAAGCGCCTAAAATAGGATGGTTCACCTAGCAGATTGTGATAAAGTCCGCGCCTGCGTTTTACCGCATCTTCATTGTTTTTATTGCTTCTTCAACCAAAAGTACAAGGTTTCGCTAATGCCATTTTCTACTCTCTCATTGAGTTCTGAGCTGATTCACGCACTGCCAAAAGACTTCAAGAAACCGACCGATATTCAAGCGTTGGCCATTCCTGAGCTGTTGGCTGGTCAAGATCTATTGGCTTTGGCAAATACAGGCAGCGGCAAAACCCTTGCTTATGGTTTGCCTTTGTTGGAAAAGCTGGGTGTCAATCCAGAGCAAAAGGCGCTGATTCTTGTGCCAACGCGTGAGCTGGCAATGCAAGTGAGTGAAGCAGTTAACCAAGTTGGTCAAGTTATTGGCATTAAAACAGTGTGCTTGTGTGGCGGCGTTGATAAAGAGCAACAACAGCAGGCGCTAGCGACAAATCCTCATATCCTTGTCGCGACGACAGGTCGTTTGGTTGACCTAGCAAACAATGGCCTGGATTTGAGCAATGTTCATTATCTAGTATTGGATGAAGCGGATCGTTTGTTGGATATGGGCTTTTGGCCTGACGTACAAAAGATTTCGATGCAAACCTTCAATCAGCGTCAAACCGCGATGTTCTCGGCAACGTTTTCAGATGAGTTGAAGGGTAAAGCGAAGCTGCTTATGCAGGCACCAAAGCAAGTTGCAGCGCATCAAGAAAACAGCACCAACCAAGATATTGCTGAAACGCTGTACCTCGTCAACAAAGGCAGTAAAACCAAGGCATTGATTGAACTGATTCAAAAAAACGCGTGGGCTCAGGCATTAGTCTTTATTGGTGCGAAAGAGAACGCCGATGGCTTAGCGAAGAAGCTGAATAAAGCGGGCATCTCAACCAATGCGCTGCATGGCAATAAGAGTCAAGATGAGCGAGAAGAAGCACTGGCGCAGTTTAAATCTGGGCAAATTCAGGTGTTGATTGCCACCGAACTACTAGCGCGTGGCATTCACATTGAGCAATTACCTGTAGTGATCAACTTTGAACTGCCAATGCATGCAGAAACTTACGTTCACCGAGTAGGACGTACCGCTCGCGCAGGCCAACAAGGTGTGGCGGTGTCATTGGTTTGTCATGGTGAAATGGACGCACTAAACGCGATTCGTCACCTGACTCAACGTGCATTGCTAGTGCAAGATCTGGTTGGTTTTCCAGTAACGGATAAGCCATCAACTGGCGAGAGCAAACGCGCGCCACGCGATAAAAAAGCCAACCGCCGAACTCATGCTAAGAAGAGCATTAAGCAGTTCCAAGGTAAGTCGAAACGCCCAGCCCCGAGTGCGAAGTAAACCAAAAAAACACGCTCTGGCGGCATAGTTGGTTCAGAGCGTGGCTTAAAATTTTACTTTGGGGTGTTAACTCACAGTTGGGCCAACCAAGCGCATTTCCCAATCTTCAACTTCGCCGGTTTCTAGGCGGCGCTCGACCAGCTTGCCCCAAGACTCGACTAACGGCAGCTCAGACAGCTGAGTGAGTTCTTTTCTATCTAAACAGCCAGTGAAAACCGCGCCCATGATGCGAGCCAGTGGCCATTCTGGATAAGGTCTTTCGCACAGAATAATCTCGTCGCCTGCACCGATATCGCCTTCTTCCAACACTCGGAAATACCAGCCTGTTCGAAGCGTATCTTGCAGTCTTTTCGCCATATCGTGTTGGTCAAAGCGTACGTTAAGTTTCCAACAAGGCATGCGACCTTGCGACACTTCCAGTAGTGTTGAGCCGATGCGAATTTTATCTTTCAAGCAAATCGTGGATTCGGTTACGCCTTCGGAGCTGATGTTTTCGCCAAAGCCGCCGGCGGATTGGAAAATGGTTCTCTCGCCTAATTCTTGTTGCCAGATTGGGTAGTGCTCGCTTGGGTAAATATGAAGCGCTTTTTGAATGCCACCATGAAAGCGCGGATCACCTTGCTCATCACTGATAAAACCGAGCTCTGTTGCATGCTGGCGCTCAGGCAGCACTTGTTTGTTGATTGCGCTTTGCGCACCATGAGCATAAGGGACGGTTTTCCCTGCTAGCACAGCTTTTACGACGCCGATTTTCTTCATGTAACCTCCTTATTATTTGAATGAGAGATAAAGTGTTTACCTTCATTCGCGATGCGGAGCATGATAGCCTAGTAAACTTGTGTCGGTGTAGGGGTGAAAAGACAACTAACAATGCTAACTCGCCAAATTGATTCGAAGTCAGGCGTCGTCACCTCCAATGAGATGATGGCCGCGAATTCCCATTCTCCTGTTTTAGTGAAAACCATCGACATGCCAAAAGGTTACATTGATGCGCTGCATCAACACACTTGGCATCAAATCATCTTTCCTATCAAAGGGTTATTGCAAACACAAACGGAGCATTATCAGCATTTGGTTCCGCACACCTCTGCGTTATTTGTTCCTGCGGGTGTTCAACACGAGTCGATTGCTCTAAGCAATACGATATTTGTTGGTATTTACCTCAACCCTGAGTTTGGTGCGACGTACGAGCCACAAGTGAGAACCATTGCTTTAACGTCGTTTTTAAATGAGCTTTTACAAGAGATCCGCAGACAGTGTGAAGGTGAGACAAGCCACGAAGAAGTGTTGCATTTACTGGCGGTGCTGCATGATCAAATTTTGAAACGCAACGTGCAGACATTTCAGTTATTGCTGCCACAAGACAGACGACTAAAACTGATTTTCGAGCGACTGACTGACGAGCCAGCGTTGAGCTGTTCGCTAAAAGAGTGGGGGGAGAAAATTGGGGCGTCTGAGCGTACTTTATCACGGCTGTTCGCCAAGGAATTCAACACTTCATTTCTACTTTGGCGGCAACAAATTCGGCTAATTTACTCGCTTTCTTTGTTAGATGAATCGTTGCCAATCCAAGCCATTGCAGACCTAGTGGGTTATCAAAACGACTCATCCTACATCAAAGCATTTAAAGCCTATTTTGATATGACGCCACAACAGTTTAGAGTGAACGGCGCATCGCGCAGGTAGAAATACAGAGCTTCGACTTCACTTAATGCTTTTGAGTAGAAGTCGCGAAACTTCCTTTTTGAATTTCAATTACATGGTATGAATAACAATGGCACCAACGATAAATACTCGAGTGAATCAATTCTGTTTTGGTCAACCCAAAACGTCGCTGTCGTTGGAAAAAGAGCCCCTCAAACCGCTTGCTCAGGGCAAGGTTCGGGTGCGACTGGAAGCCACCAATATTAACCCAAGTGACTTGCTTTCCATTCATGGTGTTGGGCAATACCGCCGCGTTCACGTACCACCTCGCGTGCCGGGATTTGAAGCGGTTGGGCGTGTGGTGGAAGTCAGTGCAGTTGGTCAAACTGACCTTCAAGTTGGGCAAAAGGTGTTGGTGGCGATGAGTGGTACTTGGCAATACTACATAGATGCCTCGCCTGAGAATCTTTTTCCGCTACCTGAGAGTTTGGAGAACGGCTATGCCTGTCAGTTGTACATCAACGCGTTAACCGCGTGGGTGATCACCACTAAAGTAGCTAAGTTGAACAAAGACGATGTGGTGATCATCAATGCAGCAGGGTCAGCGATCGGTAAGATATTTGCCCAGCTCGCCCATTCACTGGGTTTTGCACTGATTGCTGTGACCTCAAAGCGAGACGAGTATCCGTGCGATACCATTCCAGTGTTGGACGCGAAGAAAGACTTACAAGCGCAGCTGCAAACGCGCCAACTGCCACAACCAACGGTCGCTCTGGACGCGATAGGTGGTGAGGCTGGCACGGATCTCATTCGTACCTTGAAAGAAAACGGCCAATACATCAACTACGGAACATTGTCGTTAACGCCTTATACGCCTGAGTTTTTTGAATCGATGAAGGCCAACAACATCGACTTTAGTACATTCTTTTTGCGGTATTGGGAAGAATCGGTAGGTAAAGGCGGGAGAAAGACGGTGTTCGCTGAAATGTTAGAACACTTTATTAGCAGCGACATAAAGTTAAACGTTGCATATGATCTGTCGTTAGAGGACTTTCAAACAGCGATTGAAATGGTTGAGCGACGCTCGTCAGCAGTGTCAGGAAAAATCATTTTGACGCTGTGAATTACAGTGGGCCTGTTGAGAAAAGGGAGGATAAAATCCTCCCTTTTTTATGGGTTTATTTGTAATGATAGGGCTATTTTAGATGGAAGATTTGCTCTGTTTCGAGCGATGTCATCGCACGTACTTGACGCCAAATGTAATAAAAAATACCGAACATCATCAACATACTTGGGATGGCAATCATTGGGTAACTGTACAGCGTCATTTTTCCTAACTCTTCGTTAAAGGCAGCAGTACCAGAAGGGCTAGTCACAATCCAAGTCGCAAGGAAGTAGTTCATTGCAGATGAGAACGCAAAAGTACTGGCAAACAGGTAGTTAGAAGACATAAGGCAACGTTCGAACGCATCGGTTTTACCATTTTCTTTTAAACGTTGGTTAATCAACGCGAGGTTCAACACAGTGTCATTCAGTACTAACTTCTGCATCAGCGGGTAGCGGGTAAACGTTGAACCCAAAACCGCTAAACCGATCAGGCCAGGAATCAGGGCTTCTTTTAGTGCTAACCAGCGTGTATCAAGCTCTAACAAGCCGATGCCACCAGTTAGTAGAACACTGATAAAGCCCAGAGCAGAAATAAAGTTAAATTTCTTGTTACGGACAAGGTCCATACCGCCATAAATGATAGGAAATAGCAAAGCGACAACCAGCGCCATTGCTGTCCCTAGATGCTCATCGCCACTAAACTTCATCAAAATGAAGGAAGGGATAAATACGTTGAAAAGGATTTCAAATAAGGGATTCGGCTTTTTCGCCGTCGTGTTACTCATAATGTTTTACTGACTCTACTCTATGTCGGCTGTTATTGTACTTTGACAAGAAGTGTTCATCTAGTCGCGCTTGATGTAAAGCGTTAAAGCGTCGAGTTGTGTAACGACTTATGAAATAGACCGGAGCATAGCCAGTTAGTTTACATGATTGACTACTTTTTGTGTTTTAATGACTCTCCTTCTGTGCGATGATCTGATTACGCGCTCTGAATAATCGAGTCGCCACTGTGTTGTGGTTGAGCCTCAAGGCTTGGGCAATTTCATCATGATTCAACCCAGCCACTAAGCTCAAGAGCAACGGCTCTCGGTATTTGGGTTCGAGAATCATCATTTGTTTTTGAAGCCAATCTTGGGCCATGTCGTAGTCACTGCCAGGGTAGGTTTTTGTCTGTATTGCACACTCATCAATGTCGACAAAATCGTACTGTTTTCTATCAAAGCGCCGAGCATTCTCACGACGCAAAATAGTAATGAGCCAAGACTTCGCGGCGTTGGGGTCATTTAATTTATCAAAGAATCGCCACGCTTTCAGAAAGGTTTCTTGCGCTAAATCTTGAGCAAGGTGGTGATCTTTGCATAACCAATACGCGAGACGGTAGATCTCTTGGTATCGATCTTTCGTCAGTGCTTCGTAACGTTTATGTTTTTCCATAGCATTAAGATAAAAAGTTTGGAGAGCACGTTGTGTCTGCCAGATGAACGACAACCCTTTTTATCGCTTTTACAGTGATAAAAAGGGTTGTTCGATTAGGAAGACAAATTCGAAGAGTTAACCTTCCAAATATCGAAGGGTGACTCTGATTTCTTTCTTACACGCTTAAAATGGTTGGTTGGAAAAGCGTGAGTACTGGATGGCATCTGCGACTTCCTGAGCTTTAGACTCTGAAGTCATAAGGTGAAGTAGCTTAAGAGCAGCTTGATAGCTAACTAGGCTACCGTTCGAAGTGATAACGCCATCATCAATGACAAAATTCTGGTCGACTTGTACTTTGACTGCTGGGTAATCTCTTTGAAAGCCGTTTTCACCTCCGGCCCAAGTTGTTGCTTTTTTGCCGTTTAAAAGGCCAGCTTCGGCTAACAAATACGCGCCAGAGCAATTACTTGCCATCCAATCTGCCGCCTTTGAGGCAGTTTTAATAAAGTGAATGAGATCTTTATTTTCGATTAGTGCATCCATGTCATAGCTGGATGTTAAAACCAATACGTCGAGTTCCGGCAGATCACCAATCCAAGCATCCACACCAATTTTTAATCCTTCTTCAGTGGTGATGGTTTTCTGATCTGAGACGGAAATGGTGAGCACGTCATAATCACTAAACCAAGTGAGACGACTTGCGACGCCAAAAACCTCTAAAGGCGCAGTAACATCAGAGGTCAGTACGCCATCGTAAACCAGAATACCAATTCGTTTATCTGCCGCATGTGCTGTTTGAAGCATCCCAAAGAATAGGACTAGTGTCGCTATCAATAGTTGTAGTGCATTCTTCAATCCGTTTTTACCCATGGTTTTTTCCTCGTTAACAGAGCATCAAGTTGTTGAGGTTCATTATATTTAGGCTAATTAGTGATTGAAGAGCCACTTGGTCTTTACTAAAGTGAATAAAATTCATGAATAGAGTTCATTGGTTATATGGATAAGATACGGTCCCTACGATTTTTTATTGCCACTTTAGATGGCGGTAGTTTTGCTGCGGCTGCCAAAGTGTATGGCACTGACCCTTCGACCGTGAGTAAAGCCATACATCGTCTTGAAAGCGATTTGGGTATACAGCTTTTTCAACGTTCTACGCGACAGAGCCGCCTGACAGAAGCTGGTCGTAGGTACGCAAATACTGCTAGGTTTGTACTGGAGGAGCTGGCGGCATGTGAGGATTCATTAAAAAGTCACAATGATGCGCTTTCAGGGCAGCTTAAGATTAATGTGCCAGTCTCGTACGGTCGCCTCTATATTCGTCCTTTATTAAAAGAGTTTTGTCGCCGCTACCCTAACATCACTATCGATATTCATTACGATGACGCCTACGTTGATATTATTGAGCAAGGTATTGATGTGTCGATTCGCTCTGGCGTCGTTCACGATAGTCAATTGATTGTGCGTCAGCTGAGCCCTATCGAGTTTATCATTTGTGCCAGTCAGGATTACTTAGCGCGCCATGGTGTTCCGAGTGGCCCGGATGTATTCAATGACCATTCTTGGGTTCGTTTTCGTTTTAAACAAACGGGGAAACTGTTGCCGATTCGGATGCCAGAACCAGACGGTGCGAGTGAATATGACCCCGAAAGAAACTATATTGTAAATGACGGTGAATCCATGGCAGAGCTTTGCGCAGAAGGCTTAGGATTAACTCAGATCCCTCATTTTATCGCGAGAGACTGGCTTAAATCGGGGCGTTTAGTGCCGATATTTCCGAGCATGCGCCAAGCAGGAAATGGCGTGTATCTTCTCTATGCCAACCGGGAATATGTGCCTGCACGAGTTAGGGTGTTCATCGATTTTATCACTCAAGCAATACAGGATATGGATGAAACGCCATTCCATACTTGGGCTGAAACGTTGCCGATTTATCGACCGAACCAAGGCGATTGAAAACTTCATGTGAGTCTTTGGTTAAAACCCCCTAAGCTATGTGGCGCTTTTATTGGTTTTTGTTAGTTTATTGGGCGTTATTATCGAAAAGCGCAGTTTGCTCTTCGTCACTCATAAAGGAAAGACAATGCCAACTAAGATCTTAGTGCCTGCTTTGGCCCTACTTCTCAGCGCATGTGGCGGCGATGGGGAGTCGTCAGCCCCAGCAGAAAGCGGCTCACAAAACACAGGTTCCACATCGTCACAAGGCACATTTGTCGAGCAGATGCTTGCAGCGGTCAACAGCGCCCGCTCTACTACACAACAGTGTGGCGCAACCACCATGCCACCTGTTGGGGCCCTGACTTGGAGCTACGATTTGGAAAGCGCCGCTTATCGACATTCAAGCGATATGGCGAACAGCGATTTCATGAGCCACACAGGCTCTGATGGCAGCAAGATGTCAGATCGAGTTAACGCAACGGGCTATGCTTGGAGCGCCATTGGTGAGAATGTCGCCGTAGGGCAAAGCAGCATTAACGCCGTCGTGAATGCTTGGTTATCGAGTGAAGGTCACTGCCTTAATATCATGAGTGCGGATTTTGATCAGATGGGCGCGTCGCTTGTCGAAAATCACTCTACACGCTACGGATATTACTGGACTCAGGTTTTTGCCAAACAGCGCTAATGCGATAAAGAAGCCTGATAGATAAAATAAAACGCCAGCAGTCACTATCTGCTGGCGTTTTATTATTTACATCTCTTTTAGCTTGTCAGGTTACGAAGTTTTGGGTCATCCGCCAGGTATTCAACAAATTCAATCTCAAAACCGGCAGGGTCAACAAAATACACATTTTTGCGGTATGGTTCATCAGCACCAGGTTGGGCAATCGGATAACCTGCATCGGTCAGTCTTTTGATGATTGCATCGACGTTGTTGGTCACATAAGCAAAATGCGCTAGCCCAACTTGGTGCCCGCTCAACTCGCGGTTTTCTCCTTCGCCATGGTCACTCATGGCTATGTATTGATACTCGTCGCCAAAATGTAGCCAGTTTCTTGGTTTGCCACTCCATTCGCCTTTACCTTCATCACGCACGTACCAATGTGGAAATGCAGTTTGGTAAAACTTCAGCATTTCAGGGATATCTTTCACGACTAAGTTAATATGTTCTAGTTGGATCATGATGTGCTCCTTTTTGTCATTTTCTAGCCAACGATGAATATGCTAAAACCTCAAGTTAAGTTTAGGTAAAGGGCTTTTTTAAAATTTTTTAGGGTTGATATCTTTGGGTCTGGATACATTGAGAGATTCGGTGGGTTTGGTGCTTTGAATCTGAGAGCTGGGTTCGGGGCTTGCAACCTTGTTTCACATTTTATTTATTCGTGCTACTCATTTTCGATCGAGTTTACGGTGAGTAGATTCCGAGTCTCACCTAGGTTCGCGGGAATGACGGGAAGAGAACGCTAAACGGACAGCGTCATTCTGAAGGAGCCTAAGCGAGTATTCAGAATCTACTTTCAGTGTGTTGTTATGTTGCGTTGTGAATTGAATTATCCGCGAGCACAGAACCAGTTCCTCCCTTTTGAGCTCTGAGTGTTGAGAGCTTCGGAGTTTGATACAAGGGGAGGTTAGGTGGGGTTGCTAGTTTGAGGTTGAATGTTGGGTAAGGGGCTTGCAACCTTGTTTCACCCTTTGTTTATTCGTGCTAATCATTTTCGATCGAGTTTACGGTGAGTAGATTCCCAGTCTCACCTAGGTTCGCGGGAATGACGGAAAGAGAGTGCTAAACGAAGAGCGTCATTCTGAAAGAGCCTAAGCGAGTATTCAGAATCTATTCGCAGCGCGTTGTGATGCCAGTGGAGTGAATTGAATTATCTGTGACTGTAAAACTTGCCACCTGCACTCGGAATGCTGAGATCTTAAGAGTTTGATATAAGCGAAGGTTAGGTGGGATTGGTGGTTGAATGTTGGGTTAGGTGCTTGCAACCTTGTTTCACCTTTTGTTTGTTCGTGCTACTCATTTTCGATCGAGTTTACGGTGAGTAGATTCCCAGTCTCACCTAGGTTCGCGGGAATGACGGGGAGAGAACGCTAAACGAACAGCGTCATTCTGAAGGAGCCTAAGCGAGTATTCAGAATCTATTCGCAGCGCGTTGTGATGCTGGTGGAGTGAACTGAATTATCCGTGATTGTAGAGCCATTCCCTCCAGTTTGAACTCGGAGCGCTGAGGGATTTGCTTACACCTCTCCCCAAACCAAAAAAGCCAGCAGTTAATATCTGCTGGCAAAGTCTTTGGGCTTCTAGGTTTTTTGATTGTATTTCTTGTTACTCATCGCTGTCACGGTGCCCCGATTGGTTTTCCGGGGAAGAAAACACAGCACCGTGCGCTTTGTGCTCAAGAAATTGGAGATTAACCTTGCTTACGGATTAGGTAGTCAAATGCGCCTAAGCTTGCTTTTGCACCTTCACCCATCGCAATGATGATCTGTTTGTAAGGAACGGTTGTTGCGTCACCCGCTGCGAACACACCTTCTAGGCTAGTATCGCCACGGCTACCGACTTCAATCTCACCGCGCTCAGATAGGGCTACTTCTGAATCTTTTAGCCATTCTGTGTTTGGTACTAGACCGATTTGAACAAAGATACCTGACAGTTCAATCTCTTTGATTTCGTCTGTGTTGCGGTCTTTGTACTTCAAGCTTGTTACGCGAGTACCGTCACCCACCACTTCTGTTGTTTGCGCCATCGTGATGATGTCTACGTTTGGTAGTGAGTTCGCTTTGTCGATAAGCACTTGGTCTGCGCGAAGTACGTCTGCGAATTCAAGAACCGTTACGTGTTCTACGATACCAGCAAGGTCGATAGCTGCTTCGATGCCTGAGTTACCACCGCCGATAACCGCAGTTTTCTTGCCTTTGAACAGTGGACCGTCACAATGTGGGCAGTACGCGACACCTTTGTTGCGGTACTCTTGCTCTCCCGGAACGTTCATTTCACGCCAGCGTGCACCTGGGCTTAAGATGACACTCTTACTCTTCAGCGTTGCGCCGCTTTCAAGTTGGATGTGAATCAAACCATCTTCTGTGTGTGCTGCACCCATTAGCTTCTCAGCTTGTTGCTCAGTCACGACGTCTACATCGTATTCTTTTAGGTGTTCTGCTAGGTCAGTTGCCAGTTTTGGACCTTCAGTACGTTTTACCGAAATGAAGTTCTCAATTGCCATGGTGTCCATAACCTGACCACCAAAGCGTTTAGCAACAACACCAGTGCGAATACCTTTACGAGCAGCATAAAGAGCAGCTGCGCTACCACCAGGGCCACCGCCGACAACAAGTACGTCGTATGGGTCTTTTTCGCTTAGTGCTTTCGCCGCTTTCTCGCTCGCGCCGTCATCCACTTTGTTTAGGATTTCAGTCAGAGACATACGGCCTTGACCGAATAGCTCACCGTTCACGAATACACTTGGTACTGCCATGATGTCGCGTTGTTTCACTTCATCTTGGAACAAACCACCGTCGATCATGGTTGCTTTTACTTTCGGGTTGATCGCCGCCATCATGTTGAACGCTTGAACCACGTCCGGACAGTTTTGACACGACAGTGAAATGAAGATTTCTACGTCTAGATCTTTGTCTAGTGCTGCGATTTGCTCAATCACTTCTGGTTCTAGTTTGATTGGGTGACCGCCAGAGTGAAGCAGTGCCAATACTAGAGAGGTAAATTCGTGACCCATTGGCAAGCCTGCAAAGCGTAGTGCTGTGCCTTTAGCTGGGTTAGTTACCGCCATCACTGGTTTACGTGCGCTTGCGTTGTCGTCACGTTCAACGGTGATTAGGTCGCTCATCTCTGCGATTTGGTTCGCTAGAGACAAAATGTCATTCGATGCTTTGCTTTCATCTAGACTAACCACTAAACGAACTTCTTCTTTTACATTAGCCAGATATTGTTTGAGTTGTTGTTGGATCGCTTGGTCTAACATAGTTGTTACTACCTTAATTAAATAGTTACCAATCAAAACAAGTATTTGTTCATTCTTGCTAGCTAAAATCGTTGATAACTGCGTTATAGATTTTGTAGTTAGAGTAACTAGCTATCGAAAATCTATGCCTGGTTCTAAACGATTTTTTCTACGCAATTACTGCACACCTACTTATTCAGATAGGTAATAAAAAGTGGTTACTGTAGATAAAACCTGAGGGGGAGAGAGCAAATCAGGCAGAAGGTCGTCAAGGTATCTAACCTGAAGTGCTCTCTAATTCAGTTCTAATCAGAAAAAGGAAATCGGAACTGATTAGAACTTAAATTTCAGTGGCTTAGATTTTACCAACTAGGTCTAGTGATGGAGCTAGTGTCTCTTCACCTTCTTTCCATTTAGCTGGGCAAACTTCGCCTGGGTGTGCTGCTACGTATTGAGCTGCTTTCACTTTGCGTAGTAGGTCTTCTGCGTCACGACCGATACCTTCAGCAGTGATTTCCATTGCTTGGATAGTACCTTCTGGGTCGATTAGGAACGTAGCGCGGTCTGCAAGACCTTGACCTTCACGCATCACACCGAAGTTGTTTGTGATGTTGCCTGTTTGGTCGCCAAGCATGTAGTACTGAATCTTACCGATTGTGTCTGAGCTGTCGTGCCATGCTTTGTGAGTGAAGTGTGTATCAGTTGATACTGAGTAAACTTCTACGCCACGTTTTTGTAGCTCTTCGTAGTGGTCTGCTAGGTCGCCCAGTTCTGTTGGACATACAAACGTAAAGTCTGCTGGGTAGAAGAAGAATACTGCCCATTTACCTAGAACGTCTTGTTCTGTTACTTCAACGAATTCGCCGTTTTTGTACGCTGTAGCTGCAAATGGTTTGATTTGAGTATTAATCATAATTTACTTTCCTTTGAATGTTTTAAGCTGAGCTGTTGTTGCTTTCGGAAAGTATATTCTCATCGGAGTGTGTTTAAGGAAAATCGCTTGTAACTATCCTATTGATAGCCATTTCCTATTTCACTTGATAGGGAAATCCGATGTAAGTGAGTTTGCTTTGATAGGTTTTATTGAAGATGAACGCAGATTAGCAATAGAGAATACCGATGATGACTTTGAGTAGATCTTCTAGCTAAGATCGAAAGAGCCTGCATCTCGGCAGGCTCTTTCTAATAGGAAGTGGTGAAGCGGATACTTCTATCTTGTTAGCTCAGATTGTCGAGCACTTTGCCACACAACTTCTTCAGCATGATCATTTCATCCAGCTCTAATGTGATTTTGCACATCATGGCGTTTGGCACCGACTTGGCTTGTTCTCTGAGATCACGACCTTGCTCGGTGAGGTTGAGTACGCGAACGCGCTCATCGGTTTCACTTCGGCCGCGCTCTACATAGCCTTTTGCTTCTAAGCGTTTAAGCAGCGGCGTGAGTGTGCCTGAATCCAAATGCAGTTGTGACCCCAACTCTTTCACACTGGCACCATCTTTCTCCCACAGCACCATCATCACTAAGTACTGCGAATAAGTCAGATCAAGCTCGTCCAGCAACGGGCGGTAAGCTCGGATCACTGCGTTTGCTGCGCTGTAGAGCGGGAAGCAAACTTGGTTTTCGAGTAAGAGTTTATCGTCGTCGGTCATGGTGTTGTCGGTGTAACACTGGCTCATTGGCGTTGCCTACCTGCTCGTAGAGAAAGAGAGTTATAAAATAAATTGTGCACAATATAGTTGCAAACTATCTTCACTTCGATATAAGATTGTAAGCAATTAAATTTTGCGCAACTTAAATTAAGAAGGACACTCGTATGACTACTCTATACAAAACTCAAGCTACCGCTTTGGCTGGTCGTAATGGTCAAGTAAAAACTGATGACGGTCTTCTCGATCTAGAGCTGTCATACCCGAAAGAAATGGGCGGCACAGGCGCAGCAACTAACCCAGAACAGCTTTTCGCAGCGGGTTATTCAGCGTGTTTTTCTAACGCGATTTTGCACGTAGCGCGTGAAGGTAAAGTAAACCTGAAAAGCGCTCCTGTAACGGCAGAAGTGGGCATCGGTCCGAACGACAACGGCGGCTTTGCACTAACAGTGAGCCTAGCGGTAGAGCTAGACATGCCGCAAGAACAAGCGCTAGAGCTAACGCGCATTGCACACCAAGTTTGCCCATATTCAAACGCAGTTCGTGGCAACATTGATGTGGCAGTAACGGTAAACGGCGAAGCAATTTAAGCGGTTTCAACCACTGCACAAAGACAAGAAAGCCTGCAAGTACGCAGGCTTTTGGTTTATTTGATGGCAGTGCAGAAGCTAACGTCTGCATGGTGCGTTTGTGGGTCAAAGCTGTGGTAAAGCTCAAAGCAAGGACGGTCGTCGTTCTCAATACCGGATTCAATTACCTTGCTCATGACATCATCCCATGCTTTTGAGTATTGGCTCGGGTCAGTAATGTGCTGGCGCATCACCGCATATTGACCACCGGGGAAGTCTTGCAGCTCAATGCCTTTTGGAACTTCCGTATCTTCTGGCACCATCAAGCAGATATCAGTGCGACACTTCTCGTCTGGCGTGATTTCTGGATTGTCATGGTAGATGAAGATGCAGGTATTGTCTGCCAAACCTTTCATTCCTGCCCATTGATACAAGCGACCTGATGGCTCCTCATAGCCTTGGCCGTAAGGGCCGTTTACGCGAATGTAAGCCAGTTTTGCTTTTTCAAAGTTTTGCGTTTCCATTGTCATGCTCCATTTGGTGAGTTCAGAGCCAGTATATGAATCGCTTGGTGTTACTTCGTTTCCATTCTTGCGCAACGTGTGTCCAATCTTGCTGTTTCGTGCTAATTCAGAAAACTGCTGGTAGTTTTCGCAGTCGCGAAAGGCCGTAGGTGTAACGCCATAATGTTGTTTGAAGGCTTTGGCTAAGCTCTGTGAGCTAGAAAATCCGTACTCTAGGGCAATGTTTAATACCGGTTGCTTGGATTTGAATAAGTCATCGGCGGCGGCTTCTAGACGCAAACGTCGAATGAAATCAGCTAATGTCTCGCCTTGCACGGCTTTGAAGGTGCGATGAAAGTGATAAGGAGAAAGGTTCGCCAGCGCGGCCACTTCTGGCAGATTGAGTGGTTCATTAAAGTGTTGTTCTAAATAACGAATCACAGGAACCAGTCGTTTGTGGTAGTCGACGCGCATCGGGGGATTTCCTTGTTCTGTTCAGCTTGTTTTCTCTGCTCAAAGCCTACCGCAATCCAACAAGCTTGCAAGGGAGCCGCGTGAGAAATGCGTGGCGAGATGAGCATCAATCAGTCACACTCAACGAGCAGATGTTGAAGCAAAAACGTTGCGCTCATTATCTTTACTAACCACTAGGACAATCATGATAGCTTGGAAACAGTCTCTGCCAGAGTACGAATGGCTTATTCATCAAATTTGGTACTTGGAAGTGCCAGAGGGTGAAGTCATTGACCCCAAGCCGCACCTTATTCCAAACCCGCGCGCTCATTTACTCTTTACGCCACCAGTGCAAGGCTACCGCTACGACACGGGAGACACAAAGCTTGCTGGCAAAGGCTGCCATTTATTAACGGCTAACGAGCATTTGCTGTTGTTGGAAGATACGGCTCCCATCAAGCGTATTGGTATCACCTTTCGTCCAGAGGGTCTGTATGCCATTGAATCACGGTTTAGTGATGCATCCCAAGTTGCAGCAATTAACCAATGCGAATGGTTTGATTGGCTCAACACGGCGTTTGATGTGTGCTTTCAACAAGGGTTATGGCAGCTAGAGTTGCAAGATTCACCGCAATGTTTGCTGAACTACATCAAACGACATCTAGATGCGTTAGATATCGAACCTTGTTGCACCAAACCGTTTTTGGCATCGCAAAAAGCGGCATCCGTGATGGACGCTCAAGCGCTACGCTCACCTGAGCTAGCGATGGATATTGATGAGATAGCCAAACAATGCGCCTGTTCTCGAAGAACGCTTGAGCGCAGTTTCAAGCAAGTAGTGGGGCTGAGCGTTAAGCAGTATCAACAAATGGCACGTCTGGAGCAGATGATTTTGACCCTCTACAAACAAGAAGCAATTGATTGGGCGAGTTTCTCACAACAATTTGGTTTCAGTGACCAATCGCATTTGATTCGTACCCTCAAACAGCAGCTAAGAAAAACGCCAAGCAAATACTTGAAAAAGCGCGACTTAACCATCGATATCTATGGCGATTTTGAGTCGTAATACATCGCTAATCAGCCCGAAAGTTGTCGCAAAAATCCAATTTTTCTCTTATTCGCTGGGCTACTATTCTCAGCAGATAACGAGGTAACACATGTCATATCAAAAACTAAAACAAGGCGAAGCCATCCCATTTAACGAATCGTTGACTATCCAACTGATTCAAGGCTCTGATCTACAAGATATTATCGAGATGTTGAACGACGATAAGGTCAATCAGTATCTGTTCTTCGCTCCTGCTGACAACAGCCTGTATGAGGGTTTCTTTGGCCCTATTATTGAAAATACGGCACAAGCGATCAAAGAGGGTGTTTGGCCAGATAGCCCAACGTTCGTGATTCGTGACCAACAAGGTCAGTACATGGGAATGTGTGCGGTGACCGCAGTGATGTTCTTAGCTGGCAACTACGAAGTGGGTTATCAGTTACCTACTTGCGCATGGGGCAAAGGCGTTGCGACTCGCGCTTGTCAAATGATGACCGAGATTGGATTTACTGAGCTAAACGCCCATAAAGTCAGTGCGGATTGCTACGCTTCTAATGCTGGTTCTTACAAAACGTTAGAGAAAAATGGTTTTACTCAAGAAGGCCGTCAGAAAGACTACTACAAACGAGAGCAAGGCTTTGACGACAAGCTGTACTATGGCATGACAGCAGAGCAATTCGCGTCTTTAAATCGCTAATAATTAGCCGACAAAAAAGTAGCTAACAACAAAGTAGCCAACAAAAAAGGCCGTTAACCCACATGCTCGGGTTAACGGCCTTTTCTATATTCAGCGCTAAATGGCTAACACTTAGTTGCCTTGGTTTTGGCTTTGAAGCTTCTCTTTTGCTTCTTCAACCTTTGAGAAATCCAATCCCAACTCGTCTACGGCTTCTTTAATTAGCGCAGGGTTTTGCATCACTTGCGCCATCAGCATTTGTAGCTTGTCTTGTGGCAAACCTAGTTGGCTGATTGTTGCCATTGCCGCTAGAGGGTTTTGCGTCAGAGTCTGAAAAATCTCGTTGATTTGTTCGTCGCTGATGTTGTTCTCTTTTAGCAAGGCGATAATTGGGTTCATCATATTTCCTTTCAATTATTCATTGGATGACACTGAGGTGCAGTGTATCACTCGGTTACCTGTGTTTGTACTAGCTGAATAATTAGGGTAATCACTCAACTTTTCAATACCCCGTTAGTTCCATATAACCTGTCCCAGAATGAGAGCCCTCAATACGCACTGGGCCTTCCCAATAAGGCACAGAAAGGGGCATTTTCGCGTTCGGGTTGAGGGCAGAAACCGTAAGTTCGATTTGCTGGTTAGGAATCGATACTTGCCACTCGGTTGGATACTTTCGCCCTTGGATTTCTGTTTGCTTAGTTGCCTTTAACTGAATGTCTTTTTGAGAAATGGCGATGCCAGAGCCATCTTGCTGCATCAGTCTTGCGTTGGAGTAACTGGCTGCTCCGGTTTTGGAATCCCGCAATTGGAACACCACCAAGCTGGTTTCGTCACTCAATCTTAGAGCAAACCAGTCCCAGCCTTGTTGTGAGTCGAGTAAGAATTGCGAGCTCCACTCTCGATCTATCCAACCTTTGCCCGACACTTGATGGGTTTCACCGTCGATGGTGACTTCACCGGAGACATCAATAAACGGTTGGCTGTAGTAATACGACGCCACCTGACCATTGGCACTTTTGGTGCTGTAACCTTGCTCGCCTTGCTTTTGATAAGGCGCAGTGCTGGTAAGTGTCAGCGAATAGCCAAACTGTTCGGAGTTTGCATTCAATGTGGCAGGGAAGAGATCGGTGGTTGAAGAAGTCCACTGCCAATCATCGAGGTAAACCCGAAATGGTGAAGAATCAACGCCTGCGAGAGAGGCTTGATCGCGCGACCATTTTTCATCGGCGTAATGTTTGTCCGTTGTAGTGACCGCGCTGTGCGCCATGTAGATTTGTTGAGCTTGCCACTCGGTTTTCTTCACGTCATCTTCGTCCTTTGGCGGCGCAGCAGCAAAGCGAAATTGTGTCCACTGGACGCCAAGTGGGTTGCCGTCTGCATCGATTAAGTTGGCGGTTAAATACCACCATTCATGACGAAAATTCGGGTGCGCTTGATGATCGGTAGGAAAGGTGAGTTCAACCCCTTTTTCTACGGGTGTGAATAGGTTGCTCTCGCTTTGCGTGTCTCCACTGCCCAGCAACGTGCCCATATTTTTTTGTTGGGTATCTTCACAACCGAACAGGAATAAGCTGCTTATGAGTAGAGTAAGTTTGCTTGCTAATCGAACCATCACAACACCTCGCTTTGCAAACTGGACACGACAGGCTTACTGACCAATCGCCACAGCGGAATCAAGGTTGCAATCACTGCCACCAAGATGGTGATTGCCGCAATGCTCAGCGCATCACTCCAATTCCACAGATAATTTAAACTCCAACCAAAAGCGCGCAAGGTGACGATGTCTGTCAGTACATAACCCACCATGGCTCCGAGGGGCAGGGCGATAACCAGAGTAAAACTGACTAAAGCGACGATCTGTCCGACCACCATGGTCATTAATTTAAGACGACTAACACCAAGTGCGAACAGCCTTGCAATAGCGGCTTTGCGCGCGTCGAGTAACATGAAACAAGCACTGCACAAACCAATCACCGCGACCATCAACGTCACGCCATTGAGCGCACGCGTAATGGCGAAGGTTTGCGAGAAAATATCCAACGCGATGGATTTGATTTGCGCTTGATCGTAGAGCTGACTTGGATGCAGATTTAATTGCTCGCGCAGTTGCTCGTAGACGATTTGTGGGTCTCCTGATACTTTAATGCCAAGGCTTGTCGGTAGGTCGGTAAACCCGCTCTCTTTCCATAACTTTGGTGCCAATAACACTTCACCGTTGGGTGAGCCGTAATCATGGAATATCGCACCCACAAGCAGGTTCTTATTTGGAACAGCATCAAGCGTGAGCTCGCTACCCAGTGATATACCCAATTTGACCGCGGTTGGTTCACTGATCGCGACTGACTCACCTTGGTAAAAACGCTGCCAGAAGTTCTCCAAATGCGATTTGAACACCATGGTTTGCTCTAAGGTGTCTTTGTCTTTAGTGCCAAGCAAAATCGGTAAACCTTGCAGGTTATCATCGACGTAGTATTGCTTGTAGACGGTCTCAACCTTATCGAACTGCCCTAACTCGCGCTCCACATCAGCGATTTCCCCTTGGGCAGGGCTGACGTAAATATCAGCGTGTAACCTTTGTTCTAACCACTGCTTTAGGGTGGACTCAAAGCTGCCAACTAGCGTGTTCATGCCCATATTGGCAGTAACGGCGAGTAGCAGTGCCATCATGGCGAGAGAAAGCGGAGAAATCAGCTCGCGCAGCTCAGCAAACAGGTACTGCATCAAACTGGAAGTGGTGCGCTTTTCACACCAATTGGCTAAGACGCTGAGTGTTTTGGGTAGATACAAAGGAATCGACACCACAAGCACGCCGAGCCACGCCATGGTAAAGCGATGATGCTCACTCAGCCATAACCCTGCGAGTGCGAGAGCCGTCAACGCAGCACCTATCACGAACAATTGGTTTTCGTTAGAGGCTTCCGGCGCTTGATAAAATCCGCCATGAGAGGAAAGCGGCTGGCGCACTCGCTGTTTAAAGTGCTGCCAACATGCCACTAGGGTTGCGGTTAACGTGAGTAGCAGGGCTTGCGCCCACCATTGCCACTGCCAAGTGCCGGGCAGCAGTGTCGCGCCATAAAGTTGTTCTAGAGTCAGTGCCACGGTCGGATGTAACCAGTGGCTAAGCTGCATGCCCAATACAAAACCGAGGGAAGCGCCGATGGTAACGAGAATAGTGAGTTCAACTAACAGCGCAGAGAACACAATGCTCGGCGCAACACCCGCTTGTTGAATTTGCACTAACAGCCGATTGCGTTTAAGCAAGCTGTACTTTACGCCGTTGTAAGCGATGAACAGCCCGACTAAAAACGCGAGTAAGCTCATTGCCGTGAGGTTGAGGTGAAAGCTGTCGGTCAGCGAACCAAGGTCGGTACTTTGATTATTGGCAATCCATTGTCCTTGCTCACCAATAAGGTTCTGCCAATTTGCTTGCGTGTCTTTATTCCCTTTATCACCCGAATGGAAAACCGCAATGTAACTGAGCTGTCCTTGTTTATTGAGCAGTTGCTGGGCAAAGCCAATGTCCATCAACATTCGGCTACCTAACTGCCATTCGTCAGGTAGCACCACCACTTGGGTTGGAATGTCGTCCAGAGTTAGGGTTTCTACCTCTCCTAAGTTTTGATGTTGAGATTGGCTCATCATCACGATTGGCTTGCCGGCTAAAAGCTCAGGCAAAGGTAAAGCACTATCGAACAAAGACACGTTCTGTTCACTATCTGATGAATAGCGAGAACGTGAAGAGATAGCGGCAATCAACTCGCTACCTTGCACTGACCAGCGACGCCCTTGTTCGTCTCTCACTCGCCCTTCGATTATCGGCAGTGCTGCACTGAGTCCGTTTTGTCTAAGGGCGAAGTAGAGCGATTCAGGCAGATAGTTTTGACCTGCTGGTGGAATAATTACGTTCTGAGCTTGTGCGCTAAGCTGCTCGGTAGACTCTGCATAACTGCGCTTGGCATTGAGGTTGATGGCTTGCACCGCAACAAACAAGGTCACTGCCAGCACGATACCGATCAGAATTGCGGCGGCTTGCAGTGGCGCCTGCCGATAGTGCGCTGCAAATAGATTCAGGGCGAGTTGAGTATGAGTGAATCTGATGTTTGATGGCTTAGCTTGCTTCATGGCGAAGCTCATGTTTGTTTTGGTGATGACTGTTCTGTAGCTGACTATTATCTAATCGCAGCCGTGTTTTCATAAACTCAGCGCATTCAGGGCTGTGGGTGACTAACAGCACTGCCGTATTGCCTTGGGTGGTGATTTCACTGAGTAGCTTCATCACTTCTAACCCCGCTTTTTGGTCGAGGTTACCTGTGGGTTCATCAGCAAGTAGCAGTTTAGGTTTGTGTGCCAATGCGCGCGCAATAGCGACTCGTTGTTGTTGGCCACCGGAAAGGGCAGAAACATGTCTGTCGAGAAGTTGGCTGATGCCTAGAGTCTCGACCAAATAATCGCACCAGTCGTTCCATTTCTGCTGATTCAAATGCAGAGGGAAGGCGATGTTTTGCTGCACGTTGAGCGGCGTTAATAGATTGAATTGCTGAAAGATAACACCGAGTTTTTGGTGTCGAAATTGGCTCCATTGTGGGTCTTTCCAAGCCGCTGTGTTATCGCCATCTAACCACAACTCACCTTCGGAAAGTGGCTCAAAGCCAGCGATGACATTGAGTAAAGTACTTTTGCCGCTACCACTTGCGCCCGTTAGCGCAACACTCGCTCCTGTGTTCAACGTAAAGTCGACGCCTTCTAACACGCGATGTGTCTCTTTGCCATCAACAAAGCTTTTGCTGGCGTGTTTGAGTGTGACAAGTGGGCTTTCCATTTCCTCTCCCTGTATTCAAAAGGTGTCGTTTCTTTTGGCAATCACTATTGCAGTTGTGTCTCTAGAAACTTTAGACAACAATCAGATAAAAACAGCGATTTACATCGATTTTAGGGTCTGTTGACCTTTCGAGCTGATTTTTGCAGCGAATTGTTGGGTATTTGTGCAAGGCAGAAGCTTTGATGTGTAGTTAGCCTACATGAAAAAGCTGATAACGCAGGAGAAATGACCAACAAACGCTGCCCAAAGGGTTCGGCTAAAATCGTTCTATGCTTTGTTAAGGAGTATTTACTTAGAATGCTAGGCTACACAGTCCTTGCCTCGCCTAAAACGATTTTATCTCGAACAAAATTTAATCTCGAAAGATAAACAGACCCTACTTTGTACTGAAAAGAAGAGGGAAGAGATTAAATGAGGAAGGGATATGACAGGCATTAAAAAAGCCCGAGTCAGACTCGAGCTTTCAAAGATATTAAGCGTGGTCAGCTTACACGTAGTACGCTTCAACTTCGCCTTTAAGCTTGATTAGCATTGGGTTACCGAAACGGTCTTTTGCTTTAGGAGAAGCAATTTTTACCCAACCTTCGCTGATGCAGTATTCTTCTACGTCAGTACGCTCTTGACCGTTGATACGAATACCGATTTGGTGCTCGAAGCATTCTTTGATGAAGAATGGGCTACGTGGGTTACCCGCTAGGCGATCTGGTAGAGCTGGTTTAGCTGTATCTGTCATTTTGTTTGACCTTGAAGTCATTAAAAAAAGTGCGCTATTGTAGTCAGTGCACTGTGTGTGTTCAAGATATGTTGAGAGTGGATGCGTTGTTTAACTTTCAAGTACCGCCTACAACCCCTTCAAATACTGCGCGTTGGCTGTTGGTTAAATCATGGCATTCAGCGTTTGGACGGTTTGTTCGCTGTACTCTTCAAGTAGAGCTAAGAACGCGTCAATCAACTCAGGTTTGCTTGCTGAGACTTTCGTTTCGGTCTGGATATCACGCAGATCGATCAACACATCGGTAAACAATTGCGGCAGATCGTGCAGCACTTGCAGGTTTAAGACGTTGTGCTCGCTGTAGATTGAATTGTGGCTACCTTTTTGTTTTTGCACCACATACGGGTTGTCTTTTAGGTTGATGATCGATGTGCGCTTGTCACAACGCTTCAAACAGCCTTTGTTAACCTTAATTTTGCGGCAACCTTCGGTTTGTTGGAACAAACATTGGCGGCTAGTGAGTAGGGTATTTGGATGATAAATGCTGTAGAAGCTGCGCATGTTTTTCGGACGCTTTATGTGACGCATCTGCTTCATATTCAGCTCGT
This sequence comes from Vibrio sp. 1731, assembly GCF_033339955.1. Lineage (NCBI taxonomy): Bacteria > Pseudomonadati > Pseudomonadota > Gammaproteobacteria > Vibrionales > Vibrionaceae > Vibrio > Vibrio sp. 1731. The sequence goes on along the minus strand of NZ_JAWOVO010000002.1, from coordinate 235,316 downwards.
TAGAAACAAACGCGCCACTTGCCGCGAACTCGTCTTGAAGGCATTTAAACGCGTATGAGTTCACCGTGTTCATTTGTGGGCCAGCCACCCAGCCTAAGCCGAGCTCTTTTGCGATCATGCCGACGCCTGAGTTGTTGGTGATCAACAACTCAGGTTGGATGGTTTCCAAAAATACGCGCGCGGCGTGGTAGTCTTCGCCAATCAAAATGGCCGGGAGCCATGGTTTGAGCATTGGATTGGCTTGGAATAACTCAATCATCGCGCTCAGTTCGCCAGACAATCCCATTGGCAATTGATAGTAAACATCAACGTCGTGGTATTCGCACAGCATGGCTTCTTGTGCTGACGAGATCAGAACCGATAATTTTGGCGCACCTTGGCGAGGTTCTGGTTGAGGTAACGCTGGCAGAGTTGGCACATCAATCGACCCTTTCAAGCTGCTGCCGGATACTTGTGTTGAAGTGACATCGAACGACTTAGTTTGCTCTGCCACTTTCTCAATGATCGCGGTTTTGTCATCGTAGAGTTTCTTTTTCACCGCTTGTACATCATCAGCAGACTGGCATTGGTAAACCTTCGAAAAATGCTTTACAGCATGGTCGCGCGGGTTGTCGATGTACATCGCCTTGCCGAAATCACCTTGCAAAAATGCGTTGGAGAAATCACGGTTGAACACCGTGTATAACTCTGTGGTGTCTTCAGAGAGTTCCAAACCCTCGCACAAGCGATCAATCTGTTTACGCCAGTTATCGACCACGGTGTACACGTAGTGGGATTTCTTAATGCGGCCTTCCACTTTCAACGAATACACACCCGCATCAGCAAGCGCTTCTAAATCGCTAAATGCGGAGTTGTCTTTCATATTAAGTGGGTAGTTGTTGCCTGTTTTGGTCGTTTCGTACTGTTCGCGACAAGGTTGACTGCAACGTCCACGGTTACCTGATGCACCATTGCGAGCGGAACTGATATAGCAAATTCCGGAGAATCCGATGCAGTATGAGCCGTGGACAAACACTTCCATCATTACGTTGTGCTCGCGACCAAATTGCGCCAGATGTTTTATTTCATCGATGTTAAGTTCGCGAGATAAGTTTACTCGGCTTGCGGTGAGCTGGTTGAGAAAGAGGATCTGGCCTTCGTTATGCGTGTTCAGTTGTGTTGAAGCGTGCACATCCAAATCGGGAAAGTGATGTTTGAGAATGTAGGCCAGACCGAGATCTTGCACGATCACGCCATCGATTTTGGTGGTGTTCAGTTGGCTGAGTAAGCGAACAATCGCCGGAATTTCACTTTCTAAAATCAGCACATTCAACGTTAGGAAAATCTTACAGCTGTGCTGATGGGCTAACGTTAACACGCCATTTAAGTTATCTAAGGTGAGGTTGGTCGCTCGGTTACGAGCATTGAAGCGGTCGAGCCCACAGTAAATTGCATCGGCGCCAGCGGCAATGGCGGCTTTGATGGAATCTAAATCACCACCGGGTGCTAATAACTCAAATTGATCGCGTGTCACTACTTTTCTCTTTCTTACTAAAATAGGCTGCAAATGTTACGTATTTCACGCTTTTGATGCTCGGCTAGTTAATGCTTTATTAATCTGAATCAATTTATCCGTGTTACACGGTCGACTCTTGAGTGGGTAGAGTGCAATTCGCGATAGCGGAATCTGACTTCTATAGTTTTCCTACACTTGGTTTTTCTATATCTAGTTTTCGACTCAGAGAGAGGAAGGGACGACAAATGAAAAAAGTAATCATCGGGTTGGTCGTGGCGTTGACGTCATTGAGTGCGTTGGCTGGTGAGGGCGTGGTAACCGTTGCGAGCACACATTCAGCAAAAGATACGGCGGATAAATTTGTCGCTATCGCGCAAGAAAAAGGGTTGAACGTCTTTGCGCGCATTAACCATCAAGAGAATGCCACGAAAGTCGATATGACGTTGCGACCAACTGAAGTTATCGTGTTTGGAAACCCTAAAGTGGGCACACCACTGATGATCTGTGCGCAGGAGGTGGCGCTCGATTTACCCCAAAAAGTGTTGGTGTATGAAGATGCTGAAAGCAAAACGTGGTTAGCTTACAACGATCCGATGTATTTAAAGCAGCGCCATCATATTGAAGGCTGTGACGAGGTATTGAACAAAATCAGCGGCGTGCTGGGCAATTTAACCCACGCGGCGGCGAAGTAGGGCTGGTTATTGGCTTCGCTTTTTTTACTCCGAAAACGAAAAAGCCAACCTCACAAGGAGGTTGGCAAATCTTACCTAGATTGGGGGAGGTAAGATCAGGAGGTGGCGAGTACGCTGTGCACTTCTGACTTAATTGAGTCAGACTGCGTACCAAAAATCGCTTGTAAACTGTCGCCAATCACTAAAACATCTCGCGCGCCGAGTGCTTTTAGCTTAGCAACATCAACGTTGGCAATGTCTTTCACCGAGACACGCAGACGGGTGATACACGCATCGACTGACTTGATATTGGCTTTGCCGCCCAATGCAGCGACTACATCCACCGCAATTTCATCAGGTTGTCCGGCAATCTTCACTTCTGCAATGTCGGTTTCACGGCCCGGCGTTTTCAGATCCAACTTCACAATTAGGAAGCGGAACAAGCCGTAGTACAGCGTCGCCCAGATTGGACCGATGATGATGAACATCCACGCGTTGCTCGACATTGGGTAGTAAAGGAAGAACTGGATCGCGCCGTGCGCAAAGTCAGTACTGTGTTTGATTTCCAAAAATGCGGTGATCGCAAACGCAATACCAGTTAGGAAAATATGGATTACGTACAGCACTGGCGCGACGAATAGGAAGGTAAATTCGATTGGCTCTGTGATACCAGTTAACCAAGAGGTCAACGCCGCAGACATCATCAAACCGCCGACGATTTTCTTACGCTCAGGAGACGCGCAGTGGTAAATCGCCAGTGCCGCTGCTGGTAGCGCCCACATGGAGTACATAAAGCCACCAGACAGATAACCTGCGGTTTTATCGCCCGCGAAGAAGCGAGTGAGCTCACCAGTAAACTCTTTGCCGGTTTCTGGGTCTACATAGCTGCCGACTTCAAAGAAGAACGGCGCATTCCAGATGTGGTGCAAACCAACCGGGAGTAAAGAACGTTCGCCCGCGCCGTAAACCGCCCACGCGAGTACAGGGTTTTGGTACGCTGCCCAATGAGAGAATGCATCAAGAAGTTGTCCGACAGGTGGCCATGCAAACGCGAGAATCGCACCAACGACGATCGCCGATAAACCGGTGACAATGGGCACAAATCGCTTACCCGCGAAAAAGCCCAAGTACTCTGGCAGTTTGATGTTGTAGAAGCGGTTGTACATGATTGCCGCGACCGCACCAATAAAGATGCCGCCAAACACCCCAGTTTGCAGCGTCTCAACGCCCATGATGGTGGCGTCAGTTTCTAGGCCGCGTAGGCCAGTCACGATACCGAGCGATGCGTTCATAATAATTAGGCCAACTAAGCCTGCGAGCGCAGCGGCACCGTCATTGCCTTTTGATAACCCGAGCGCTACACCGACCGCAAACATCAACTGCATGTTGCCGAACACGCCCTCACCGGCGGCGAGCATCACTTTGTTGACCGCGTCTGGAATAAACGCAAACCCCGCGTTACCAATACCCAGCATCAAGCCAGCCACCGGTAACACCGCCACAGGCAGCATCAACGACCGCCCTATTTTTTGTAGTTGTCCAAATATACTTGCAAACATGGTTTCCTCCTGACGAATGTCAGTGTTGTAGGACCTGATTCCTTCAGGTCATGCTGTTTCACGTAAGGTCAGGATGATCATAGCGAGCAAGGCGGCGCCTAAGGTTACAAAAGGCAATCAGTTTGTAAGTGGCCGCTTACAAATCTCTTACACCGAGAAGTGAAAATTGTAATCGGCTCGATTGTGAATGTGCGTTTAAGAATGCATCATATTGGCCAGCGCCAAACTCAGGGGCAGGCACAGGGACGGACACAGGGAAAGTAGGATGGAAAACAAGCAGATACTGGTCGTCGATGACAACCTCGACCTTCGCGAAGCATTGTCAGATTACCTTGGTCGCGCAGGGTTTGAAGTGCTTTGCGCGGAAAACGGCGGCGTGATGTGGCAACTGCTCAACGATCACCATCCTGATTTAATCATCCTCGATATTATGATGCCCGGTGAAGACGGTTTTACCCTGTGCCAGAAACTGCGCAAAAATTCCGATATCCCGATCATCATGCTGACCGCCGTCACCGAAGAAGCCGACCGAGTCGCAGGGCTAGAAATGGGCGCTGACGACTACATCACCAAATCATTCAGTCCGCGTGAACTGCTCGCGCGCATCAAAACGATTCTGAGACGCAGCCAATCGACCGCCAATAGCAAACTGACGCGTAAAGTGCGTTTTGACGATTGGTTATTAGATACCGTAACCCGGCAACTGACCCACGTTGCTAGCCGCGAGGTTAAGCAACTGAGTGGCGCGGATTTGTCGCTGCTCGGTTTGTTCGTCAACCACGCGCAATCAATATTATCTCGCGATGACATTGCGCGCGAGATCTGGGGACGCGATGCCGACCCGTTTGAACGCGGCATTGACGTGCAGATCAGCCGCTTGCGTCATCACCTTGAAGATAAAGACCGTTCGCTGATCCTAACGGTGCGCAACAAAGGCTACATGCTGACCACGGACGTGCATTATGAGAATTAAACGCTGGACGGGATCACTGGTCGTTCGCACCAGTGTGTTCTTGTTGCTGGTGATCATTCTGGCTCAGGTATTATCCGGGATTATCTGGTATCAACACGCCAGCGAACGCGATAAAGAAGGCCTGACCACCACAGTCAAAAGCTTAGCACTGAGTGCTTCTTCTACCATCGCCTTCTTTCAAACCCTCCCTTCGGAATATCGCCACTTGGTGCTCAATCAACTACGCAACATGGGTGGTACGCGCTTTTTCGTCTCACTCAACAATCACCAGATTGACGTCGACCCACTGCCGGAGAGCGAGCGCAAAACGTTGGTCATCAACCAAGTTCGCGAGGTATTAGAAAGCGAGCTGAGCGGCATTCCTAATATCGAGGTGGAGTTCACCCAGCGCGACAAACTCAAAGTGTTCAACAACGAGCTACCTATCGATGAACTGCCACTATTGTGGGCGCATTATTCGCTTTCGTTTGGTGACCTCAATCCACCCATTCTGGTGATGCAGGTCGAAGTCGCGCAGAACGAATGGTTTTATCTCGCGGCGGTGCTACCCGCGCCTTACATCAACCTAGAGACTAACTATTTTGAGCTGCGCCAATGGCTGACGCTATTGGTGTCCGCGCTAATGCTGTTGCTGTGTACCTGGTTTATCGTTCGCAAAGAAATTCAACCAATTCGAGAGCTGGCAAAAGCCGCAACCCTGATGTCGAGCCGACTAGACGTGCCCGAAGTCTCTGAGCGAGGCAGTAACGAACTGAAAGCGGCGGTACGTGCGTTTAACAAGATGAATCGACGCATCGACAGCCATATTAAAGACCGTGAAATGTTGTTCAGCGCCATCTCCCACGATCTGAAAACGCCGATTGCCTGCCTAAAACTGCGAGCGGAAATGCTGGATGACGACGCCGACCGAGAACGCTTTATCCGCCTGAGTAACGACCTAGATTTGATGGTCAAAGGCGCATTGCAATGCATTAAAGAGACCGATATCCACGAGGAAATCGAGCCGATCAATTTCACCCAACTGATTCAGCACATTTCCTCCAATATCGCCGATGCGCCGGACACAATTCGCATCCACGGCGAAATCCGCACCCACTTTGCTGGTAAACCGTTAGCGATTAAGCGCTGCATTCAGAATCTGGTCGATAACGCGCTCAAATACGGCCATCAAGCGGACATTACGCTGAGTGAAAGCCCAGAGTCGATCCAGATTGAAATTGAAGACCACGGTGACGGTGTTGACGATTTATTACTTGAAAAGCTCTGCCAGCCATACTTCCGCGCTAGCAACGATAAAGAAGGCAGTGGGCTGGGGTTAACCATTTCACAGAGTATTGCAAAGGCTCATGGCGGCAACTTGTTGCTGAGCCATTCTCAGTTTGGCGGCCTCTGCGCCACGCTGACTTTCCCGAGAGACTGACTATGAACAAACTGGCATTCTTGTTCCCACTGTTGCTCGCCCCTTGCGTCGCTCACGCTGAGTCGCCACAAGGGGTAGAGTTTTTACATTGGTGGACTTCTGACGGCGAACAGCAAGCGCTGCAAACACTCAAAGCTCAGCTAAAACGGCACGATATTGAGCTGCTGCAAAGCCCGGTGCTAGGCGGTGGTGGCGACAGCGCGATGACGGTACTGCAAGCTCGCGCGCTGGCGGGCAACCCACCGAGCTTCGCGCAAATCGAAGGGCCAAGTATTAAGGCGTGGGATGCCATCGGTATTTTGCACAACGTCAACGCGGTAGCGGATGAGCAGCGCTGGGACGAGGTGCTCTACCCGCTATCTATCGAAATCAATAAAACACAAAACGGCTATATCGCCCTGCCACTTACGCTGCACCGCTTGAACTGGTTGTGGGTCAACCACAAGCTGCTTAAACAACTGAATCTTTCCGCGCCGAAAAATTGGCAAGAGATGTTCGCTGCCATGGAACTTGCTAAGCACAATGGCATTGTACCGATCGCAGTCGGTGAGCAGCCGTGGCAAGTCGCCCAACTTTTCGAGAACTTAGTGATCTCCACTGGCGGCGTTGAGTTCTACACCAATGCAATGGTTAAGCTTGAGCGAGACAGCATCGACAGCGAAAAACTGCGCCAAGCGCTGACGCAATTTCGTCGCCTGAGCTTGTTGATCGACAACCAATTACCTGACAGTAAGTGGGATACGGCGACCCAAGCGTTAGCCGACGGTCAAGCACTGTTTCAAATCGGTGGAGATTGGATTTTAGGTGAGCTGCTCGCCAATCAAGTCTCAGTCCCGCAAGAGGTCGGCTGTTACCCAACGCCGGACAGCGATGGTGTATTCCTCTACAACATGGACAGCTTGGTGTTTATGTCGAGCAAGTCGTTTTCTGCCGAGGCGGCTCAGCAAACCGCAAGCGCACTGGCAGACGTCGAGTTTCAAGCTAAGTTCAATAAGGTAAAAGGCTCGATTCCGGTACGCACCGATATCAACATCAGCGATTTTAATCCGTGTCAGGTCCAGTCATATCAAGACTTTCACTACGGCGTGAAACACAACCTCGCTGTGCCGAGTATGATTGATTCGATGGCGGTCAATCCGGTTGCTCAGCAAGCGATAAACTCGGAAATCTTCCGTTTTTACCGCAATCCCAAAATGGAACCCGACGAGCTGATAAAACGCATTATTGCTATTTCGCAAAGCGGTTAATGGCAATGAATTTGTGCCGAGATGGAATAAAAAAGCCCCAATGATTGGGGCTTGAGTAAAGCGAAGTATGCCGTTTAAAAATAGTGGAAGATCGGCGGTTCATGCATCAAGAAGTTTTGATGGGAGATGTTCCACGCATAGGCGCCCGCTAAGGTAAACACAACATAATCACCAATATCGACGTGGGCGACGTGTTGATTGCGTGCCAGCACATCTTTAGGCGTACAAAGCTGGCCGACAAAGGTCGCTTGTGTATGCTGAATTGGGTGAGAAATTTCGTGGTGTTGCTCGTTTTTCAGGATGACGAATGGATGATCATGGCTCTGCGCTGCTGGCGTGCGGAAGTGGTGAGTTCCTCCGCGTGCGATGACAAAGTTTTCGCCAAGATTTTGCTTAATATCCAGCACTTCCATCACGTAATAACCGCATGCCGCTGTGATGAACCGTCCGCATTCAAAACGCAGTGTCCAATCTTGAACTTGCTCTTTAGCGATGAGGAATTCCAACTTGTCGCAAAACTCCATCCACGGAAAGTGTTGCTCAGGGTTTTGGTAGTTGATGCCCATGCCGCCGCCCAAGTTGATCATTAGCTCACCGAGTTCGAACTCCTGTTGCCACGCTTTTACGACTTGGAAATAGCGCTGCATTAACGCTAAGTGACGCTCAACATCGAGCTGATGCGACATCAAGTGAAAATGGAAACCTTTCAGTGACACTTGCGGGAAATCGCGCAGCAACATCAAAGCATTACTCAGTTCGGACTCGTCCAAACCAAAAGGAGTTGGCTTGCCGCCCATCGCCAACTTGCTGAGCGTGATGTCGCCAATATCGATGTTCATACGCAAAAAGATCGAAGTAGGGTGGTTGAGGCGCTCGGTTAGTGCTCCAATGCGCTTTAGCTCGGTGAGGCTTTCGACATGAATCGCATCGACATCCAGCTCAATCGCTTGTTGCAATTCACTTGGCATTTTTCCTGGGCCGCCGAAGATCAATGGCTTATCGAGTTGTTGCTGGTGGAGGTGTGCCAGCTCCCCGCCAGATGCCGCTTCAAAACCATCGACATACGGCGCGAGCGTTTTGAGAACAGGGCCTGATGGATTGGCTTTGGCTGCGTAAAATAGCTCGACATTTTTCGGCAAAACGTGACGCAGTTGTTTGATGTGTTCTTCTAAGGCGTTTAGGTCATACAAGTACGCGCACAAGGGTTGATTTTGCTGCTGTGCGAGCGTGTGAACTTGTTGGCAAACGCGTGTCGGTAGAGAGAGTGAATTAGACATGTTGCGCTCCTTTTTCGTGTTTCTGCCAAGGCGCGGCGACTTGGGTATAGCCCGACTCCTTATCGGCTTTTTGCATCAAACGCGTGGTGAAATTATTTTTGCTTGGGAAGTGACCGCCATTCTGCAACGCTTCTAGTTCCGGCTGTTTTCCATTCACTGACTGCCAACGCACAATGGCACTTTGCACCGCATTCCACAACGTTTGCTCTAGTGGCTCATCACCTTCTGCGATGAAGAAAATCGCTTCGCTGATGTTGTTGATAAAGGTGCAGTATCCGATGCGATTCCAGCCTTGTTCGCGACTGTAGTAAACCGATTGTCGCGCGCGTTCAGACAAGTCAGTTAATGTTTCTGCTGGCCAGAACTCCGGCAGTAATTTAGTGCCTTCCAAATCACGAATCCAAACACAACACGGCATCTCTTGCTCAAAGCCAATTAAGGTGTTTTGCAAATGCGGCTCAAACGCCACCCCGTGTTTGAAGTAGTAATTAAACACGCCCGGGATCAGGCAATGCAAATAGCGTTCAAACCACAGTGTCGCGATGTCGGAATAGCGATTTTGCGTAGTACGCGCTTTGTTTTTAAGGCGTTGAGCAATGCAACTGTTGCCGTTTTTGTCGTAAGCAAACAGAGCGCCAGCGAGGGTTGGTTTTAAGATGTCGACTTCGCTCAGCGAGAAATTTTCGCGGTATAAAATCCCAAACGATTCGCGCGCTTTGGTGTTGTCGTCCCAGTTGTGCTCAGCGACACTTTCTAGATTCAACGTGGTGGCGTAAGGCTCAGTCATCACTTTAAATACGGGGTTGTGCAGCTGTTCGTTTTCTCTAATTGGTTTAAGAATCGACGTGAGCTGCACGGCGCTGTCGAGTTCGTACCACGCGTTTTTGCGCACGCAATTGGTTAATCGTACGTTGATGGAGAATTTCGCAAACCAATCCATATCTGGGTGGTAGAGGGTACGAACTGAAGAGGTCGGCTGCATCTTTTCACCACCTAAACCCAGTGGCGTGATCTTGCCTTGTTCAATGGCACGCTTCACGCTTGGGTTGCTCAAAATGGTGTAGCTTTCCCAAGGATGACAAGGGTAGAGGGTCTTCCCATTGCTGGTGGCGTGTTGTGGCGCGAGCTGTTGTAGCATGTGCTGAGCAGGGTTAGCTTCTCCGTCGGAACTCAGCACATCAAGTAAGGACGTATCCACTTCAAACCAGTACAGCGGGACTTGCGCGCCGACTTCTGGAGAAAACGCCAAGAGATCATCCATGGTGACGCCCGAACGACTTTTTGGGGTCGGATGGAAAGTATGCCCCCAAATCAGAGACTGTTCCGAAGCGATAAACTCGTTGTGATGCGATTTGGGCGCGACGTTGAGAAACTGCTCGGTAACCAGCACGCTATTTTCCAGTTGTTCGATCAGCTCATGGTTAAATGGGATCGCCAATACCTGCTTGAGATAGTTAAGCAAAAGCGTAAGAGTTTGCGTGGCATCCAATTTCGCCCAACCAGATCCCGGCATTTTCGCCCACGGCAGTTCTGCCAATTTGATTTTGCCCAGTTTGCTCGCGTAGTGAATCGGCAAAACCAGCACGCCATTTTGTTGAGAAAGATGAACGGCTACCCGCTGCTTGGCGGAATAGTTGCGTTTTAACGTTTGGGGTAGCGATGTCGATTGGTAGTGCCATTCCACTTGTTGATTCGGTAGCGCAAATTCACGTAAGTAACAATTAAGAACACCTATTATCGTGTTGAGTTGGGCCTTCTCGCGATTGAGCTGCACATCATGCGCGCGCAACTCGCTAGTCTGAGAGGATTGAGTTTGTAACATGTTGATTTCCAAATTTTGAATGGAGAACCAGCGCGATCAAGGTGATTACGCTGACTATCGCAGAAAGTAGGAAAGGAACCTCAAGTAGCCCCAAGCTAGAAATGAAAGAAGCGCAAAATCCCGCTGCCACGCCACCCCATTTGGACATGGCATCAAAGCGAGAAAATACTTTGCCACTGAGTTTGCGATCCAGATTGCTCGCAAGATGCTGATGCAATCCGTGATAACAACACACCATCGCGATGCCGAAGATAATTCTCGCAGCAATGAGTGCGGTTTCGGACGCAATCAAATGCAAGGCAGAGCTCACGGCAAGCAATGCAAACCCAAGCCACAACGTGCGCAGCGGTTGATGGCGATTCAACCCATCTGACAACACGTGAATTTTTCCTGCCAGCAACAGATAGACGCCATGCGGCAGTGCGTACAAAAAACCGATCCATGCGTGGTGAGTGATGCCATATTGCTGCACAAATGGCGAGAAATAAGGAAAGGTCACCACCATAGAAAACGCAAACCCAAATTGAGCAAAGAAGATCCAACGAATGGCATGCATTGCGTTTTTCTGTGCAACTGGTTTTTCTTGCTGAGGTACTGAGTTTGGCTTTTCGAGGTTTTGGTCGGCGGGTTTATCCGCTGGCAGTGTTAGCGTGATGCCCATAGCAATTAAAGGCAAAACGCATAACCACAGGTACGCGTTGAGTGGATTGGTTTCGGACAAGCTCCAGCCGAGCCCAATGGGCGCAACGATCAGCGCCAAGCGAGCAGATAGTTGGGTTTTATTGAGTGACTTGCCGAGTGTTTTGGCTTCTTTAATTTGACTAGATAAGTAGCTGTTCGAGGCGGCCATGGTGCCGCCAAAGGTTCCTTGAACAATAAGACCAAACACAAACATGGCGAGGTTGTCTGCCAAGCCGCACAGCGCAAACCCTGCTGCAAGGCCAAGTTGCGCACGCAAGAGTGAGCGGCGGCGACCGTAGCGATCGGCAAAGTTGCCCCAAAATCGCGCTGCCAACGCAGTACAAAACGTAGGTAGGATAAACAATACCCCTGCCCAGTCCGCATCAATGCTTGCGCCTAACGTTGGCAACACGACGGGTAGAAATAGCGGCACACCTAACGCGGCAAACGCAGCGATAAAGTGGCACAACAACACACTGTAGATGAGTTTGGTCATAATCGTTTAACGTACGCTTTTTTTGATGGCTTCTATGTAGGCGCGTTGCGCTTCTTCGCTAGAAAGCAGTAAGAAGTTCGGGGCCGACAAACCATAGAACTTATTGATGTCGCTCGCGCCGGAGGCTTCTTTCGAAAGCAAACTGCCAGAGCTCAACAAGTACTTGGCATACAAGTCAGGTGCCTCTTGCAGCAACTCGCGAGCCAGTTTTGTCTCTAACCCTTCGCCTTCTAATCGGTTGAGTTGCTCTGCAATGCTTTTGGCCACGATGGCGTAAAGCGATGCTGAAGAGGCAATGCCCTTCGCTGCCATAGATTCTACAATCGCTGCGATATCCAGTTGCAGTGTGATGGTGGTAAACATCTGACCGAGCGCCAATTCATTGTCGACTTTGATGCGTTGGTCGAGCAGTTCATCGCAATCCACTGGAATTGTTTTTGCGCCGTGTTTTTCGGCAGCATGGTCTGTTGCAAAGCGGAAGCGCTCTGGCCAAACTCGCGCCGCGTCGTTGTCTTTCATCGCGAGCGTCATTCTGCCCTGTTGATCAAATGCAACGATGGCGTTTTGCTGGTTGGACTCCAATGCGATGCCATAACGAAGCCACAAGGTGAGGTGCACTTGGCATAATAGATCGACGTAATCTTGGAACCACGCCAGCGTATCTTGTTGATAGTAATGTTCTGCCAAATGTTCTAAGAACAAGCGGTCGTCAGGCATTGGGCTTGCTAGTGCTGCAACCGGAACTAACGCTTTGTCTTCGCAATGAGTAAGTGGATACTCACGTACGATGTACGCGAAGGTTTTATCCTCGCCGATGTGTCCACCGTGTTTTTCGTTGCAATGGAACAAGCGACTGTTTAAGTCGGCGTCCGTTTGTTCAAGGTGGCTGAGTAGGCGTTCAAACCAGTGGCCGTCATACAGTGTTGAAGGCTTGATTAAGCGAATATTTTTCGTGCCTAGCGATCGCATGATCAGCGGAACCTTGATGTGAATGTGCGGTGCCTCGTTGACGACCACAGTACGAACGGAAAGCGTCGGCGTCACGTCTAGATACGTTAAAGGCGCTTCTATCACACCTTCGGGTAAGGCTTCTAAAGATCGCAGGGTGAGCGGATGTGCAGGGAACAGAACGTGGCTCAGTGCAAAATCAGCAGGAAGCCCCACTTGCTCCATTGTTGGCCAGCAATCAGGTTGTCCGCTGGTTAATGTCACCAGTGATTTTTCAATCGCAATCCAATGCAGAGCAAAGCTTTGTGCGAACTCGGGCGCGTACTTAGCAAGGTCTTCATCGCTCAGGCCAAACTTCGCCCGCGCAGTTGGATAGTACGGATGGTCAAGGTAAGAAGCGATCTGGTCGGCTAGCAGCAGCTTTTTATGCCAAGAACCAAGCTCGGATATTGGTTGAGAAATGTGGTCTGCATGATGATGAAACGCTTGGTCACACAGCGCTTTGTGTTTCTCTGCACATTCCAGTTCTTGAAGGTATCCCGCCAGCAACTCGTGAGAGCTCTCGTGCGCCAGTGTCGTTAGCAGCGCAATCCACTCTTTGTAATGCTGTTGATGCTCGACTTGGCCATTTTTCTCCACCCACCAACCTGGTGGTGTTTCGTCATTGGCGTGAACGTAGCGCCAGTGCTGCATGTAATACGTTGGCGCAACAGGTAAATACAACGTGAAATCAGAGTTGGCAAATATCAGCCAGACTTGCTCGTCTTGAGGAACAATTACCCCTTTTGGCGCGTCTCTACTGAACTTGGCCTTCGACAAAATGCCAAACATGTCTTCGCGCAAGCAAGTGTCGATCAATCGTTGCGTTAGATACAAAGCGTTGTCATTCATGCTGCCACCTCACGAGTCGGAGCGAGATCGAAATTGCTAAGCGCGTTCTGCAGCGCTTGGTCGAGGTTTCGCCCTGATGGTGAGACAATCGAAATTCGGGCGAGATAATCCTTATTGGAATAACTCTGTTGGAAGTGTTCTCCAGCGGTTTTTAGTACCTGTTGCTGAGTGATGATATCGTCATCGTGTTGGATGAAGGAGGTTGAATCTCCATCAATCACACCACTGTGCTCCGCAACCACATAGTGCACGTGCGCTGACCCATGAATTTGGTAATCGCCGGCCAATCTTCGGCCCAAATGCAGACCCAAAATTGTGCTAAACCAACCGAAGTGAGCGAGATTGTTGAGCAAGAATTCGCGGCCATCTCCAATACTGCGGTAGTTAATTTCCACCAGAACCGGGCCATTTTCCGTAATGATAAATTCGCTGTGGCAAACTCCAAAACCAACGCCGAACGCTTTCAGTTGAGCCAAGCAAGCTTCTCGGTGAGCAATGCCGTTTGGTCCGTTCCAGTCTGCGGCGGTTTCGATAAAGTAAGGCGGCTCAGAGAGCGACACATCAAAACCGCCCACGGCGATAAGTTGGTTACCGTCTCCTAAAGTTTCGAGCGTAACCAACGGTCCTTGAAGAAACTGCTCCACCAGAATGGCGGCGTTTGGGTGCTTTTGCCAAAACGCCTCGGAGTAAGCATCGAGCTCGCTTTGGGAGTCACAGCGCTGTACATCTAAACTTGCCACGCCTTCTTTGGGTTTTGCTACGACAGGGAAGGCCATGCCTAATGCCACATTCGAATGGCGATGCAGCAAACAGCTTTGTGTGTTGGGTAAGGATTTTTCATTTAACACCTGTCGAGTTAAGTGTTTGTTTTTGGCCTTTAACGTGACAGACCAATCTTTGGATGGGAGGCCAAAAAATTGCGCGCAGATGGCGGTGGAAGTTTGTAAGTGATCACTATTGCTGAAAACAGCGTCTGGCTTTAATTCATGCTCCGTGATGGTTTCGATGAGTTCTAATGGGTTGAAGACATCACATTCTAGAATGGTATCCGGATTAAAGTGACTATCACGACTCGCCAGCTCTAAATGGCTTAGCTTGTGGTCGGTGATAAGAACGACGTGAAGGTCCATCGCTTTAGCTGCAGGCACAAAGCCGTGAGTGACTGCATCGTTAACGACATGACTTACGATAATCATCGTAGATTTCATGAGCTTTCCTAATTTTCTAACATTTTCTTCTAACGTTGATAAAGTCGCTCACGGTCGTCTTCCAATGTGCCTCTCTCGAGACGGAGGGCAGAAGTTTTAGTGTTTATTGTTATGATATTTGGTTTTTTTTGTTGTTAGTTGTGTTTTTAGGGTAAATAAATATAGAGCATAAAATTAATATTGCAAATAGAAATAATATTTGTTCTTATTTCCATCCGTTGGCTTTATAACAACTAAACGGAATTATGGAATGAATAAATTATTGACCCTGACCCCCTTGGCGGTCGCGATTGGTTCTTCATTAGTAGCACCAAGCGCAGTGGCTTCAGAAGAGACGAACTCAACCCCATCAGCAACTGAAACGATTCAAGTCTTCGGTCATCAGTACGAAGGTTATGCTGAACACATGCCTCAATCAGGCACCAAAACCGATGTGGAATGGCTTGATGTGCCACAAGCGGTATCCGTAGTAACGAAAACAGAAATGCAAGACCGAGGCGCGGTGCGCTTAGTGGATGCGCTAGATGGGGTAGCCGGGGTCAATAACACCTTGGGTGAAGGCAGCCGCGATCAGTTCATGATACGTGGTTTTGATTCACTCAACGATATGTACCGTGATGGCTTGCGAGATGACGGTACGTTGCAGTCTTACCGCAGCTTAGCGAATGTTGAACGCGTTGAAATTGTGAAAGGCCCTGCGGGCGCTTTGTATGGCCGTGGCTCGGCTGGGGGCATCATCAACTTGGTGACGAAACGCGCTAACGGTGAGAATTTTACTCACGTAAACGGCAGTGTAGGTAGCAACAACCAGTATGTCGGTCAGGTCGACAGCTCAATGGCGTTTACAGATAAGGTCAACGGGCGTATTAACTTGGAATACCGTCAAGCCGACTCGTACGTTGATCATGTTGATTCAAACGATTTCTTCATTGCACCGACCATTCGTGTGTTACCAGCGGAAGGTCACACCATTGATGTTGACGTGGAATACGCCCATCAAGAACTAGTGCCGTATCGTGGTGTGCCATCAAAAAATGGCAAGCCAGTTGATTTGCCAGTAAGCACTTACTTTGGCGGCACAAACGACTATCAGGAGTCAGACAGTCTCCGTATTGCGGTGGATTACGAATGGCGTCTGAATGATCAATGGGTATGGAACAACCGAGCGGCATTCAACCATATCGAACTTGAGCAAAAAGGCACGCGTCAGGGCAAAGTGACGGGTAATGAAGTGTCTCAAACCGTCAACAACTTTGGTTACGATCCACGTACTACGACCACTTTACAATCTGAGTTGGTTTGGGAAACCAGGGACAATCAATTGATGGTGGGTGCAGATTTCAACCAGATCGATATCGACCTAACGTTGGCAAGTGACAAAACGCTTCCTCCGCAAAATATCTACGACCCAGTCGTTGGTCCAACGCCTGATCCGGGCTTTAAGCCATTTCGTGACAATACCACCACCACGACAGGTTTGTATGTGCAAGACGTCTATACGTGGGGCGACCTTTCTTTGATCGGTAACGTGCGTTACGACTCGATGGAGCTCGAACAACAAAAAGCGGGCTCAGATAAGGAAAAATTGGATGATGACAAAGTCAGCTACCGTGCTGGTTTGGTATACCGCATCAATTCCGACACATCCGTATACGCCAGTTTAGCGCGCTCTTGGCAGTTACCGTACGCTGGTATCTACATCAATCCAAAATTGGCGGAATTCTTCCACACCGACTTAAAAGAGGTGGGTGCGAAAGCGTACCTTTTGGATAACGCATTAATGTTGAATGCGGCACTGTTCCAGATTGATCAAGAGCAACCACAAACTAACGTGGACGGCGATGTGATCGATAAAATTGAAGTGCGTCACCAAGGTATTGAATTAGAGGCTCGCGGTCAAATCACCAAACAGTGGGACATCTCTGTGGGTTACAGCTACTTGGACGCGGAAGACAAAGCCACAGGCAAAAAGCCGAACGATGTATCAGACCACTTGTTCTCTCTTTGGAGCACTTACCAATTGAATGACAACTGGCGTTTAGGCGGTGGTGTGAAGTACGTGGGCGACCGTTACGCAGGTAACGACGAAGCTGTCGCACTTGGCGATTACACAACGGTGGATTTGATGGCGGCGTACACCACTGGTCGTCACAAAATCCAAGCGAACGCTTACAACATTTTGGATGAGAAATACATTCTTGGCGCAACAAACGGCACGTCTGGCTTAAACCAGATTGGCTACGGCGCACCAGCCGAGTTCATGCTCAGCTACGGATATCAGTTCTAGGCTTTTTGTGCGTAGTTAGCGCCTGTTAGCCGATTTTTTCCTCATATTGAGGATGTTTAGCCCCGAGAGCCTACGGGATGTATTCTGCCCGAGGCTCAATTTCTCGCAAAGGAGATCTTAATGTCTTACCAGAATTTGGATGGTAAAGTGCGTGTACGTGCTGGTTTGTCTACCACTTACAGTGTGCTTGCGATTGCAATCGCTTCTGCCACATCCATGAGCGCGGTTGCCGCTCCTGCTAAAAAAGGACAAACTACCGCGATGGAAACTGTCGTTGTCACTGGTAGTGTGATTGGTAACTCTGAAATTGAAGACGTCAAAGAGTACCCAGGTGCTCGTACCGTCATTACCCGCGATCAAATCGAGAAAACCGCCGCAGGCTCGATTGATAACGCGCTACAGCGCGTGCCGGGTATTAAAGTTCAGGATGAAAGCGGAACGGGCGTATTGCCTAACATTTCCGTACGTGGTTTGAAAGCAAGCCGTAGTGGTCATGCTCAGTTTTTGATGGATGGTGTACCGCTAACACTTGCGCCATATGGTCACACTGGTCAGTCTATCTTCCCAGCAACACTGTCGATGCTTGATCGTATTGACATTGTACGCGGTGGTGCCGCAGTACAGTACGGCCCAAACAACGTCGGTGGTGTGATCAACTTAGTGACCAAACCGATTCCACACACGTGGCAAACTGAAATCAGTAACCGCCTTACCGTGTTTGATGGCGGTGATGCGCCGCTGAATGATTTTTACCTGCGCACGGGCGGCTGGTTAAGCGACACGTTTGCACTGCAGTTGGAAGGTAACTTCCTAAAAGGTGAAAGCTTCCGTGAACATTCCGATACGGACGTGAAGAACTTTCAAGCTAAAGCACAGTGGCTATTGAGTGACACTCAAGAGATTCAAGCATTCCTGCAACGTTACGATGCTGAAACGCAAATGCCGGGCGCACTTTCGCCACAAGACTACGAACAAGATCGTCACCAATCGAAACGTCCTTACGATGATTATGAAGGTAAGTCGACGCGCTGGAGTGTTAAGTACATCCACGATTTGCCATTTGCCGACAGTGCCGAGCTAGAAGTGCTAACGTTTGGCCATAAGTCAGAGCGTCTTTTCAAGTGGGGCTTTAACAGCGCGGGTGGCCATTGGGCGGATCCGGCTCTGCCAGCGACGGACGTTCGTACCTCACCACGTGAATTTACCGTGTATGGTATAGAGCCAAAAATGGCGATGTACTTTGGCGAAGGTAAATCCGTTACTCAAAACTGGATCGTGGGTACCCGTTATGTTAACGAAGACATCGACTACAAACTCACTCAGACTCCAATCGCCGGTGGTGCAACCAGCGTTCCGCGTGATTGGCATTTAGATACGGACGCGTTTGCTGGATACGTTAGCAACGAAATTGGTTTGTTCAATGATACATTGAAGGTAACGCCTGGGTTGCGTGTTGAGTCGGTTCGAATGACGTTTACCGATCGTGGTAAAAAACAAACGGCAGACAACACCGTGACGGAATGGTTGCCAGGTTTGACGGTGGCATACAACTTAACTGACCAGTGGGTGACGTATGCGAACGCGCAAAAATCACTTCGTGCGCCACAAATTGCCTACATCCGAGGTTTGGGTGAAGAAGGTAGCGAACTGGCTTGGAACTACGAAGTCGGCGCGCGTTACACCCAAGATGCGACCAGCTTTAACGCTGCACTTTATCGCATCGACTTTGAGGATCAATTGCAATGGCAAAGTTCAACGCAGACCTTCGATAACATCGGAAAAACACTTCACCAAGGCATAGAGCTTTCTGCTCGTTACGTGCCTGAAGCACTACCTGCACTGAGTTTAGGCGCAAGCTACAACTATCTAGACGCTACGCTTGAAGAAGAAGGCGCGAATAAAGGTAATCAACTGCCTTACACCTCTAAGCATCAGCTTGGTTGGGATGCAACCTACGCATTTTACGGCATGGACACCACGCTATCGGGCTTCTACTTCAGTGACTCGTATACCGATAACGCCAACACCAGTGCCGAAGATGCAACAGGCGCAACGGGTAAAGTACCATCTTACATGGTGTGGAATTTCAATTTGGGGACGGATTTATACAAAGACGACAAAGGCAAGTTACGCATGAATGTTGCGGTGAACAACTTGTTTGACGAGGAGTATTACTTCCGCGGGATTGATACAAGCCCAGTTGGTCGGTACCCAGCTCCGGGACGCTCTTACACACTGGATCTGAACTATCAGTTTTAAGCGTTTCGTTCACCGAGTTTGAAAAGAAAAGTCGCCAATTTACCTTGGCGACTTTGCCGATCTTAGGTACTGGAAAACACTTAGCACTGGAAAAAAGCAAGATGAAAAATAAAAAACAATTTACGATCAAACACTTTTCAACCGTTTTGCTGATGCTGTTGAGCTCAGTTTTTATGTCATTTTCCGCAAGTGCTCAGGTGCGTAGCGTGCAAGATGAGCAAGGCACTTTTGAGCTAGAAGCGATACCTCAACGTATTGTGGTTTTAGAATTTTCGTTTGTCGATGCATTAGCGGCAGTCGATGTCTCACCGGTAGGCGTTGCCGATGACAACGATGCCACACGAGTTATCCCTGCTGTTCGAGCCAAGATTGAACCTTGGCAATCGGTCGGCATGCGCTCACAACCGAGTTTAGAGGCGATTGCGGTGCTCAAGCCGGATTTGATCATTGCTGATGCAGAACGTCATCGTGCGATTTATCAAGATTTGCAGCGAATTGCGCCAACCTTGCTGCTAAAAAGCCGTGGTGAGACATATCAAGAAAATCTCGAATCCGCACACAAAATCGGCGTGGCAATTGGCAAACAAGCGAAAATGACACAACGAATTGAGCAGCACAAACAGACAATGGCGGAGTTCAAACAGCATTTTGCGACACAAGAAACCATTCAGTTTGGTGTGGTTTCTGACAAAGGGATGTGGCTGCATAGCCCGGTTTCTTACGCTGGGGGCGTTTTGAGTAC
Source organism: Vibrio sp. 1731 (assembly GCF_033339955.1). NCBI lineage: Bacteria > Pseudomonadati > Pseudomonadota > Gammaproteobacteria > Vibrionales > Vibrionaceae > Vibrio > Vibrio sp. 1731. The sequence continues at coordinate 215,340 of NZ_JAWOVO010000002.1, read as the reverse complement.
GCTGGGCATCCAAAGCCCGCTGGCTCCATCTGAGCAAAAAGCGTATATCCCAACCAGTTTCGAACTTTTACTAAAAACCAACCCTGATTGGTTGTTAGTTGGACTTTACTCTCAACCAAATATTGTGGATGAGTGGCGCAAAACCCCATTATTTAAGCTGCTAACCGCTGCGAAAAAACAGCAACTTGTTGAGGTCTCTCCTGAGCTGTGGTCGTTAAATCGCGGCATGTTGGCTGCGGAAGAAATTGCCCGTAATCTTGAAGCGTTATTGGAGCGCTCATGAGTGCGTCGATAATCTCAGAAAGCCCGACTTCGGTTAGAAAACCGCATTGGAAAGCGAGCTTGTTTGTCTGTGCTATGGCGTTGTGTACGCTGTCAGGCTATACCGCCTCAATGATTGGCTGGTCTAACTTTTCTTTGAGCGTTAATGACCTGACAAGCTATTGGTTTGCGTTTGATGAGGGCAATATGCTGCATCAAATCCTCGCGACGTTGCGTGCGCCTCGTGCCTATGCTGGGTTATTAATTGGCGCTTCGCTTGCGGTATCCGGAGTGCTGATGCAAGGATTAACTCGTAACCCTTTGGCGTCGCCATCCATTCTCGGCATTAATGCCGGTGCGGCGTGTTTTATGGCCTTGGCGTCCATCGGCGTACCATTCTTTAGTCAATTGAACCCAATCATCAACGCAGTACTCGGCGCGCTACTAAGTGGTGGTGCGGTCATGTTGTTGGGCGGTTTTTTCTCCGCGCGTTCTCACCCATTGCGTTTAGTGCTAGCGGGCATTGCCATCAGTGCACTGCTGATAGGGTTAACTCGTGCGTCGGTAATTTTGGCGGATGACATGGCTTACAGCGTGTTGCATTGGTTAACGGGTTCACTCTCTGCGGTAGATTCTGAGCAGTGGCAGCAACTGTGGCCTTTTGCGACTTTAGGTTTGGTGCTCGCCATGGGCTTAGCGCGAAACTTAAATTTACTCGCGTTGGGGGACGAAGTCGCTGTTGGGCTAGGTGGTAACATTCGTCTTACGCGATTAATCAGTGGTTTAGCGGTTGTGCTGTTGGCAGGTACTAGCGTAGCTATTGCAGGGCCAATTGGCTTTGTCGGGTTGTTAGTGCCGCACTTGGTACGCCCGATTGTTGGTCACAACTATCACATTCTCATTCCGGTTTCCGCCTTGTGTGGCGCGGCACTGGTGACGTGGTCAGATGCTTTATCACGATCGATTGCCTTTCCGGCTGAAACGCCAGTGGGCGTGATTACTGCGCTGTTGGGCACACCTTGCTTTATCGCGATTGCAATGAGGAAATCATCATGATGAATCAAACCAAACTGTTTGCATTAGTTGGATTGTTGCTGATTGCGTCTTCTCTCACGCTGTTTGTTGGCGCGGCGAACATGTCGGCTCAACAGGTTTTTGCATTGCTGTTTTCTTTCTCTGATTCGGACTTTGTGATTCACCAATATCGATTGCCGAGAATGTTGCTCGCCATTGGCGTGGGCGCTGGGTTGGGGCTGTCAGGCGTTTTAGTGCAAGGCGTCATCCGTAATCCACTTGCCTCACCAGATTTAATGGGGATAAGCGCTGGAGCAGGACTGGCGGCTACCGCTTGTTTGGTGCTGTATCCAAATGCGCCAGTGGCAATGTTGCCGATGGTCGCCATGGCGGGAGGCTTGCTTGCTGCTGGCTTTATTGCTGTGCTGGCTTACTGGTCAAAACCAACACCTGCACGTTTGGCGCTGATTGGTGTTGCTGTCAGCGCATTTTTAGCCAGCGGTATCGATTTTCTTCTGATTGTGCACCCTATCGAAATCAACACGGCGATGGTATGGCTAACCGGCAGTTTGTGGGGACGAAACTGGCAACAAGTGCCGTTTATTTGTAGTGCTCTATTGCTGCTACTGCCATTGGCGTTTTGGCTGGCATGGCGGTTAGATGTGATGGGACTGGGAGAAGAAAGTGCCACTACACTTGGCACGAAACCAAGACAGATCCAAATTCTTGCGTTGATTGCTGCCGTGCTATTGGCGAGCATCAGTGTGTCTGTGGCAGGCACGATCAGCTTTGTTGGCCTGCTTGCGCCGCATCTTGCGCGTTTGCTGTTTGGCCACAACCACAAGTTGTTGATTCCAGCCTCTGCAACCCTTGGCGCTTTGTTGGTGATTTGCGCCGATGGTTTAGCGAGAGGCTTACAGCCGCCAATTGAGCTACCAGCGGGAGTGCTAACATCTGTTATTGGCGCACCATATTTCATTTTTCTTTTGTATCGTTATAGAGGTTGGTAAGCATGTTACGAACGCAGAATTTATCCGTCGCGTACGGCAAACAGACCATTATTCCGGATCTCTCTTTGTCGATTCCTCAAGGTAAAATTACCGCACTAGTTGGTCCAAATGGTTGCGGTAAATCGACACTATTAAAAACCTTGGTACGCATCAATAAACCCGCTTCTGGCCAAGTGTTGTATGACGACAAACCACTAAGCAGCTACGGGGATAAACGCTTGGCGCGTTCGTTGTCTTTGCTGCCGCAGATTCTTGTCAGTCCTGAAGGTATTACCGTCAGAAAACTGGTCGAATATGGCCGCTCGCCTTATCTCTCTCATTGGGGCCGGTTAAGTCAACAAGACAAGACCTTAGTCGAGCAAGCAATGCAAGATACTGGCGTGATTGAGTTTGCTGACAAGCCAGTTGAATCGTTGTCTGGTGGTCAAAGGCAAAGGGCGTGGATTGCGATGGTAATGGCGCAAGATACCGACGTAGTGATGCTTGATGAGCCAACCACTTACTTGGATCTCTCTCACCAAGTTGAGCTGATGAAACTCATGAGGCAGATGAACGACAAAGGCAAAACTGTGGTGGTAGTGCTGCACGATCTAAACCAAGCGTGCCGTTACTGCGATCATTTGGTGGTGTTGGAAAAAGGTCAGTTAGTCACGCAGGGAACGCCGCAAGAAGTACTGACAGAAGGCATGTTGGCATCGGTGTTTGATTTACAAGCGAGAGTATTTAATGACCCAATCTCAGGCACGCCGATGTGTGTGGCGGTGTAGGTTTACGTCTTTCGAAAGCTATCTGCAATAAAAACGTCGATCCATAAAAACAAACCCCGCTAGTAACAAAGTTGCTAGCGGGGTTTGTTGTTTTTAAGAGCGTCCTTAATGTGGTGTTTAAGCCAGTTTAAACGTCGCCACTTTCGAGTTGAGATCCTCAGCTTGCGATTTCAGCTCAGCAGATTGATTCATCGATTCTTCGGCACCAACTACCAAGTGATCGGTCACATCTTTAATGGACGTGACGTTTTGCGTGATTTCATTGGTTACGTGCGTTTGCTCTTCGGCGGCGGTCGCGATTTGCGTTGCCATATCGCTGATCAGCGCAACGGCCGCGTTGATTTCATCCAGAGCCAGTGCTGCGCGATCTGCATCTTCCACCGAACCTTGCGCGAGCTGAGAGCTTGTATCCATGATGGTCACAGCGCGTTGTGTGGTTTGCTGCAAAGTCTCGATCGTCGAGCGAATCTCTTCGGTTGAGGTGTGTGTGCGTTGTGATAGCACGCGAACCTCGTCTGCAACAACGGCAAAACCGCGACCTTGTTCACCTGCACGCGCCGCTTCAATCGCCGCATTCAGAGCCAGTAAGTTGGTTTGTTCTGCGATGTCTCGAATCGTTGATAGTACGGTTGAGATGTCTTGCGCGTGCTGGTTGAGCTCGCCGATGACAACGCTCGCTTGGTTGACTTCAGAAGACAAATTGTTGATGGATGACTTGGAGTTGATCACTAACTCATGACCATTTTGTGTGCTTGCTGAAGAGTCTTGAGCGGCTTTAGCCGTCTGCTCTGCATGTGCTGCAATCTCTTGCGTTGCCGATGCCATTTCAGTCACAGCGGTCGCCACCATAGTGATTTCTTGTTGCTGATGGTTCAGATCGGAAACCGATTGATTCGCGCGAGTCGTGCTCAGCTCCGATTGTTGGCTCAGTTCTTCCGCTTGGTGACGAATGTGACCAATAAGTTGCTGCAAACTTTCAACGAACTGGTTGAAGTTTTCAGCCAGCTCACCAACTTCGTCACGGTTTTCTACTTTGATGCGTTGAGTTAGGTCGCCGCTACCGTTTGCGATTTGTGCAAGCGCATTCGAAACGTTGTAGAGCGGACGGAACAAGATGTTACATAGCAGATTAAACAAAGCTACACAGATAACGACGACGATGGTGGTTGCGATGATCTGATCCCAAACAGCATCGTAGAGTGGGGCAACCAACGAGTTTTGATCTAACACCGTCACTGTTGTGAGCTGGGTACCCTCTATGTGGCGCGCGTAAATCACATATTCGGTGCCGTTAATAGAGACGCGACGCTCTGTACCTGAACGTGCGGCAGACGTAATGTCGTTGCTGTTGAGGCCTAGCTTGCTAACCGGTTGATTCAGCAGTTTACCGTTGTTATGAGTGAAAATATTGCCCTGTTCATTGGCAATAAACATATAACCTGCACCCGGTAGGATCACTTGGTTCAGACTGTTCAGGATATCACCGATCTCTACGTCAGCACCCAGAACGACGGTTTGACCATGCAATTGCAAGGCTTTACCGAGCGACACGACGTTAGCCCCCGTGGCTGCTGCGACGGTTGGGTTATCCATAAAGACTTTCGATGGGTTGGCGATTGCATTGGTATACCAACCCCACTTACGAGGATCGTTATTACCTGGTGGCAAAACCACCCCATTAGCGTTGTCTTGTGACCCGTCCGGGTAAGCGAGGAAAACGTTATCGAACGCGCCAGAGTCTCGGACTTGTTTCAAATGCGTAACCAGAGAACGTTTCTCTGAATCAGAAGAGAGTGAAGTTAGTGCCCGCTCTTTAGAGAGTAGCCAGTCCTTTACGTATTGATTGTAAGATGCGCTAGTGCTTTCTAGTCGCTGTGCGACTTCGACATCGAGCCTGTTTAATGAATCTCGAAAAGACAGCCCCTCTACCAGCACTCCCCCTAGAATGATGGCGGCACTGGCAGAGATTGCCAGTTTGTTTTTTAATGATAGATTTTTGAACATAAAGCGAATAATAGATCTTTGAATAATAGTTGTTGTGTTTTTATTCTCATCAGTGCTCTCTGCGCTGTTGAATATGCAGCAGAAAGTCAGATTCGAATCTGTTCAATAATTATATTTTATTGCTCAAAATAAATACTGACTCCATGTCGCGAATTTGAGTTTTACATCAAATAAGCAAAAGGATTTGGGACGATATTATTTATGTATTTGTAAAGTAAGGATTTGTCGATTTTTGTAAATGAGAATTGATTTCAATAAATGGTGATCTTTATCACATTTGTGTGTCTGATAATCCATTAAAAATGTGAAGGTTATAGCACCGGATATATATTGATTAGCTTAATCATTGTTATGGGCAATCGTTATGCGCAGTATATTGTTAGTCCCCGCGTTATTAGTGTCAGGGTGTGCTCTGATACAACAGTCGACGCCGATTCAACCTGACGCCAACTGGCACGTGGACCAGTTATCGAACGGTATGAAATACCATCTTTATCCAACAGAAGACCAAGAAGTTTCGGTCCGTTTGGTGATGAATATCGGCTCATTCCAAGAAACATCTTCTCAAAAGGGTTACGCTCACTTTGTTGAGCATATGGCGTTTAATGGTAGTGAGCATTTTACCGGTAACGACGTTGTCAAACTTTTCGAGCAATCTGGTGGTAGCTTTGGCGCTGATATCAACGCTTTTACCAGTTATCAGCAAACGTCTTACCAACTTGACCTTGCGAATAATACGAAGCTAGAAGATGCCCTGAAGTGGATGAGAGATATCGGTAACGGACTTGAGTTTGCTCCTGAGCAAGTAGAGAAAGAAAAAGGGGTGATTCTTGGGGAATGGCGACGTGCTAATCCAGATGATAAGTCCTTTTCTATGCATGCTTACCAAGCCTCGATTGAAGGCACTATGTATGGTGAACATGACCCAATTGGTACTCGCGAAGCGATTCAAAACGCTTCCTCGAGTAAGTTAAAGGCGTTTTACGACAAGTGGTACCAGCCACAAAATGCCGAGTTGATTGTGACTGGTAATATCGACGTAGATTCACTGTCCAAGATTATCAAAAGCAAGTTCTCGAACTGGGAAAGTACCTCGGATACGGTAATAGAGAAGCGCCGTGATATTCGAGTGAACAACGAAAACAGAATCTTGCCAAGTAACACGATGGAATCACCAAGTCTTCATTTAGTGATTGAGCGTGGTCTAAGTGGCAGCGCGACGATTGAGCAACAACATGAAGTGTGGCGTGATGAAGTCGCAACACAACTCATTCAACAGCGTTTGATCCGTGTACTCAGTGATGCCGCTGAACCTTTTCAATACGCTTATGCAGAGCCCTATTACTCTAACTATCAGCGTATGATGTCGGCAGGGATTTCGTTTGCACCAGATCGCCGCGAACAAATGCACCAGACTTTCATTCGTACCTTGGCGTCGTTAAGAGATTATGGTGCGACTCAATCCGAGTTAGATAGCGTTATGTCAAATTGGCAAGGTGAACTTGCAAATATTGATTCAGATTGGAGTCAGCGTAAGCCAAACAGTTACGCAGAAGCACGTGTTTTTCAAATTGGACAAGACAGTGTCAGCCAATCAAAAGAGAATTATGCCCAGAGTTTGGCAGAATTCATCAACAACGAGAATTTAGAGAGCATTAACACACAATTGACGGCTTTGTTATCTCAGCAGCCAAGCTTTTTTATTGGTTTGGGGAAAAGCGAAACGTCAGAACAGTTCAATGGTGTATTTGCCGCTCTAAACAGTGCCTATCTTCAAACTGGCGAAAAACCGTTAGAGATGTATGACAAAGTGGATGGATTCTTAAAGCCTACCCAGGAAGGCAGCATCACGAGCATGCGTCAGGAAGCGGATGGTTTTCAAGTCTATACGCTATCAAACGGTGTCGAAGTGTGGTTCCAAAAAGATACTAAAGCGGGTGGTCGAGCGTATATTTATTATGCGAGTCAAGGTGGTAAAGCCGCTGTTGATCCGACGTTGTATGCCGCTTATGAAATCGCAGCAACAACGGCAATACGCAGTGGGTTAGGGGCATTTTCTGGTTCAGAGCTAGATAGCTACTTACGCAAAAACAACATTGCGCTTGGCGCGATGCTTGATGCGACCAGTCACGGAGCGCAAATTACGGCGCCAAATACGCACCTAACTGATGCTTTGAATGGACTATACAACCTAGCGACGGAGATTAAAGTCGACGAGCGCCAGATGGCGGCAGCGAAGCAAGAGTTTAAACAGCAGAGCGGCGCTTTTTTTGAATCACCGATGGGAAAACTGATTCAAAAAGCAAACGGCAATTCTTATTTGCCGGGGAGTCGTCATCGTATAGTGTCCAGTGATGATGTTGAACAAGTGACTTCCGAGCAGATACTAGCGGTGCATGAGCAACTTTTCAAAACCAATGATGGCTTTAAGATGGTTATTGTTGCAAACGTAGAGCCGGAAGAAATTACACCACTTTTGCGTAAGTATGTGGCCTCTATCGAAATGAAACCGAGTCGTTCGATTGATTATCACGTTGCGTTTAACCCGGAAGTGCCGGAGCGAACTGTGGTTGCGGATGGGCATGAACCTTCATCGTTGTATGTAATGCGTTTGACTAATACGAGCGATTACCAACGTACGGCAAGAGACACGGTTATCGAAGATATTTTGCAACGTATTAGTAATGCACGTGTTTTGGATATTGTGCGAGAAGAGTCTAGCCTTGATTACAGCCCGAGCATTTACACCATGACACAAGATCGCGAACCCATCTCTGATTGGCTCTTGGAGTCTCAAGTCGAGCCCGAAGACGTGGCACTTTTAGAGAGTAAACTGGGCAAAGTGTTTGATGATTTAGCGTCAAATATTACCCAAAAAGAAGTGGATACGGCCGCGAAACAATTGGCAGTCGCGATGCAAGGATTGGATGACAACCCAGCACAGAGATCATGGGCATATACTCGTTATTTGGTGCATGATTACGGCGTCGATGTGTTACTTGACGTTGAGAAAGTGGCTAAAAGTGTGACGTTAAATGAAGTGAAAGCGCATGCAAAATCAGCTTTTGGTCCACAAGCAAAACGCTCGGTGATGGTTTTAAATCCGGCCGAATAATCACGTAGTTTCTGACGAAAATCGTGGCAATAGTAATAAAAAAGACGGCGTGAAAGCCGTCTTTTTTAAGCACTTTAATCAGAGCGTTTTATGCTGATTTACGCGCAAGTCGCTTTTCATTGTTGGTGTTGTTTTCTTTTGTGTTCGCACTGTCTTGAGCCTTACCCTTTAACGTTACCACTTCCTTTTCAGGTAATTCGGCTGCTTCACCAAAGAATTTGCCACCAGGTTCAATGCTGAGGTTATTGCTCCAGATCCTACCGCTTACGCGTCCCTTGGCAAGTACTTGAATGTGTTCTGCGTGACAGTTTCCGTCCATCATGCCATTTATGATCAGCTGTTTAGCGTAGATTTCACCGTTTACTCGCCCGCTTTCTGCGACAACGAGAGTGCCTTCCACGTTAATTTGACCATCGACGATGCCATCAATCTGGACATCGTTTTCTACTTTGAGTTCTCCGCTAAGAGAACAGCCTTTGGCGATGAGAGTTGAAGCTGCTGAGCTACTCGTTGTTCCACTGTTTTGATTAAAGATTCCCATCGTATTCTTCGCTCCTTAGTAAAAATGTCTTCGAAATCATTAAGGCTCCAATCGACAAATGGTTTCGGATTCAGTGCTCGCCCAACAAATCGCACCTCGTAATGCAGGTGAGGGCCAGAAGAGAGCCCACTGTTGCCGGAAATTGCAATCAGCTGCCCTTTTTTGACGAACTGACCACTTTTTACTTTGAACGCTTTCAAGTGCGAATAAGAACTCGAAAAACCGAAAGAATGTTGTAGCCTGAGGAAGTTACCAGAGCCTTTATTACTGCGGCGGGTAACTTCCACTACCCCATCGGCAGGGGCATAAATTTTGGTACCGATATTTACGGCAAAATCGAGCCCACGATGCATTTTGGCAACTTTTGTCACCGGATGGATACGCTTACCGAATCCGGAAGATAGCCGTACGTTGCCGACTGGAGAGCCACTTGGTATTTGGTTTAATAACACCATGCGAACGTTTGAGGTTATCGCCGCTGCATCGAGCCTAGCATCCAAGTTATTTGTCGAGGTATGTTCTCCAACCCCAAGCACTTTCTCTAATTCACCCAAACGTTCCGAAACAAGTTGTACCCGTTCTTCCCGTTCTGAAAGGTCATTTTCTAGCTCTGATTTAAGTGTTTTCAGTGTGCTGAGCTCTTCACCCATGGTGCGTGAATGCTCTGTCAATTCAGCTTGTTTTAACGCTGCATTATCAACGCGAGTGTACAAGTGATGAATTAAGATTACGGTCGCGGCCAGAGCAACAACAAAAAAAACGAAAAACGTTTTTATGTTGCGTTGCATCCTTTTACTGAAGTACCAATGTCTTGAGCCATTGATAGTTGATATAGAGATCGTCAACTGGTCTTTCATCGTCTTCTATTGCTCGTATTTGGTATACGTCTCGTCACTGAGTTAGTAGGAATGTAAGGAAAACGAGTAGGGACTGCCAGAGGCAAATTGGAAAGAAGTGTCAGGTCGTGAGGCGTTTTCAGATATTAGATAAAAGACTCAATAAAGATTTAATATTCTGCTGATTTTGGTCGTAATTACTCCAAATCGCTTCATTTAACTGAATATTATGATTTTTAAGGCGGTTATCCGAGAAATTGGATTGTGAATATTGCCAATAGCATCCGCACGCAATTCAACTTACTTCACGGTTTGCCTTATAAATGTTGGATAATTTATCAAACCGACATTCATTACATCGATAACTTGTTTATGATAGCGGTTGATATAAAGCACTATTCATTGGCTTTAAACCTAAGCGTTACATTTCGTTTAGGAACACATAACTATGACAACGGAGTTGGTCGTGAAAAAACTACTATTGGCTACAGCAGTGGTCGCAGCAGCAGGGGGCGCTGGCTACCTGTACCAAAACAATACTACCGCGAGTGATGCAGGCTCACTGTTAACGCAAGTTCCTGCAGATTCACTTATGGTGACGTATCAGACTGAACCTTTTAACCATTATAAATACATGAACGCATTCGGTACGGCGAATCAAGGCTCGATTGCAGAACTTTTTGCCGATGAACCACTGTCTCCACAACAGCAGTTTGCAGTTAACTTATTCGATGGATACCTAGAGAGTGCTGCGTCGCCAGAAACATTAAAAGCTTATTTGGGCACCGGGGAAAACATTAATCCTGTGTTGTACACAATTGGTATGGTACCGGTGTACAAAGTGGATATTGAAGACCCTGCCGCGTTATGGAAAACACTGGATCATGAAGAGCAGATGAGCGGCGCTAAGCATGAGTTGGTTAAGCTTGGTGAAGTCGAGTATCGTCGTTACGAGATGACTGATTCAATTGACCCGCAGGACGGTATTGGCTTGGTTGTAGCCGTGGTTGATAACGTGCTTACGTTAACGATTGATGTTCCGCAACTGGGCGTTCAAAACCCGATTAAAATGGCACTAGGGCTTGAAGCACCAAGTCAAAATATTGCTGACAGTGGACGCCTTGAGGCGTTGCAAGCCAAATACGGTGAAAACAACAACTCTTTTGGTTACTTTGATCATCGCGAAGTGATTAAAGGTTTGACGACGAAAGATGGCAATATGTTTGCTCGTCAAATCAGCACGTTGGATGCAATAGATCCTGAACCAACTATTGAGGAAATGCGTTCACCAGCCTGCCATACTGAGCTTACTCAAGTTGCAGAAAACTGGCCTCAGTCCGTCGCGTTTGCAGAATACAAGATTAAAGGCGATCAGGCGTTCATTAAAGGTTCTTTTGTTGTTGAGTCCAACAATAAAGTGATTCTAGATGCGCTCAAGTCGATTCGTGGTGTATTGGCAGAGTCTAAAAGTGATAAGAGTTTCTTTAGTATGGCGCTTGGTTTAGACATCAATACGCTAGCGCCATCGATTGGTCAGATCTGGGCTGACTTGACCCAGCCTCAATACCAATGCTCTTTATTGACACAAATGCAGCAAGAGATGGGCGGCCAGAATCCAGCAGCCGCTGTAAGCATGGGGTCAGGCATGGTTAACGGCCTTAAAGGGTTAAGCCTGCAAATGTTTGATATCAAAGTAGATACTAATGCTCAGCATGGTGAAGTATTTAGCCAGCTAGATGGTATGTTGTCTCTTTCTGCCAATGATCCAATGATGCTTATTCAAACTGCGCAAATGTTCGTTCCTGAACTTGCTCAATTGCAAATTCAACCGGATAACCAACCTGTTAATGTCAGTGAGCTATTAGAAATGCATACTGGCGTGAAGGTGGACGTGTTTGCTCGTCTAAACGAAAACCATTTCACCCTTTACAGTGGTGATAGTGCTGCGGAAGCAAGCAAAGAAGTGATGGCGCAATCACTTTCTCCAAATGGCTTGTTCAGCTTTGATTTTGATTCAGAGCGTATTTTGGAAGTGTTAGAGAGTGCGTCGTCAATCACTGGGGAGCCGGTTCCGGATGATGTTGTCAAAAGCTTACAAGGCGAGCTTGTTGGTGGTATGACGATGGACGTGACAGACCAAGGTATTGGTTTTGAGTTTGATTACCGCGGTGCAACTAAACCTGTAACGGTTGCACAGCAGTAACACATTGAGTAGAAAAAGGCGGCTTGAAGCCGCCTTTTGTTATTATGTACCGTATTAAAAAGCGAGTGGGAAGAGCGACGCTTACTCATCTATTTGAGGATGAGAGTATTGCTGATATTCAGGTAACTCTTTTCTTAAATTACTAAATGTCGTCCATGCACTTTCTTTTGAAAGTTTGTTGATCAGCCAGTTTGGCAATAGACCTCCGGGGTCAGCAAACGCCTTGTATTCCACGAGTGTTGTATCGTTTGTGAGTTTTTGTAACTCCCAAGTCGCATCAACCGAGCGAATTCGAACATAACCATTTTGTTCAGCAAGATATGAGTCAGGTGCGCTTTTGATTTCTATGGTGAACCCCAGCTCATCGACCCAGTACTTTGAGTAGGTGACCATATCCCGATTTTTGGCAGGCCATGGCGCTTTAAACTGGGTGTAAACGATGTTCTCGGTGGCCGATATTTGATTTAAAACCCGGCTATGACTGGCATTGTCAATCCAGTTCGGGATATTGTCACTGTCTTCCAGTAGCGTTAAAAATGCACCATAGCTGGTGGGTGTGAACATCCGAGCACGGATCTCAACTAAACCGTTACTATGTTCTCGGGAGTAAATTGTGATTCCATTCTTGTCACGCTCGAACTGCCAGTTCTCGTTGGCGCTCGCGTCAGTACCAGCGGATATCAATGTGGCGAGTGTTAAGGCGCCAATTCTTAAATGCAACATCATGTTAGTATCCGCCAACTTTTCCTAAATTTAAGTTTATACGATTTGTCGTAACTATAAGGACAATAGTATGTTTTTTGTTATCGTTCTGAAGGTTGCTCTGCACTGAAGCCACGTTGAATGTTGGTGAAGGTAAGCGATGCAAATATTACGATAACGATCGCTAGATGCCATGCTTGACTCAATCCAAGCTGCACCAGAGCTAAGCTGACCAATGAGGAGACGACCATTTGTCCACCACCAGACATTGCCGCTGCGGCACCTGCTTGCTTTTTATAAGGTTGCATTACCATCGCTTGTGCACAAGGTAGGGCAATACCATTACCCAAGATCATTAATAGCTGTCCTAGCATCAGAAATAGAGGCTCAACAGGGCAGAAAAATAACCATATTGCTGCAGCGAGGTGAAGAAATGGGGTGCAGAGCAGCATTTTCTTATTGCCAATAATTGGCCTTACTCGGTTACAAATCGTGGTACCACATAACATACCCAAAGCGGGAATGAGTGCCCACATCGCATATTGAGCGGAGGTCATGCCAATTTGATCTTGCATGATAAATGGCATCACAGAGACTGTCGTAATCATTAAGCTGAAGTTTAACCAACTGATACTGGCGAAACTCATAAAGTAACGAGACGTAAGTAAGCTCTTGTATTGGAGCAACATTTTTCGGGGTGACGGAATGACAGAACGTTTTGCGATGGTTTCTGTGAACTTAAAGGCGATGATTACCCAGGCCAGCGAGACATAGCCCAACAGAGAAATAAACACCATACTCCAACCGAAGTGGAAGTTGATAAAGCCGCCAATCACAGGTGCAATAAGTGGCGTGATTGAAGCCGCCATGGCGATGTAAGACATTGCCACTGGGAGTTCATCCCCGCTAAATCTATCTCGAGTCGACGCCCTCGCGAGTACCGCGCAGCATCCTGTACCTAACCCTTGTAAAAAGCGCCCCATCACCATCCCTGTAAATGTGTCACTGAAGAAAATAATCATCAGCAGACCAGACATCGCGATGAGTAAACCGGTAAGTAATACTCTTTTTCGTCCTAAAGCATCTGACACTGGCCCGTAGATAAATTGAGAGGGGCCAAAGCCGAGCAAATAAATACTCACAAGTAGTTGAGCTTGGTCGAGGGAGATGGAAAAGTCTTTTGCTATCCATGGCAAAGAGGGCATGACTAGCCCCATGCTCAACTGGCCAACGCTAATAATAAGACAGGCGAGTAGTATAGTATGAGAGTTGATTGGGCGACTCATGACTGGTCTCCATTCAAACAACCTTTTTGGCGTCGTGATCTTAAGCCGCCTTCGTCATCCACTTCATTTAGCTTTGCTTTGACCCGCTTCACAGTCGATAGACTGACTTCGCATTGCTCTGCTACGTTTTGCAATGTGTAGCCTTCTAGCAGTAACGTTGCGATCTGTTGGTGTTTGGTTTTGTTTGCGGGGCGGCCGCGAAACTTCTGTTTCCATAATTCTGGCTGCTCTTTAATGGCCTGTCGCCCTTGCTCTGCGGCAAACAGGCGATGTTCAGTCTGCACTTTCCCATATCCAGATAACACTGTGAGTAGTGTTTGAGTTTGAACAGAACCTGGCTCAAAAGTTAGTGATTCACATACGGTTTTCAATGTTACCCCTTTATCGAGTAGCATTTTTATTGTGTTCAATGCTTGACTAAAGTCGCGACCAAATGCGGTCAGCCACCAGAGCACAATCGTATCCCCAGCTCTGACGGAATCGAGCAGGTGTAAGAATGCCTCTCTCTCGGTTGGAGGCATGCAACCACGAACCTTATCCTCAAAATGCTGAGCTTCGGGCGCAAAAGCTTTTAGAGTATTAAGGTGCTCTTGGTAAGCTCGATTTTTTGGCGAATAACGAGTGTAAAGATACGTGGTCATAAGGATTATGAGCCTTTTTTTTTGGGGTTCATATAGTGTAATGGCTCATAAATATACATGGGTTCATTAATGCTTACAACACTAAATGAGCCGTTTGGGAGTCAGAGGCAAATAAAAAAGCCAACCGAATGGCTGGCTATAGCTATTTAAGCTTTTGTTGTCTGTCGCTCGATTAACTTCACTGGCACCATCATTTTTACTAGGCTTCCGTTTTTCGTATTAATTTGATCAACAATGATCTTCACGCACTCGCGAGCGAGGCGACGGAAATCCTGGCGGAATGTGGTTAGTTGATAGCTCAACCATTCTGTCTGAGGAATATTATCAAAGCCAATGACTTGTAAGTCCTGAGGAATGCTCAACCCGTATTCTATACGGGCGATATCCATGACCGCCATAGCAAGGTTATCGGTTGCACAGAACACCGCTTCAGGCCGATTTTTGTCTGCCAGTATGGCACGGACTTTATCAAGTGAGCTCGCGTAGTCATAGCTGGCTTCAATGATGCGTGGCGTCTTGCCGGTTAGGTCTTCAAATTCAGAGCAGAAGCCGCTTTGACGTTCGTCATTCGTAAAGGTTGGTACTTCTCCCGTCAAATAAACCGCGTTCTTCACGCCACTTTTGTGCAGAAGTTGCGCGGCTTGTTGGCCTGCTTCGTAGTTGTCACTGATAACGTAGCTACTCCTAGTACCTTCAACAACTCGTGCGTATTGAACAATTGGGATATTAAACTCTTCACATTCTTCATAAAGGGACTTATTGAAGGTTGCGGAAGCGGCAATGACACCATCGACGCGATACTGGAAGATATTTGGGATTGAGTAGACCTCTTCTTCATCCACTTGCCATGGAATCAATACGGCAGAATAACCTTTTTTCTGTAACTCACTGGAAATTAATTGCAGTGTTTTCATATGGATAGGGTAATCCGCATCAGGAAACACCAAACCTATCAATTTCGATTCGTTTGTGGTCAGGCTACGTGCAAAGGCGTTAGGGCGGTAGTTAAGGGCTTTAGCCGCTTCAAAGACTTTTTGCTTGGTCTTTTCGGATACTGAGCTACCCGGAACAAACACGCGCGATACAGTAGATTGAGAGACGCCTGCCATCTTTGCCACATCTTTTGATGTGACTACGTGTTTAATTGATTTCATGAATAAAACTTAGTTGCCAGTAATTGAGGTCATAAGACTAGCATAAATAGGTACGTATTCATAAATGTTCTAACGGGTATCCTAAGTAGAATAATGGCTTTGGAGTATTAAAAAGCAAAATGTGGGTTAACCCATTCGATTTGCTTTGAGCTAGCACTAGAGCTAGAGCGTAGATACTGTCCGTTTGTTGGACGTACAGTATCTACGTAAAGAACATTAATTTGCTTGTTTGACTGCAACTTTACGTTTCGGGGAGAGGAGTGAATACCCCATGTACCCGATGCAAGCGGTAGCGACAAGAATAGAGCAACCACGCATAAAGTTAATCAGCATAGGCGCATCGTCAGTAAAGGCGTTGATTCCCCAAAGCATCACGAGTGAGAAAACAAACATTACCAACAAGCCATAACATGGAGCATCGATTTTGCCGGGAACGACATACCAACCATCTTCCTTGATTGGTTTATTTAGACGAGCATATTCCGCTTGCTGGCCTTTCACTGTGTAAAGATGCATTTCATCTTGTTTACCCGTCAGGAGCAGGCTAGCAATGTAAGCGACAACGGCATTCACAAGGACTCCAATCACGCAATACCAAGGCCACGCAATATCGGTCGCAACGGCTACATACCAAATCACCAAGAAGCTAGCAGCAACGCCAATTAACAAGCCTTTTTCCGTAATGTGTTTTGAGTAGAAACCAAGGACGAACATACAGAAGCTCGCACCGACAAAGTAAGAGCCTGCCTTACTCAGCACTTCCAGTACCGAGCCTGTGCTGGTGGCAAACATGATCGCTGGAATGATGACCAAAATCGCCCACGCTACCGTGAAGAAACGCGATACCTTTAAGTAATGCTCTTCCGACTCGTTTTGCTTGTAGAAGCGTTTGTAAAAGTCAGCCACAGAAACGGTCGCCATTGAGTTAAATGCGGAATCGAGACTCGACATACTTGCCGCCAGAATCGCAGCGGCAATGATGCCCATCAAGCCTGGCATTCCATATTCACTCGCATAATGAAGAATGATGGTATTGCCGTTTTCAAACTCTTTACCGTCGTAATAAGCGTTGAATAGGACGCCAAGCAAGATAAAGACAAAGTAAATAAAGAAGGCCACGTAGCCCATCATCAACATTGCCTTTTTCGCATCGCCCATGTTTTTAGCGGCCATACAACGTTGTACCATCATCTGGTTACCGCCATACACGGTGGTGTGGAACATCGTCATTGCGATAACGCCGGCCCATACAGTGGTTACTTGGCTTAGGTCAAAACTTGTTTGTAGGGCATCGGTCATTCCTTTCGCTTTGAGTTCTGCCATGACCTCCGTCATTGGAGCAGGCATACCATTCCAAACGGCTTCAATGATGATGAACGCGCCAATAAACAAGATCACTGCTTGAATCACATCGGTCCAAATGACAGCCGCGATACCGCCCATTACGGTGTAGATAAGGGCGATTGCAGTGACGATCATGATGCAGTACATCACGTCGATACCAGTAATGAACTCCAAAATCATTGCTGTCGCGTAGAGTACGGCTGCCGAGCTCAATGCTTGTTTGATAAGGAAGATAAACGACAAAGTCAGTCGTGAAGCCTTACCGAAGCGTCGTTCTTGATACTCGTAGATAGAGGTTAAACCATTGTTGTAGAAAAATGGCATAAATACAGCCACGATGAAGAAGATCACCAGCGGATAATTGAGGTGAATCGCGATAACCGACAGGCCTTCTTTGTAAGACCAAGCTGGCCCGCCAAGGAACGACATGGCACTCACGTAAGTACAAACGACAGAAATACCGATCGCCCACCAAGGGATGCTCTTATCACCCAAGGCGAATTGGCTAGCTGAAGTGACTCGCTTTCCAATTACCGCCCCCAGTACTAGCGTGAGGGCGATGTATCCCCCAAGGATGCTCCAGTTAAGTGCGCCAAACTCATGCATAATTAGGTCCTTCTAACTGTTCTTTCATTTGTGCAAACACGTCATAGCCAAGTTGCAGCAGGATATGAACGATGTCGATCGCCACCCAGTTTTCCTTCAGTAAATCGCCTTCGCGTCGCCAAATGTCCATAACGCGAAGTTCGATGTGTTTTCCGGTTGGGGCAAGACCGAGCCAGCCACTGTAACCAGTGTGAGTACCATGCATATGTGGCCAACCACCTGTGGATACGTAGTCATTTTTGGCCAAAAAATTGACCTCAATATCGACACTTCGATCTGGGAACGCAAACACAAATGGCGCTTGATGGTGGTTACGGAAACCTTTGATACCGCGCGTAGTGCCAATACCAGCAGGGCCGTACCACATGAAGTCATTGTGCCAGTAGTTTTCTAAATCCATCGAGAAAAGATCTTTGCCATCAAAACGACCCAAGCAAGACAGCATATCTTCAACCAGCTGGGCGCTCTTTTCACTTTCTTCCAAAGACACAACAGATTGTTGAATACCGTTAGAAGTTGCAGGAGAAGGAACCAAGCCATCGTGACCTAAGCTTTTACGAAGAGGGTTGCAGCCTGCTTGATTCATCGCGTCGATGAAGTCTGGGATCATGTAAGATTCGATGATTTGGTCGTTCTCCACACACACCATTTCGGTGTAACGTAAGTAGAGTGTTTTCCCTGTTGCTGGTATGCCAAATAGTGGTTGTTCAAATGTACCGATAAAGTAGCCGGTAGAGTTGTACCAAGTGCGGCCTTCGTATTCGCCGTGCATCACAATTATTGGTCGGCGCTCGGCGTCAGGCAAAGCATTAACAAGTGGTGAGAGGAAAGATTCGTGGGTTGCATCTGGGCCATTAAGATCGTTCACAGGGTGCGCCACGCACCATTTTACGTCAGGGTTCAAAGCTTGCAGAGCGGCCTGTTTTTGCTCGATGTCTGCGGCTTTGAAGTAGTTCTGGTAGAACTGTTCGATGATGTTGAGTGACATGTTGCTTCCTTACTGTCTGTGATTTTAATAAATAGTGTTTAGTCAGCCGTTAGCCTTGCTGTAGCAGGATTTGCTTCCAGATTGCGGTCTCGTCAAACAAAGTGAATTCGCGACGAAGACCCCAAGGGCCAAACTCAGCGTGGCTGATCCCCATGATGTAAACCTCTTTTCCTGAAGGCTTACCAAACATCCCATATCCCTCATGCTTACCGTGCAAAGACCATCGAATTGCAGCGCGTGGTGACATCATGTCGTCATCTCGGCCAATACGATGGTGAACGGTAAATTGAGCATTTGGGAAAGACGCACGAAGTGCCATCCAAAAATGATCGACTTCCGAGTGTGATAGGGCATTTTGACCGCCAGTGTATTCGCCGATGCAAGCGCGGTCGTACTCTTTCGGTACTATAGAGAACTCGGCATTCATAAGGCTTCTGAGAATTGCTTCATAGCGCTGACCATATTCGTTGTCGTTGCCTACGCCCAAATAAGGTCCAGGAATGTCGACTTCAGGTGTGAACGGAAATGGGCTTGATTCCACGCCACCTTCAAATTCGATTTGTTGGCGTGCAAACTCTTCTGACGTCATGCCCAGTTGCTTCGCGATATCGGCTTGATCGCGAACCAACCATTCGTCATTGATTTGGTTATTGATAGCGTGGCAATCTGCGATAATACGGAAACGAAGTTTGCGGTTCGAGGCTTGCCCGTAGAAGCCGTTGCCACTGTGTGTTGCAGTAGAGATGATTCGATGAGAAGAAAGCATGCCTTGTTCCGGGGTGCCTGACCAAATGACGTCTTCGCCATATAGCGTGCGATCGGGAAACTCGGCCAGTGTCGCCATTGTTGCACTGATCACCCCTTCGTTTCCTTGAACGATAGAGAGTGGAGTACGCACAACAATGTCGGGAGAGTAGTAGTGTTCTAAGGTGTTTAAACCTCGGTCTTCCCAAATCTCTTTTGTGATACCAAGAATGTAGTCGGGAAAATCACGCCACTTTTCATCGAAGCCAACCATGGCCATAAATCACCTCCGTAATTGAATAATTATGTTTGAATTATGTTTTGATTACGTATTCAAAATATATCATGTTGCCATTTTGTCAACGGATTGTTTTTCGATTGTTTAAATAGCGTGCTGATGATCAGGTTTTTAACAATTGAGCGGAAAATAAACTAAAAAAGTACAGGAGAGATGGAAGCTATCTCTTATCGAGACGTGTTAATAAGAAAGGAGGTCAAAGTTTTTTGTATGAATTTCATAATATCTTATTGTTTTTTAATCGCTTAATTTATTTTGATCTGTTTGAATGGAAACAAATGATTAAGCCAAAACTGATAATCATGCAGATCAAGGCACCCAAATAGACTTTATCGCTAATATTCAGCTATTTTGGTGTCAATTATCCTTATATCTTTCAAATTTTCCTTTTGCATACGAATGCTTAAAGGCTTTTTTATTAAATCGGAAGTAGATAACGAATAAGCCACTAGAAAGGTGTTTATCTAGTGGCTATAACAGTCATAAGCGCTCTATGAGTGCAACGATCAGGATAAAAGCGCAGGTAACGATAGCGAGATGGCAGGGATGAAGGTAATCAACATCAAGGCCACTATCATTGCACCAATCCAACCCATGATGGCTTTAGAGAGCGACTCTATCGGTACTTTGCCTACCTGACTTGCCATAAACAGGTTGGCACCCAGAGGAGGCGTAACAAAGCCAATGGCTAAGTTCACGATCATCACGATACCAAAATGAACTGGGTCCATGCCGAGTGCTGACGTAATGGGTAACAGAATTGGTGTGAGAATAACAATCGCTGCCAGCGTTTCCATAAAGGTACCGACGAGCAACAACAGGACATTGATGCAAAGCAGTATCAGAAGTTTGTTTTCGGTAATCGATAGAATGAACTGAGCGATCTCAGTCGGCAGACGCTCTAGCGTCAATATGCGGCCAAACGTCACGGACGCACCCACAATGACGAGCACTGCGCCAACTAACAGTGACGACTCTAGAATGATTTTCACAACTTGCGCTGGTTTGAGCTCTTTATAAACAAACATGCCAAAGAATAAGCCATAGAGCACGCCAATCGCTGCGGATTCGGTAGGCGTGAAGATACCGGAATAGATACCGCCGAGAATGATTACGGGTAGTAGCATTGCCCAACTGGCTTCTTTTAGTGCATCAAGACGCTCTGACCAAGTGGCTTTGCGTTCGTTACCTGTGTAGCCCCGCATTTTTGAGACAATTAGACAATAGCCGATCAATACCATACCGACGACCAAGCCAGGAATGATGCCTGCCATGAACATTTTAGTTACCGAGACTTCAGCTGTGATCGCGTAGACGATCATCACCACAGAGGGTGGAATAATGACCCCAATTCCGCCGGAAGAGGCTATCAAGGCACCGGCAAAGCTGCGGTCGTAGCCTTTCTTCACCATAGATGGAATCATCGTCAGGCCGATAGCGGCAACAGTGGCAGACCCCGTACCAGAGATGGAAGCGAAGAACATGCACGCCACAATGGCGACGATGCCAAGCCCACCAGTAAAGTGGCCAAAGAAGACCTCCGCCACGTGTAATAATCGTTTTGAGATCCCTCCTTGGCTCATAAGGTTACCTGCCAAGGTAAATAGAACGACGGCGAGGAGAGGGAAAGAGTCGAGCCCTGTTACCATTCCTTGGACTAAAAACTCGATGTTAAGAAACGGCAGACTGAGTATCGCGACCATACTGGCTGCCGCCAGAGCAATACCGACCGGAACGCCAATGAGCAGAAGCAGACCAAAGCTGCCAAACAAAAGTGCAGACGTCATGCGTTAAACTCCAATAGTCGGTTAGAAGTACGATACTTTGCTTTGATATGGCGATAGCGTTGGCGAGAAAAGCGAACTCGTTCATTGCTGGTGGAGCACGCGTTCACACGTTGATAAATGCTTGTCACTAGGCGCGCGCAGCTTAATAGTGCGCAAACTAAAACAGAGGCATACAAACACGCAATAGGAATTTCCATTGCGGGTGCAATCTGACCGAGTTGCAGGCTGCGGTTTATAACCTTAAATCCAAACCAGGCGACAGTTGCACTAAAGGCAAGGTAGATAAGATCAGAGACAATCAAACTGAATTGCGTCCAATTGCCCGGAAGTTTATCGATGAACACACGAATGCGGATGTGTCGATCATCTCGGATACAGTAGCTGATGCTCAGGTACATCGCCCATACGAATAAATAACGAGCCAGCTCTTCAGCCCACGCGATCGTTGCATCGAACAAGCGTAGGGCGATTTGCAAGCACAGTAAAGTTGTCATCGTTGAGATCGCGATAACGATAAGGGTTGGTTCTAGGTATTTGTTTAGTAAGCGAAACCACTTCATGTTCACCTCCAAAACGAGAAAGCACGACCTGTTGCCAGATCGTGCAAAAGAGTGGGAGTTATAGGCGTTCTATCTCGGCCATCACGTTGTCAAACAAGTCTTTACCCGTTTTACTGCGCAAGTCCTGGTACACGGCCGCATTCATTTTCTCTTTCATGACGCTGCGTACCTCGTCTGGGACGATGTTAACCGTCATGCCTTTCGCTTCGAGATCTTTGATCACTTCTTGATTTTGCTTAGCGGCGAGCTCGCGCTGCTTAGCGATGGTTTCTTTGCTTACTTCACTGATCAGCGCCTGTTGCTCTGCAGGCAGTGAATCCCAAAACGATTTGTTCATGAACAACACGTAGTTGGTGTATATATGGTTAGTTAAAGAGAGGTACTTTTGTGCCTCGTAAAAACGTTCGGCATAAATAGAGTAGATAGCACTTTCTTGAGCGTTAATCAGGCCTTGTTGTAACGAGGTGAAAATTTCTCCCCAAGACAGAGGTGTTGGCGCAGTACCAATAGATTTCCACGCGCTTATTTGAGTGGGGTTAGATGCCGAGCGAATCTTTAGCCCTTTCAGGTCCTCAATACTATCAATTGGCTGTTTGTTGTTGGTCACGCTACGAAAGCCGACCTCCATAAAGCCAAGTCCATGAAAGCCTTTTGATTCCATAGCATTCAACAATGGTTGTCCGATCTTCTCACTGTCGAGCGCTTTGTGTGCTTGCTCTTCGCTATCAAAAAGGTAGAACACGTCGAGCACGTTAAACTCTGGGACGTAGGGAGAGAGTAAAACTGACGCACCAAACGTCATTTGTAAGTTGCCTTGCTGTACGAGTTCAGTCGTCTCACGCACATCGCCTAGTTGTCTTGCCGGATAGATTTCAACTTCTATCTCACCGTTTGAGCGAGCTTCCACTTCTTGTTCGAAATAGAGCATTGCTTTGTGTACGGGAGAGGTTTCTTGACTGTCATGAGCAAGACGAATAACACTGGTTGCAAACGTATTCATACTGATAAATGCAAGCCCCAGTGCGGTAAGTGAAGTAAGGATTGCTTTCTTCATCGTTCTTCCTTGTTTCTGGTATGACCTGCCATGGGCATTCGTCGGCAAGTCACACAACTTTTTATGTTTTTATAAATTAGTTGAGCAATTCATATCCATTTTGCATACGAATCCAAAATAAAACATTAAAGTAACAAGTCAATAACAAGATTGATGAATTGATGAGGAATTAAATAACGATTGGTGAAAATTTAATCGTGATCACAGAAAATGCCTTACTCGAAAGCAAGGCATTTTGTTTATGAAGAATGAATAAAAATGGATTTATTAAATGGTGCTACTACGTTCGATCAAGGTGCCTTGCTCGAAAAGGTATTCGCCAGTTGCATCCAGGTTGCCGTTGATTCGATTCATCAAATCTTCAACCGCTCGTTTAACAATTTTGTCGACTGGTTGAGCAATGGTGGTCAAATCATAGCTCGGCCATGCAGACATCGGAATGTTATCTACACCCATCACAGAGAAGTCTTGGGGGATCTTTGCTCCGGCTTGTCGCAAGCCATCCATCACACCCATGGCGAGGATGTCGTTTGCACAAAAAATTGCATCGGGTTTGCTAGTGTGCGACAAGATCGCTTTCGCCGCTTCTAAGCCTGCTTCAAAGCTGTACTTGGCTTGGATAAAGGTTGGTGACGGGGAGCCGAGTTCTTGCAATTTTGAAGAGAAACCCAGCCAACGCTCTTCACTGGTCATGGAGCCAGCATCGCCACTGATGTAAGCACACTGTTTTGCGCCTTTCTGCGTTAAATACTCGGCTGCTTGTTGGCCCGCCAATCGGTTATCAATACCAGAGCTATTGGCATTAATACCCTCGGCGTAGCGGTTGATCAAGCTTAAATGAACGCCAAACTTTTCGCATTGGGCAAACGCGCGTGAGGTTAAACGGCTGGTGGCGATAACGAGTCCGTCCACTTGGTATTCAATGGCGCGTGAAATGGCGAGATCGAGGTCGTCCTTGTCGATAGGGCAAAGCACAACTTGTCCGCCTCGCTTTTGAATTTCGACAGCCAAAGCACGAGATTGCATGTCGTACATTGGGTTTGATTCGCTATCTAACGCAATCGCCACTAAGCCTGAACGATTCGAAATCAGACCTCGGGCGATGGCATTCGGTGTGTATCCGAGCTTAGCTGCGGCATCCATCACCATTTTGCGTTTCTTCTCGCTAATACTCGCAGTCGGGCTGAATGCTCTAGATACCGTCGATTGAGAGACGCCGAGCATCTTCGCGACGTCGATCGAAGTTACTTTCGCTTTAATGGTGATACTCCTTATTTAAGGCCATTGAACCTTCTCATACGTGCTGAGTGTATGGGCTAGGGGATTTCTGTGTCTAGAGCATTACATTGATAAGGCGTAAATATCAGAGAAAACTCAAGAATTCATCACATTTCTCTCTTGCTTGAAGCCATCAATGATCATTTTGTGTTCAGAGCCAACACAAAAGAAGCTAACGCCGAGTTCACGCCATTCCCGAGCTTGTTGAGCCGTCGCGACAAACATGCCAACAGGTTTATTGGCGGCTCTGGCCGCTTCGATTACTCGCATACTTGCTTGTGCGACTTTCTCATCATGAACGCTATCAGCACCATAAGCGACAGTGAGATCAACTTGGCCAATGAAGAACGCATCAATTCCTTCAACATTGGCAATCGCTTCAACATTTTCAACCCCTTGAGGGTCTTCAATTTGTGCAATGACAATCGTATTCGCACGGCTGTCTTTTAAGTGTTCAACCATGGGCTTAGTGGCGTATTGCGCTGCTCGACTGGAACCAGCATACCCTCGGCCACCTTCTCCGTAATGGCAGATTTTCGCCAGTTGCGTCGCTTGCTCAGCAGTACAAACATGGGGAATTTGTACACCCGCCGCGCCACAGTCAAGCGCGTTCAAAATGGTTGAAGGGGCGCTGTCTTGTACTCGTACCACGCACGCGAGGTCATTCGCTCTGGCCGCCATGATGCACAGATCAAGCGAGGAGCGATCGAAAGGTGCGTGCTCTGCATCCAGTACCACAAAAGGCAACTCTGCCAGTGCCAATACTTCGATAATGTGAGGGTGAGGGGTTTTAACAAATGTACCTAATATCGTTTCTTGATTCAGACGTTGTTTAAAATTGCTCATGATTCTCTCCTTTGCAAAGGTATGCAAAAACTAACATGTAGAAATGTAAATGATGAGTAAAAATGATGTGATCTAAAACTCATTTTTGATTAAAAATTAAACTAAATTAAGGTCCTTATTACTTGCTTTTATTTGTTTAAACTAATAAATGCAAAGGCTTAAGGATTGTTTTTGTGGTTTGTTGACTTAACTTGTCAAATGTTAATTAAGTGTTTAATCTGATTTTGCATTCGTATCCAAAAGCATAAAAATAACCGTTCGTCAGCCTCAATGTTCAAGGAGAAACCCAATGGCACGCATTTTAAAAAAAGGAATCACTGAAGAAGCATCAGCATCAAACGACGCAAAAGTGCGTCAGATTGTTGAAAACATTCTTGCTGATATTGAATCGAAAGGTGATAGCGCTGTACGTGAGTTGTCTGAAAAGTTTGATAACTGGTCGCCGGAGCAATTCCGCCTGTCAGAAGAGCAAATCCAAGCCTGTGTGGATGCGCTTGATGAATCGACTCGTCATGATATCGAGTTCGCTCAGCAACAAGTTCGAAACTTTGCTCAAATTCAACGTGACTCAATGAAAGACGTCGAAGTAGAAACCATGCCTGGTGTGGTACTGGGGCATAAAAATATTCCAGTAAACAGCGTGGGTTGTTACATCCCTGGTGGAAAATACCCATTGGTTGCATCCGCTCACATGAGTGTACTGACGGCGAAAGTCGCGGGCGTAAAACGTGTTATTGCTTGTGCGCCTCCGTTTAACGGCCAGCCGAACGTCGCGATTGTCGCTGCGATGGCAATGGCGGGTGCGGATGAAATCTACTGCTTCGGTGGTGTTCAGGCGGTAGGTGCAATGGCTCTTGGTACAGAGACTATTGCGCCAGTCGATATGATTGTAGGGCCGGGTAACGCATTTGTGGCAGAGGCAAAACGTCAGTTGTTTGGTCGCGTTGGTATCGATTTGTTTGCAGGGCCAACGGAAACCTTGGTCATTGCTGATGAGAAAGGCTGTGACCCGGAATTGGCAGCGGCAGACTTGCTTGGTCAGGCTGAGCATGGTTACAACTCTCCCGCTGTATTGTTGACCAATAGCGAAACATTTGCGCAAGAAACCATCAAAGAAATTGAACGTCAGTTAACCATTCTTCCAACGGCTGAAGTCGCGGGTAAAGCGTGGGCAGATTACGGACAAGTGATTGTGTGTGATAGCTACGAAGAAATGGTGGAAGTGGCAGACGATATTGCATCTGAACATGTGCAAGTGATGACAGAAGATCCTAAATACTTCCTAGATAATATGACCAACTACGGTGCCTTGTTCCTAGGTCGTGAAACCAACGTTTCTTACGGCGACAAATGTATTGGTACCAACCATACACTGCCAACGAAGAAAGCGGCGCGATACACCGGTGGTCTTTGGGTAGGTAAATTTATCAAGACCTGTACTTACCAGCGTGTAACGGAAGCTGCGTCCCTCAAAGTCGGTGAGTATTGCTCTCGCTTGTGTGCACTCGAAGGTTTTGCTGGCCACAAAGAGCAAGCGGATATTCGTGTGCGCCGTTACAAAGGCAAAGTGGAAGAGGCGTAATATGTCGAAACTTGCCTTAGTCACAGGCGGCAGTGGCGGACTGGGTGCCGCCATTTGTCGCAAGCTAGCTGAATCGGGATATCGCGTAATTCTGACTTACAACAGTAATCAGAAAGCGGCCGAGGATGTGCTTTCCTCTCTGCCACGTAACGAGCATCTAGCATTCAAATTGAACGTGGCAGATTCTAGTGCGATTGAACAGCTTAAACATCAAGTCAGTGAAATAAGCGACAAGCTGGATTTGTTGGTCAACTGTGCGGGGATGACGAAATTCGTCGCGCACTCTGATTTGCAAAGTTTAGATGACCAGCTGTTTGACCAAATTTTCCAAGTGAACGTCCGTGCGCCTTTTGCCATGGTTCGAGCGTTTGAGCCTTGGCTTAAGCAAGCCAATGGTTGTGTGGTGAACATTACTTCTATCGCGGCACAGACTGCGATGGGGAGCAACATTGCTTACTGTGCAAGTAAATCTGCCGCGGAGAACATGACCCGTTCTTTAGCTCGCGCTCTGTCTCCCGAGGTTCGAGTTCTGGCTGTTGCTCCAGGGCTTGTCGACACTGAGTTTGTCAAAGGCTTGGATGACGCATGGCGTAATCAACAAGAACAATCCACACCGCTTAAGCGTTTAGCCAATGATGAAGAAGTCGCTCAAGCCGTGTACGCCGTGGCAGATCTTCTTACCTTCTCGACAGGCAATACCATCGCGGTTGATGGTGGGCGACCTTTAGGTCTGTAACACACTTTCGGTCTGTAACTAACTTTAGGCTTGTAACTAACAATTCAAAGGCTAGGTCCAAACAAGGACAACAAGGATTTACAATGACTCTACAATCTAAAATGAATAATAATCTGGTCCGCTACATGGAACTGATTCCGGGTACGAGTGCGTTTATTGATGCGCGCACGCCAGGCAGTGATCTGAAAGATAACTTCTGCATTATCGGTGCTGGGGTGGCAGAAAGCAGTCGTCAGCATGTTCATATTCGCGATACGGCGGGCTTTAACATTGGTGCCGCAGGCCAACCGCCGGGCATCAAAAATTCGTTGCACTCTCATCGTACCGCCGAGCTTTTCTTGGTGTTCAAAGGTCAGTTCCGTTTTTATTGGGGGAACGATGGAGAGCATGAGGCGGTGTTGT
Organism: Vibrio sp. 1731; assembly: GCF_033339955.1. Taxonomy (NCBI): domain Bacteria; kingdom Pseudomonadati; phylum Pseudomonadota; class Gammaproteobacteria; order Vibrionales; family Vibrionaceae; genus Vibrio; species Vibrio sp. 1731. Next base: position 187,581 of record NZ_JAWOVO010000002.1, on the reverse strand, counting down.
CTCACGGTGACGTCATCTCGATTCCAACCAATCTCTTCCGTGGATTTGAAGTGGTTGGCCGCGATTACGGCTTTATGTTCTCGGTACTTGGCGGCGACGATTCAGGTGGCGGCGTTATTTGGCATCCAAACGTTATTAAAGACAGTCAAGGTTATGGTTTATACCTCAAAGCCGATGGCACACTCGTGGACACCATTAATGGCGACCCGGTGCCACAAGAATCAGAATTGATGCCGCTGCTTACCGAAGAAGAGCTCGCGACCTTCGATACCTACACCGCAGAAGAGATGATGCCATTTGTCGCTCTGCAAAAAGATTATCGTGAAATCAAAGGCGATTTCGGCGGAAGCAACGTGAAACAATACGCCTTAACGGGTCATCCTTTGGCGAGTTATGACTTCCAAGTAAAGAGTGAAGATGAAGTGAGCATCATGGCTTATGAGCTTTCTGAAGGTGGCTCGATTCCTCAACACTGCCGAGAAGAAAAACAAGTGCTTATCAACTTTGATGGCGATACTGAAGTGGTCCTCACGCATCAAGGCGAACAAGCGAGTGTTGTTTTAACGCGCGGTGATGTGCTGAATGTTCCAGAAGGTGCGTCTTATTCACTGACGAACTTGCGGGGTAATAGTTTGACGTATTGCATTCTTGGCTCTGATCAACCAAAGCCGCTTGCAGGAGAATAAAATGACGCAACCCACCTCGTTAGTTTGGCTACCCGGACTACTTTGTGATGGCACATTGTTTGAGGATATCAACCGAGCGTTGCCAAGTTGGGTTGAGCCTTCATGCCCGACGCTGGCTTCATTGCCGTCAATGGAACAGCTGGCGCAGAGAGTGTTGCAAGACGCACCGCAGGAGTTTGTCTTGGGTGGCTTATCAATGGGTGGGATTCTTGCCTTTGAGGTGTACCGTCAAGCGCCAAACAGAGTCAAAGGCTTGATCCTCATGGATACCAATGCAGCAGATGAAAAGCCAGAGGTGACACAAAAGCGTGATGCACTGGTTAGCCGTGCGTTAAGTGGTGAGTTTGAACGCATTACGGCTGACACTCTGATGCCTGTGCTGATTCATCCAAGCCGTTTGCAAGACAAAGCGTTAACTGAGCGTATCGAAGGCATGGCGGTTAATGTAGGTTTGGAGGCATTTGAAGCACATGCTAAAGCGTTAGCAACTCGCCCGGATGCTCGACCTTTATTGGCGGACATTCAAGCTCCTACGTTGGTGATAACAGGTAAAGAAGATAAGCTTTGTCCGCTAGACAATCATCTGTTCATGGAGAGATGCATCCCAAACGTCACTCTTCATGTTATCCCTGAGTGTGGGCATCTATCTACGCTTGAGCAGCCTTTAATTATTAGTGAAGTGATGGCTACTTGGCTTCAAGATAACTTTGCTTAGTGTTGATAAGAACTTCATCACTCACCACCTTAAGGTTACTTGGGTATAGGTGGTGAGCGATGAGTATTATCAGAAGTAGTAGCGAATACCTGCCGCGAATTGATCATCACGGTTTTCGAATTTGCTGCCATCGTACTGATCTTTACCTAGGTCGAACTGGTATTCAGTCCAAACTAGGAATTTGTTCTTCTGGAAGTGGTATTCAAGACCAGGGATCAGCAAGTTACGCTCGTAACCTTGTGTCTCGTCACCACTATCCTCCATGTAGTTGTAGTTCAACGTTGGGCGCAAGCCGTTGTCGAAGTGGTAGTAAGTGTAGATTTCGCCACCTAGGGTATCGAACATTACGTCCGTACCGCCTTGGCTCACTGCTTCCCAGTTTTCGCCAACGTGGAAAGTCGCACCTGCGTAGAAGCCACCGTTGCTGTAGTTTGCGCCCAATAGCATGATGCGCATGTTGTCGCCGTTTTCTACGCCAACCACGCTTGCGTCTAGATCCGCAACTTCATTTTGATGGTAAGCCGCACCCAGTGTTACGCCATCAACGGGTTTGTAAGTGATCGAAGCACCCATGCCGTTTTTCAGTGAGGCTGTCGCATTGCTTGCTAGAGCAACATCTTCACGCGTGGTCTGGTAAGTAAAGCCGTAGCTCACTTTTTCATTAATTGAATTACGGTACGTAATTGAGTTTTCCGCACGACCAGCACCGGATGCGATACCCCAGTCAGCTAGGTTGTAAACACCTGAGCCACGAGTACCGAATACACGACCTAAATCGGTGTACCATGCTACGTCGTAGAAGGTAGACCACTGTTTAGTACCCGCAGCAATCTTGCCGTATTTTTCGTGATCAACACCTGCGTATAGCAAGCGGTCGTAAATGTTGTCGCCGTTCGCGCCAGAGTTGTAGCCCCATTCCGCGTGACCGAAACCAGTCCAGCCGTTATCCAGACCCATTTGGCCTTTCAAACCGAAACGTGAGCTGCCGCTGTTCCATTCGCCGTTGTCATCACCGCCACGGTCTTGGTAGCGAAGATCGAAACGGCCATCGATGGTTAGGCTGTCGCCAGCGTCATTAACAAAAGTGTGTGCAGCAAAGGCTGAGCTAGAAGTAAGCGCTGCTAAAATCACTGCAGAAAGGGTCGACTTTTTCATCATCAATCTCATTATTCAGGGCGCAGAAAGCCACCGTGCGTTCATGCCCGTTTTGAATAAGGGTTCTATCTTGAGGTTGTGCCCCATCCTTGAGGCACGAGTTGGGAGCATGTCGCCTGAACCGAGAGGGGATTCAGGCAACATAAAGGCGGGTTGACAATCCGCCCCTAGGACTTCTTATAGAGAAGGGTTTAGGATCTGTTGAGTACGCTCGAACACGTCTAGACCTTGCTGTTTTAGCCAGTAAGGAAGGTCGATCAGTACCCAGTTCTCAGATAGCTTGTCGCCGTCACGGTAGTAAACGTCAACCACTTGCATGTCTGCACGTACTTCACCACCTGTCATACCTAGGAAACCACCGATAGGCGTGTTAGATAGGTTTGGCCAGCCGAAGAAACAAGAGAAGTTACCTTCTGCGAAACGACATACGTGGCCGTTAAACTTCTTGTCTTTTAGGTTGTTACGGAACGGCAATTGGTGCTGCTGTTGGTAACGAGGGATTGTATAAGACGCACCGATACCACATGGACCGTACCAGATCATGTCTTTAGACCAGCTCTTCTCAAGAACTTCTGGTGGGCAACCCATAGCGCCGCTGTCGTTTAGTGCAGATAGGTCATCAACCATCTTGTTCACTAGTGCTAGTGTTGCTACGCCTTCTTCTGGTGCTGCGTCTTCGAACAGTAGACCATCGTGGTTACGAGGACCAGGGTATACGAAGTGCTTACCTGTTGATGGTGGCAGTGGGTAACAACCCGCTTGGTCCATTGCACCTAGAAGGTCTAGGAATAGGCCAGTCTTAGTGATCTTGCCGTTTTCAACACAGTTAAATTCTGCGTAACGGATGTTCATGATTTTGCCAGTTGGGCGCATGCCTAGGTATTCAGCGTCGAATAGACCCATGAAGTGACCCATGCTCATTACCCAGATTTCACCTGATGTTACTTCGTTCTCACCACCGATGAAGATGTCTTGACGACGCTGCATGCGAGTCATTGATTTCATCAAAGGAGCCCAGAAAACGTCAGCCGCTGCTTGAGCGCCTTGTTGCTCACGGAATGGGTAAACACCACGCCATAGGTAATCTTCTGAAGTGTGTGCTTTTAGTACTTCTGCCACGTTCTTGTGAGTTGCGTTTTCCATTGCGCTGAAGTATTCACGTACAACGCGTTTCGCTTCTTGATATTTAGACATAATAAACTCTCTTATTTGCTGTCGAGTCGGCTTTGGGAACAGGACTCGAAATTAAGTTTTTTCATCCGGCCGGGGAGCCAGCCGGAGTTTTTGAAATTCAGTTACGCTTTTGCTGCTTCGGCTTTTTTGCTCTTATCGAACACGCCGCCTTTTAGTGTCTCTGGCAGTGATAGCCATAGAAGACCAGCAAGGATCCATACGATTGGTGAACCCCACATTGCGGTTTGTAGGTCGGTACGTTCTTGGATGAAGATAAGTACCATTGGTGCCCACATACCGAGGATACGACCGCCGTGGAATAGCGCCGCGCCGTAGCTACGTAGGTGTGCTGGGAACAGTTCTGAGAAGTAACCACCCCATACCGCTGAAGAAGACAGACCGAAGTTGTAAATCAGACCAAGTAGAGCCAGCATGTTTAGGCCGCCAATCACCATGTCGCCAGGTGCAACAAAGAAGATTGAAACCATGATGCCCGCTAGGATGAAGCCAAATGCGTTCACCTTACGACCGAATTTGTCAGCTACCCAACCCCAGAACCACGCACCAAACAGTGAACCAAATGCTGAGATAGAGAAGATGAGACCGATGGTTGCACCGTCGAACATACGTACATCACGTAGGTAAGTGGTTACGAAGCCACCAAAGAATTGGAAACCGTAGAAATTAAGGCCAGCCAGTAATAGACACGTTAGTGTGATCTTACGGTAAGGCTTGCTTAGCATTTCGCCCCAAGAGCCTTTTTTCGCTGGTGCATTTGATTCTTCTGCTTTTGCTTGCTCTTCTTCACCGTAAGCGATCACTTTGCTGTCGCTAGGTAGTACAAAGATCATGACAACAGCGGCTGCCAATGGTGGGATACCACCAACAAGCATTAGGCTTTCCCATGGTGCATCAATGCTTGCAATAAATGCTGCATACGCACCCATTACCATCAGTGCTACAGAGAACATAGAAGACGCGAATGCCGTCAACTTACCACGTACCGTTGGCGTAAATAGGCCGATCATTAGGCTTACTGCCACGGTGAAGTAACCACCCAGTGACAAACCAATGATGAAACGCATTGCTGCCCATGTTGTGTAGTCGGTGAACATCATATTGATGATTGTTGCGCCACCGTTTAGGGCTGTGATGGTAATAAGAGTGGATTTCTTACCAAATTTTGTTGCGAACCAAGCACAGCTCAATGCACCGATAAGTGCACCAACCGACTGCCATGTATAGAACTGGGCAGTGTCTGACAGGCTAATACCATCATACGCTTCAACGATGTATGGGCGTACGTAGTCAATAATTACAAAGTTATAACAATAGAAAAAGTAACCAACCAGTATCGCTAGATAGGCAGCTACCCTTTGAATCATAGGAACTTCGCTCATGTGTCTTTTGGCATTCATGACCGATAAACCTCTATTTCACTTAGGATTTGTTGCTATTCAAACTTAAAGAACACGATCTTATTGGGATCATCTTCGATTTCGTGTCGTGGTGAATCATAGTTTTTTTAAGGTCATTAGATCCGTGATCAATATCAATTTTAAAATGAATGCGTACCCAATTAGTGGTTTTTAGTGATGGGAGTCTCATTAAATCGGTCTTTTTGGCATTTTTGAATATATAACCGTCTATATTGGTGATTATAGTCACAGTTATGGCGGGATTATCGTTTAGATATGCTTTTTTAAAGTAATATCCAAGCACAAATAATTAGCACCCAGAATTATGGAAACCCTGAAATGGTTACGTACTCAAGTTTTGTGGTGATTGCGTTATACGTGCTAATCACCATATTAATCAGCTATTTAGTGAATAAGCGCTACAGCAATGGTGGCGACTTTTCTACGGGTGGAAAGCAATTTGGCTGGTTTACGGCGGGTGTTTCGATACTTGCGACTTACATTAGTGCGATGACGTTTGTAGGGATGCCTGGTTGGGTTTATAGCTCTGGCATGGAAGCGATGAGTATTCACCTTAACTATCCCATCGTTATCTTTTTCACTGTTATCTTCTTTGTACCTGTCTTTTATAAGCTGGGTCTGACTTCGATTTATGAATACCTTGAGCACCGCTTTGGGGTGTATGCAAGAACCATCAACTCGATTGTGTTCATTGTGGTTCAATGCATTTCTGCGGGTGTGATTCTGTATGCCGTGGCGCTGATCTTAGTGCAAGTTCTGCCCATCAGTATTTCTGAAGCCATCATCTACATTAGTATTTTCACCGCTTGCTATACCTATGCGGGCGGGATTTCCACGGTGATCTGGACCGATATGTTGCAATCTGCAGTATTGGTAGCAGGCAGCATCGCCATCTTTGCTATGTTAGTGACAGAGATTAATGCGGCAGATTACCTTTCTCGTGATCACCTGAATATCATCAACTTAGACTTTGATTTAGGCGTGGATACCACACTCTGGGCAGGCGTGGTTGCAGTGAGCTTTTTGCATCTGAGTGTGTATGGCACCAACCAACTGATCATCCAACGCACGCTAGCGACGAAGTGTGAAAAGACGGCGCAGAAGTCGATGCTGTTGTGTGGTTACGGTGCGTTTTTCGTGTACTTGTTCTTTGCGGTACTCGGTGTCCTTCTGAGTGTTTTCTATCAAGATCAATCGTTTGAAAACAGCAACGAAGTGATTTTGGATTTCGTCTTCAACCACACTAACCCAATTGTGGTTGGTTTGATCATTTCCGCATTGGCGGCGGCCGCAATGTCGACCTTGGATTCAACCTACAACTCAATGGCGACCGTCGCAACGTTTGATATCTACAAGCGTTTCGTTCGCAAGAGTGCCGATGATGAGCACTACGAAAAAGTCGCAAGAAAGATGAGTTTGCTCGCTGCGGCTATGGTGGTAGTGCCAGCTCTTCTGGCGGTATCGAATGAATCGGTACTCAAAACCATTGCTAGCCTGACTTCCATCTTTGTTGGTATCCGTCTTGGGTCATTCGTGCTTGGCTTATTCTGGGCAAAAGCCAATGAGAAAGGCGTGATCGTTGGCAGTATCATGAGTGTGATTGCGGTGTTTACTGCCATGTATCTCGACGTGGCTTGGCCGTGGTTCGCGCCAATTGGTACGTTTGTCTTCCTTTTGTTTGGTGTGTTAGTGAGCCGTCGTTGGGGCGCTGTGACTGCCGAGCAACAAATTTTTATCAATAATCAAAAACATCTTTTTGCAAAGCCAACCGCAAGCCATTACGGGCTGTTGGTGTTCGCCGTGGCGACCATCGCTGCTTGTATGGTTCTCCCTGATTGGCTTTATGCTGCATTGTCGTAATAGGTAAGTTTATGCTGTCCATCTTTGATATTTACAAGATTGGTGTGGGTCCTTCTAGCTCTCACACCAATGGTCCAATGATCGCGGGTTACCACTTCACTCGTTTGATTGAATCGAACTTGGCAAAAGTGGTTCGTATTCAGGTCGATTTATACGGTTCACTCTCGTTAACGGGGATTGGTCACCATACTGACCGTGCAACCATTTTGGGTCTGTTGGGTAACAAACCAGATACCATCAAAATCGCTTCTGCGAATAAAGCGATGCGCAAGGCGATTGAAGAGGGCATGATGTCTGTCGATGGCCGTCATGAAATCGAATTCAACTACAAAACGGACATGTTGTTCCATGAAGAGAACCTTCCTCTGCATGAGAATGGAATGACGATTACTGCGTTAGATGCGCACGGCAATCAGGTTGGGTTTGAAACTTACTACTCTATCGGTGGTGGTTTCATCGCAACGGCGGATGAACTGCAAAATGGCAGTGCGACTGCTCCCGTAGAAGTTGAGTTTCCATTCTCCAGTGCGGACGAAATGTTGGCGCAGGCAGAGAATAACGGTATGAGCCTTGGCGGCATGATTCTGAAAAACGAACAAGCGTTTCAGGATATGGAAGCCATCAATCAACGCGCAGAACAGATCTGGCGTGTGATGACGCGTTGCATGGAGCGCGGTTTCGAGACAGAAGGTATCTTGGATGGTGGCTTGAACGTGACCCGCCGTGCGCCAAACTTGTTGAAGAAGCTTGAAGCAAATGCAGCAATCGAAAACGATCCAATGGAAATTATGGATTGGATTAACCTGTTTGCTTTTGCTGTGAGTGAAGAAAACGCGGCTGGTGGACAAGTCGTAACGTCGCCAACTAATGGTGCGGCGGGTGTGATTCCTGCGGTATTGATGTACTACCATCGCTTCATCAAAGAGCTTGATACTAAACAGCTTAAAGACTTCCTTGCTGTGTCCGGTGCGATTGGCATTTTGTACAAAACCAATGCGTCTATCTCGGGTGCCGAAGTGGGTTGTCAGGGCGAAGTCGGTGTTTCTTCTTCTATGGCGGCAGCTGGCTTGACCGCGCTACGTGGTGGCAGCAATGAGCAAATTTGTATTGCGGCTGAGATTGCCATGGAGCACTCACTAGGGATGACTTGTGACCCAATCGGTGGCTTAGTGCAAGTACCGTGTATTGAGCGTAATGCAATGGGCGCAATGAAAGCGATCAATGCATCTCGCATGGCATTAAAGCGTAATAGTAAATGTCTGATCTCGTTGGATAAGGTAATTGAAACCATGTACCAAACGGGCAAAGACATGAACAAGAAATACCGTGAGACGTCACTGGGTGGGTTAGCTTTGATTCACCTAGCGCCGCCTTGCGAATAATGAGTTAGGCACATCTAACCAACAAAAAAGCCGAAGCACTGAGATGCATCGGCTTTCCTTTTTTGGAGCGTTTATAACTTAGCTATGCGTTTGCTCACCTTTTGGTGTGCTTTGGTTTGGTTGATAGTGCAAAATCACCATCGAGGTGGGTGACAGCAAGACTTCGCCTTCAGCATGTCCTGGGTTGAGATTACGTACGTTTGTATCACAGATCGTCACCCATTCTTGCTTTCGCTCATTAGGGAGCTTAAAGCGCGCTGTGGCGTTAGTTTGGTTGATGAGGTAGACCAGTTCTTGCCCTTCTTTACCGATACCAAGGTGAAGTGCGACAGAGCTTAAACGGTTCCAATCATCGTGCTCCATTAAGCGACCGTCTGTACGGCGCCAGAAAATACGGTTGTTATTGCGGTTTTCGCCACTGAAAGCTCGGATAAATGGCACCATGTATTGATTTCGGTTGGCGACCATTTGTGACATCCATGCTTTGAAATGTTGCTTACGTTCTGTCTCTTCCCAGTTCAGCCAACTGGTTTCGTTGTCTTGGCAATAGGCATTATTGTTACCGCCTTGGGTGTGAGACAGAACATCAGCAGTGAGAATGTGTGGGATACCGAAGGCAAACAGCAAGCTAGCAATAAGGTTGCGTTTTTGCTTCTCACGCGTGGCGATGATCATCAGATTTTCCGTCTCGCCCTCAACACCGTAGTTTTCTGAACGATTGTCACCGTGACCGTCGCGATTTTCTTCGCTATTGGCTTCGTTATGTTTGTGCTTGTAAGACACTAAATCTTGCAGTGTGAAGCCATCGTGATAGGTGATGTAATTTACGGTGAGTTTGTATGGCCAGTTCGCTGCACTGTAAATGTCACGAGAGCCCATTAATCGAGTGGCAAACTCTTTTAAATAGCCTTGATCACCGCGCCAAAAACTGCGGGAAATATCACGCAGTTTGTCATTACATTCGTTCCAACCAAATGGAAAGTTACCCACTTGGTAGCCATTTGGACCAATATCCCAAGGCTCGGCAATCAATTTGGTTTCACGCAAAATTGGGTCTTGCGCAACGGCTTTAAAGAAAGCGGCTTCTGGGTTGTAATCATCGCCCTGTCGACCTAACGTTGCAGCCAAGTCAAAACGGAAGCCATCGACTTTAAATTCGCTAACCCAGTAGCGCAATGTATCCATCACAAGGTTTAAGGCTGGTTGGTAGGTGAGATCCACTGTATTTCCGCAGCCAGTGTAATTGGCGAAGTGGTTGCCATGTTTGATGTAAAAACAGGAGTCGAGGGCTTTCAGGTTGAAAATTGTAGGCCCTTCACCACCTTCAGCAGTGTGGTTGTAAACCACGTCGAGAATCACCTCAATGCCGTTTTTATGCAATTCGCGAATTGTTGTTTTTAATTCCGTAACGGCGTCTTGTTCTGCGTAGCGCGGATCGGGCACCATAAAGAGATAAGGGTTGTATCCCCAATAATTGACCTTTTCCATCTCTAGTAGATGAGGCTCATGCATGCATGCTGCGACAGGTAGCAATTGCAGCGTGTTGATGTTTTGCTGTTTGTAAAAGGCCAGCATTTCAGGTGATGCAAGACCTAAATAGCGCCCCCTCAGCTTGTCCTCAACCTCTGGGTGGCGTTGGGTAATCCCTTTGACGTGCGTCTCAAACAACACCATCTCTTCTCTGGGTATACGCGGGTGATCCGTGTTTTGCCAATCAAAATCATCTTCGATAACGACGCACTTCGGCATATCGAAACTTTTGGCTGGAGAGTAGGGAGGATGATAGTGGAGGGCTTTATCTATTGATTTTGCGTACGAATCAGAAATTAACAGTGGCTCGTCCTTGTGGGAGACAAGGTAACCGTATTTTTGCCCCGGCTTAATATCTGGAATAAAAGTATGACGTATGCCAGCGTATTCATTCGGTAAACCGTGAAGCTCGTAGCTGCCATCGTCTGCAAACAATGCCAGTTGAATGTCTTTTACGCCCGGAGCATGAATAGAGAAGTTGCAGCCTTCTTTATTCAATGTTGCGCCCAGCGGGTAGGGGCGAGAGAGAAGTCGTGTCATCGGAGATACTTTATTTAATATTTATTGCTACCTTTAGGAAACTATAAGTTAAAAACTTTGTCTTACTAAGGTCAACCACCCTAAATATAAAAATATTCGTGTAATTTAATTACTTTATGTGACGGCTTAGAGTCAAAAATATGAAATGGCTATCACTTTGTAGCGGCTCAAAACCGAACAAACTTACTAATTCCTCCCTAGATTGGTGATCTGACTCGAAAAAACACCATTCGGTAAATTTTCTACTCCCTTCTCATCCCCCTTAAATTAGTTTAGGGCGGAGGAAGTCATCCTTGTACGCCTCGGGTAATCTCACAACTGTTGAAACAAACGGGGATTCGTTCCCATCTTACCTCTCTTTCTTTAGGTGTGTTTTTACTGCCTATATTCACCTAAAAGAGTGAGCAGGGAAGACAGAATTATAAATACCCTTAATGGAGTTAAGAATGAAAAAAGTAAGTGCAATTGCTGCTGCTGTAGCTGCAACTTTAGCTGCTGGTTCTGCGTTCGCAGTGGATTTCCACGGTTACATGCGTGCTGGCGTTGGCGTGAACGCTGACGGTGGTCAACAAATCGATTTCAAAAAGAGTCAAATCGGTCGTCTAGGTAACGAAAGTGACGTTTATGGTGAAGTCCAACTAGGTAAAGAAGTTTACAATAACAACGGTAAAACGTTCTACGTAGACTCTATGTTCGCTATGACATCTGATGGTTCTAACGACTGGGAAGGTACTGCAACTAACTGTAGCATTAGTGGTTCAGACCTAACTTGTAAAGATGATGCACAATTTGCTCTACGTCAGTTCAATGTTCAAGCTAAAGGCGTATTAAACTTTGCTCCTGAAGCGACACTATGGGCAGGTAAACGTTACTACCAGCGTCACGACATCCATATCTCTGACTTCTACTACTGGGATACATCTGGTGCAGGTGCTGGTGTAGAAAACATCGAAGCTGGTCCTGGTAAGCTATCTTTTGCATGGATTCGTAACGACCGTGATTCTCTTGAAGATTCTGGCAACAAGAGTGGCTCTCTAAACGTAAACACTCTAGACGTACGTTATGCTGGTCTTCCAGTGTGGGAAAATGGCTCTTTAGAAGTTGGTGTTAATTACGCTCTTCTAAACGAATCTGATGATGCATCTACTGGTGCTAAAGACGCACAAGACGGCGTAATGTTCACTGCTGAATTGACTCAAGGTCTAGATTCTGGCTTCAACAAAACAGTAGTTCAGTATGGTACTGAAGGTTATGCACAGACAATGGCATTCTACGGTGGCGGTAGTTGGTACGCTGCAGAAACTAAAGATGGTGCTTCAGGTTACCGCCTAATCAACTGGGGTGTAATCGGCATGGGTGAAAACTGGGAAATGGGTCACCAGTTAGTGTACGGTGTAGGCGAAGACATGGGTTCTTGGTCATCAAAATGGAAAACTACATCTGTAGTAGTTCGCCCTATGTACAAATGGGATGATAACCACAAGACTATCTTCGAAGCAGGTTACGGTATGGACGATAACGATGGTTTCGAAAGTGACTACGGTAAGTTCACAGTGGCGCAGGCATGGTCTGCTGGGTCTAGCTTCTGGGCCCGTCCAGAGATCCGTCTATACGCTACATACCTAACAGCTGATGATGACAACAGCTCAAAAGTATTTAACGGCGGTCGTTCAGACGATACGTTCCAATTCGGTGTACAAGCTGAAGCTTGGTGGTAATCATCTAACCACTAAGTCCTAAATTGTCCTAGAATGATACAGCCAGAACTTATCTGGCTGTATTTATTTAAAAAACAATAAAGAGTCGAGGTAGACAGTAATGAAAAAATGGCTTGCTCCCGTACTGCTGGGCATGTTGGCTACTGGTTGTGCGTCTGTAGAACAAGTAGAGATGAGTCCAAAAGGTCAGCAACAAGTGATCACGCAATCGGGTGATATTCAATGGGTACCGCTTAACGTGCCTGTGGTTACTGAATTCGCTTTGACTGATAAAAGCCAAATGTTGTTGGATGGTAACAGTGCTGGCGCTATTGCAGCGTTTGCTCTTCCAGGTAACCGTGGCAGTCTCGATATCAAATTAGAGACATTCGTAAGTAAAGAACTTCAATTTTATGCTCCTAATGTCGCAGTGATGAACTCGGCAGGAGAAACCATTTACCAAGCAGATTTTTCAAAGTTTAAGTACGAACCAGCAAAACTGTTGGACAACGATAAATTCGTACTTGATCTCAATGTGATTCCAGACATGACAGGTAACGATCTGCATGTGTTGGTTTACACTACTTCCGCCGATCTAAAAGGAAGTACACAAGTTTTACACCCTGCAAAAGCCTTCGCCATGGCGCGTCACACTCAGCCGCCAGATATTGCAGACCCTCTAGCGAAACATAGCCCACTAGGTCAGTTCCGCTTTTCGGTATCCGCGAATGATATTGTGAATACTAAGATTGTTGCGAAAAACGACAACATTCCCCAAGGTACGGACCTTACTAGCTACTACTACAGCTCAATTGAAGCGGCAGTCGCAGCGAATGATATTCCGAAAGCGCTCACTTTGCTTGATGAAGCAAAAGAACTGGGTATCGAAGGTGCGCAACAAGTGTTTGTGAAAGCCGTAAATAGAAAATAATCAGATAAAAAAAGGTCAGCGAAATGCTGACCTTTTTCATAGAAAATAAACTAATAAAAATACCCCTACATAGAGTTACCTTATTCACATAATTATTTTTATTACTTTGTTTTTTATATAGGTTGGATCAATAATTAATGGCAGTTCCTAATTTATTTTTTGTACTTAGGAAATAAACAGACTTCTCGAAGTGATTTAAATTCGCAATCTGACGATATTTATTTGGCGTTTGATATTTCCATTTTAATAACGATTAATATTTCTTTTAACCGTTGAGTTTATTTTGCTTTGGATATACTAAAAAGGAATTACGTGAAATGAACATGATGAAGACCTCTCTTGCTGCTGCCCTACTTGTTGCCTTAGTAGGTTGTCAATCGACGGCAGAACCAGAAGCGGCCGCAGAGCCTGTTGTTAATATGTCTCAAGACGAAGTGGTTGCTTTCATGAAAGCGTGTGACAACCCAGATAGCACAGCGAAAGGACCTATTTCTAAACCACTATTTGTGGTGGGTACTTTTGCGGATTCCGATTGGAAACACGTGCCTCAGCGTCAATACACCTACAAAGGGAATAATTTCTACCAAGCCGTGGTTCAAGAAAAAGTAGGCTCCTACAAAATGCAGTATGCGACCGAGTTGTGGTTCCCACAATTTACCGCAAAAGGTAATAGAATGAACGTTGGTGAATTAACACCATTAACATTTGGTGGTTACGGTACGGATACTTCGGTTGATATTAAAGAAGATGGTAAATATGTATGGAGTCTTCAGTTTGAAGGAAAAGGCAAACCTGTTCATGTCATGGTAAATAAGTGCCAATAATATTCAATTCAATTATTTAAAATCTATTTTTATTTATTAACCCCTGCATGAAACACATGTCGGGGTTAATTTTATTACTCAAATTTCCGTAGTTTATTTGAGTAAGTTAGGGAGAATAAAATGCGTAATATCCTACGTAACCATCGCCTGTCTCGATCGTTGCTTGCGTTAAGTGTGATTGGTGCTTTATCTGCGTGTAATTCTTCTGGTGGTGGCGACACTAATAGCAGCACTCCGCTACCGGATACCAGTTATGCTTGCCAAGCCAATGTCATGGCGCAAAGTAACCAACTTCGTACTTATCAAATCATGGTAGAGAGTTTTGTGGATGGTGATGCGAGCATTGGTCACGGTACAGGTTATGGCACCAGCCATCATAACGGCGATTTGCAAGGAGTGATTGATTCACTCGATTACATCCAAGATTTAGGGATGAACGCGATTTGGTTGACGCCAGTTTTTGAATCGGAAGCGATAGCGGGCCAAGAACACTGGGCCGATCGTCTGGATGCCACGGGCTACTTTGCAACGGATTACTTCACCATTGATCCACGTTTTGGTGATTTAGAAACGGCGAGAACCTTGGTCGAGGAAGCACACAAACGCGGCTTATACGTGTTTTTTGATGGTGTATTTGGTCATCACAAAGATGGTTTGATCAAACCATCTCCCTCCGGTTTGTTGCCATCGGGATCGAGCAATCCCGTTGATTACCCGGCCAGTCTCGATTTCTACAAAGAAGTGGCAACGTATTGGATCAAAGAACTGAAGATTGACGGCTGGCGTTTAGATCAAGCCTATCAAGTTCCGACAGACGCTTGGACACAACTTCGTAAAGCCGTCGATGAAGCCTCACAAAGTGTGACGTACACCAATAGCAAAGGCGAACAAGTGAATCCGTTGGGCTATATGGTGGCAGAGATTTGGAAAGGGGAGTCTGAAATCGCGAATGAGGCGTATGGATCGAACAGCGATCCAGCATTGTGCTCTGCGTTTGACTTCCCTATGCGATATCGCATCGTTGAAACTTTGGCCGTGAATGAGAGCGGCGTGAGTGGTCGCGGTGCGGATTGGTTAGACAACGGCTACAGCACACACAACCAATATCCAACACATGCGCAGCCGAATTTGATGATCGGCAACCATGATTTAGTGCGCTTTGGTGACTTGTTACAGCGCGGAAACTTGGCGGATGTGAATGATGCAGAATATTGGTTACGCCATAAAGCCGCGTTTGCTTTCCAAGCGGCGTACACCGGGCCAATCACGTTGTACTACGGTGATGAAATCGGGGATCAAGTGGATGGTTTTGCCGCAAAAGAAGACAACAGCACCTGCGCCATTCAAGGTTTGTGCGATGATCACGTTGCGCGCAGTAGTGCGAAAATTGAAGGCGTGACGGCGACGCTTGATGCAAACCAAGCCGATCTCAAATCTTATGTGACATCGCTGATGACAATGCGCGATGCGCATCCTGCACTTTATCAAGGGTCACGCACGAATTTAGTTGCGAGTAACGGCAGTTATGTGGACTTGAAACAATCTGGTTCGGACAAAGTCTTGTTTGCGCTAAATACCTTAGAGAGCGCTAGAAGCGTCACTCTTACTCAGGAGAGTGTTGGTACTGGTGAGTTGGTGGATTTGCTCACGAATGAAAAAATTACTCCGAGTAATGGTCAATATCAGATTCTGATGTCGCCACTACAAGGAAGATTCTTTGCGGTAAAACCTTAAGGAATTATCCAGAATTGATGCTCACCAGTTGAGCTGACTACAAGTTTTCTTATAAACAAGCCAAGTGTTGTTGCTGACCCCCATAGGCGCACACTTGGCTTTTTTCTGTCTGTTTTACTTTTCCCTTAATGGTTTTACGACGATGTAGCCAACAAGTTGCTTCGCTTTTTGTATTGGCATTTGTTTTCAGCAGATGGATATTTGTGAGATAAGCTGCACATTAAAAAGTAAATTAACACTTGTGCAACGTAAAAATGTGATTGAAGGATTACTTATGCCCCACTAATATGTTTATCGTGTTTGGGATTTATATAACTAATGGAAAAGTATAATGAAATCCATAACAAACTCCCTCTGTCTCCTTGCTGCTGTTAGCTCTCCGTTTGCATATAGCCAAATTATCAACGGTGACTTTGAGCAGTGGAATGGCAATGTACCTACGCAGTGGTCAGAGATTGACGCGGGCATTACAGTGTCGCCAAGCAGCGAGCAAATCAAATCGGGTGGTCTGGCTGCCCAGGTCGTCGTGAATACAGGTACCCAAAGCAACACCGACTTTTTGCAAACCATTAATGTGGAGCAAGGGAAAACCTATCCGTTTTCTGTCTCGGTTTATCATACCGAAGGAAATGTAAAAGCACGTCTGGTGGTTGATGGTTATCACAATTACTCGAACCCACAACAGATAAACCAGTGGCAAGAGCTCGCGCACAACTACACAGCGAGCTCGAACAAGACCATCAACGTCGGTTTGCGTTTTTACGATGAAGCCAGTTTTGATGGCTCAGAAGTTGTCTACGTCGATAATTTTCAACCGACCGAGACAAGTACACAACCTCCTGTAGAAAATTGTAGTGATCATGAGGTGGTTCTTACACTCACGACGGACAACTATGGCTCAGAAACTAGCTGGGAGTTGAAAAATAGCCAAGCGCAAGTGCTTTTCTCTGGTCAGGGGTATGAGTCGTCAACCTCTGTAGATAAGACCATGTGTTTGGCCGATGGTAACTACCAATTTACGATTCAAGACAGCTATGGCGACGGCATTTGCTGTGGCAATGGTTCGGGGTCTTACGCGTTGAAGGTGGGAGATAAGACTCTTGCTTCTGGCGCTGAATTCTCGAAAAGTGAAACCACCGATTTTAACTTAGGTGACACAACGACGACCCCACCAGTGGTTGATGGTTACTATCAAGCGGCATCTGGTAAGACGGGATACGCTCTAAAAACAGCGTTGTTTAACATTATCAATAATCACTCTAGCCGAGGTTATTCTGCGGTGTGGACCTTGGTAAAAGATGCCGATATTGATCGTTATTATGAAAATGATGGCTCTATTCTCGATATGTACTCTGAAAAGCCATCTGCTAGCGATACAGTAAGCTTTACCAAAGTCACAGACCAATGTGGCCAATACAAAACGGAAGGGGATTGCTACAACCGTGAGCACTCTTTTCCGAATAGCTGGTTTGGCGGTAAGGTTGAGCCGATGAACTCAGACGGTCATCACTTGTTTGCAACTGATGGTTATGTAAACGCGAAGCGCAGTAATTGGCCATTTGGTGAAGTGGGCACCGCGACCTACGTGTCTAGTAATGGCTCTAAACTTGGCCAAGCAAGCACTAATCTGGGCTACTCCGGTACGGTGTTTGAGCCGATTGATGAGTTTAAGGGCGACTTCGCCCGTGCTTATTTCTACATGGCAACCCGCTATGAAAATGTTGTAGGTAACTGGGAAGGCAATTCAAGCAATGCGGATGCTGTCCTTGATGGTTCAAGTTCAACGGTTTTTGAACCTTGGATGTTAAACATGCTGAAACGTTGGCACAAAAATGATCCCGTTAGTGAAAAAGAACGAAATCGGAATCAACAAGTGTTTGATTTTCAGGGCAATCGTAATCCATTCATTGATCATCCTGAGTTTGTTGAACAGATTTGGGGAAACTAACACCTTTTTGATTTTGGTATCCACCATTTAGTGACGCCAACAAAACAAAGGGGAAGCGTGATGCTTCCCCTTTTTCATTACGGATGTTTTTAAATGAAATTAGTTTTTCGTTACCGTCACGATTGGCGCCGACTTGTCAGCCGCGTTGAAGTGGAAGTTGTAATTTCCTGCTTCTGCAATCGCAATTTTCAGGTTTGCACTACCGCCACCGACTTCCATCGTTAGCGCTTTACCAAGCTCAACACTGCCTTCGCCACCGAAGTTGGTGTCTGCTGCCCAGTCTGCGCTCGCAACTTTCATTTCGTAGTTGCCCGCCGCTAGGTCAATGTCTAGCGAATAAACGTCATTTGCAACATAGCTGAACTTCGCTGTTGAGTCTTGTGCTGGAGCATCCCATGTAGTGATAGTGCCACGTAAGTAAAGTGCTGTTTCACCGAATGTTGGTGCATCTGCTGATTTGGTCACTGACACGACCGGTTTTTCTACGCTTTCATCTTGAACATGCAGCGCGTTCAGAGTGAAGTTGTACTTACCTGTTTCAGCAACAGACAGCTTACAGTTACCTTCTGAACCTAAGTCTAGTGAACCAGAAGCTATATTCGCAGCATCACAACCGATGTTTGGATTTGCCCAACCAGAGTCCGCGAATTTGAACTCGTGTTCACCAGCTTCAAGAACGCCAGTTACAGAGTACATACCGTTGCCAATAAAGGTCATCGCCCAATCACTGCTATCAGACCACTCGTTCATCGTGCCTTTCACGTAAACAACGGTTTCGCCGTAAGGAGGAATGCTCGATACGTCTTTGTTATCCGTGTTTACTGGTAGGCCAGCACCTTGTGCGCCGTTTTGTGGCTGCACGAATACCGCTGTTGTCAGTGCTGGTACTGTGAACGTTTCATTGGTGAAGCTTGCACCTTTGACGATGTCATCCGCAGAGTTTTGTTGAACTTCATGCAGTTCGAAACCAGTTGCGCCAGCAACTTTGAAAGATTTCTCAGTTGATGTTGAGTTCACAACGGCCACGACAGCATCGTAGTTCGAATCTAAATCGGCACCCGCTGATGTACCATCGTCGATAGACATCACAATCAAGCCTTCCACTTGGTCTTTCCCTACGTTGCGGAAGTCCACACGGTTCATCACTTCTTGCGCGGTATCTAGGCGGAACAGTTCGCTTGTGCTACGGATTTTTAGTAGCTCTAGGAATTGTTGCTTAGTCAGCTCGATGTCGGTTGAATCTGGTTTCGCCGTGCTGTCACCAACGATGGTTTTGATCAGCTCCCAGTTTGCACCGTCTTTGTCTTCACGTGGTAGACCAACGTTCCAGTTATTGTCGCTTCCGTCGAAGAATACACGGTTGAACCAGTCACCAGAATCGTACGAGTCGCGCTGCATAGATTTAGAGCGCAATAGCTCAGAACCCATGTGGATAAATGGAATGCCTTGACCAAGCATCACCGTTGATAGGGACACAGACTGCATACGTGCACGCTCGGCAGATGAAGTGCCTGTCGCAATCTTGTAGGCGTTGTTATCCCACAATGTTTGGTTGTCGTGCTTAGACACGTAAGAGATGTTCTCTGATGGCACTTTTGTGTAGCCTGCAGGCGCACCATTGTAATCAACGTTCTTACCCAGTTTGGTTTCGCCTTTGTAATCAAGAAGGATGTAATCAGCCAAGTTACCAGCCATACCTAGACGAACCAGATCTTGGTTGTGTAAACGACCATTCACCGACTCTGCGTCAGTTTTGGTTTCTTCGTTAGGATAAGCGGCGTTACCAAAGCCTTGGTTAAAGCGAAGTGGGTGCTTACCTTCAGAATCTACACCGCCATCAAACGGGCTTCCGCCACGAACTGCGTCACGCAGACGATCAGAGAAAGTACCGATTTCTGTCCCCGCCATGTTGACTTGTGTCGCCTGATCGAAGCGAGCGTTTTGCGCGACTTCACCAAAGTCCCAACCTTCGCCGTAGAACAAGGTATTCGGGTCAATTTCACGGACTTTTTCAAGTGCGTAAACCATCACATCTTTCGGCTGGTGGCCCATAAGGTCAAAACGGAAACCATCGACTTTATAGTCATCCGCCCATACCATCAATGAGTCAACCATTAGTTTACCCATCATCAAGTTCTCGGTTGCGGTGTTATCACAACAGGTTGAGTTTTCGACGCCGCCAGTGTTGACGTTTAGGCGGTGGTAGTACCCAGGGACAATCTTATCCAGTACTGATTTTTCGTTCACACCAGATGCATTTGTGTGGTTGTACACGACGTCCATGACCAGTTTCAGATCCATTTTATGCGTCGCTTGAACCATTTCGCGGAACTCAAGAATACGCTTAGACCCGTTAGGAACGGTCGCATAACTGCCTTCTGGCACGGTGTAGTGGTAAGGGTCATAACCCCAGTTGAAGCTGTCTAGCATGCGAAGATCGTTCATCAACGCTTGTGCTTTGCCCGTTGTTGGGTCGTAGCTATTTAATACCTCTTCAATTACTTTGCCGTCATCTTCGGTCTCACAAATGGAGGCTTCTGGCTTGATGCCACAAAGTTTACCCACGGTGTCGGTGATATCGACTCGCTTGTCAGCGTCTTCATCCACGGTTGCAATATCAAACGCAGGCAGGATATGTAGCGTTGTTAGGCCAGCATCTTTTAAAGCTTGTAAGTGAGATACAGACTCACGCTCAGGTTCTGTAAGCGCCAGATATTTGCCATCAAGACTTGGTGTGCCTTTGCTGTCGTTAAAGCTGAAATCACGAATGTGTGACTCGTAAAGGACGTGGTCTTCGTCTTTTTTAACCGTTGGGCGTGCGTAGTTTTTCCAATCTTGAGGCATTAAGCTTGGATCATCTAAATCAACCACTTGCGAGTATCGTGAGTTCTTAGACAAGCTCATTGAATATGGGTCTGTTACCAAACGCGTTTCAACGACGCCAGTTGTTGGGTGGTATACCTTAACTTGGTAGCGATAATATTTGTTGACAACGTTGCTTTGTGCCTCAGAAACCCAGATACCTGTTGCTGGGTCTTCCGTCATGGCAACGGTCGCTTCTTCTGCTAAGTTTTCATCGTAGATTATCAGATCAACATCTTGGGCAGTTGGTGCCCATAGTTTGAAGGTTGCGGCACCGCCTTCCACAATCGCACCGAGTTCTTGACCGATCGCGTTACCTGCCTTGGAATCGGCAAACACCGCATCCAAAACGCCCGGTTTTTGCACTTCAGTTGCAGAAATGACGTCACCATTTGCGTTGTAAGCCACCATAACGATTTGTGACTTCAGGATCGTACGCAAGGTCGCGTCATCGACATCGATACCCGCAGCTTGAAGGCTAGCAAGGTGACGGAAGCGTGATTTCAGACCATCAGACAACTCACCAGCTTTTGTCAGCTCAACCGCTGTACCGCCAGAGATTTGCTTATCTTCATCCATTTTGATGTCATTGCTAAGGCTGTAGAACAGCTTCATGGAATCCGCACTGGTCGCCGCTTCCCATGCAATGGTGTTGGCGTCTAACCAATGGGCTTTTTGACCATCAATATCAACAGGGCGCTCTTCTATTGGCTCGTAGTAAAGTTCACTGCTGCCGTGGAAGCCAAACAAACCTTTCGATTCGCCGATTTTCGTCAACTCTACTTTTGAGTTTGCGCTGCCGAACGCTTTCTCATCACCCTTGTGCAGAATGAAGTTCATGCATTCGTGTGGGTCAGAGGCATCTGGGTTTATTTTCAGTACGTAGTAAGCACCGTAGGTGTCGTTGATGCCATCGAATGGGTGTGGCGCAGACCAATCCGTTCCTGTTCCCGGAATGCCCATTGCGTCTAAATCTGTGCTGGTACAGCCCTCACCGTTCCATAGGTGCAAGCCCCAACCTTCGTAGTCGCTTGCTGTTGAAGCTGATGCTACATCACGTTTGTAATAAATGACGACTTCGTTCTCTCCCGCAGGGTACAAGCCTGAGCCAGGGTTCGTCGTATCTTCGTTCGTGCTATCACTACCACAACCGCTGATTACCGCGACGGAAATCAAAGGCAGTACGGTTTTGGCAATTGTTGATAATTTAAATGTCTTATTGTCCACGTTTACAAATCCATTGTTATTGAATTGATATTGAGCTGCGCGCTGCCTTCGCTGACTCAATCATCAAGAAGGTTTTGCACACGCTAGAAAGGCAGATGCCAAAAAAGGAAATGTTCAATTAGATGCTAATACACTGAATCATCAGCAAAATGTGAGAGCAGGCTGTTAAGTTTTTTACAGGTGCAAATTTTCTGTCACAGTCGATTTTGTTCACAAATTAAATAATAAAACAGGCGCATAGTGAGAGATTCTGCACATCATTAAAATGTAAATTTTTATGGGATGAGTAAGGGGGGATGATAGGGGATGAGAATGTCTCAGCCCCAAAACCGTGATTAAGTTCTATAAAAATGAGGGCTATATTTTTCTTTTAAAAATAAGTTGCAGTGATGTTGAATAAAATACCGCCATTAAGTCTTCGCAAGCTTCAGATTTTCGCTAAGTGGTCGTTATATAATGAAGGTAGTCGGCGTTATGTCGGCGCGTAATCATAAGATTTCCCTGAAAGGGAGTTAAATTGGGCCCTGAAACCAAAAGAGGCTATTTATGAGTAGTATGGGCATTGCCATTGCGGCAACTGGCCTTTCACTCGTCCTGATATTTGTGTGGATGATCTCGTTGTCGATGCGGAAACAGAGACTCGAGGCAGAGAGGAAAGCTCGCGAAGCCGCTTATCGAAAGGCGATGCATAAAGCGCGAGAGCAAGAGCGTAAAGAGCGAGAGTTCAAAGCAGAAACCGGGCATATTCCCACCATTTTATTTCTAGCGAAAGAAGCCGAAAAGGACAACATTCGTCAAGCGCTGTATTGGTATGATAAAGCCGCTAAACTGGACAATGTGACGGGGATGTACGGCATTGTTCGCTTAAGTGAACGCATGCGCGAAGATGTGATTTTAAAAGAGCAGGCAAACTTCTGGCGTACCGCAATTGCGGGAATGGAAGGGGATACCGAAGCGAAATTTTCGACGGGCAAGGCCTTGGTCTTTGGTCGAGGAACTGAAAAAAATATCCCAAAAGGTAACCAACTGATTGAAACTGCCGCCGAAGAAGGCTGCATTGATGCCATGATTTATATGGGGGAATGGCAGCTTTCACCAGACAATAGTGCAGGACGCAGTGCAGATGCGCTTTACTGGTTTATGAAAGCGGCGGAAAAAGACAGTGCAGATGGCAAGATCCAAGTCGGCTTATGTTACCTAAATGGCATTGGTACAGAAAAAAGCATGGTTAAAGGTTGCTACTGGCTGGAACGGGCCGCGGAAGGTGGCAGTGCTAAAGCGATGTATCATGCTGGCGAAGCGTGGAAGGATAAAGGTAAAACGGGTAATGCAATTGCTTACGTTTGGCTGTTTCTTGCTGCCAATATGGGCTACCAACCTGCGCGTACGTTACGTGATGAAGTGGCAACCAATATTGGTGTTGATGTTGTCGTTGGATTGCAGTCCATAGCGAAGCCGTTGCAAAGAAAGCTGGCCTCAGGAATGGTGAGAAAGCACTCTATTATTCGAGCCCTTAACAAAGTGTACAAACGCGAAGCGTATTTTCCTGCGGAAGAGGAGCTCAATGCGGTGTTGAATGATGAGAATAAAGACGCCTCCGAAGCTTGGGAGGAGGCATCAACACTAGATTTTCAGCCTAACATGACAACGGTAACAGCAGAAGACCAGGCAAGCACATCGCCCAACGAAAAAAAACTTTCTAAAGAGGCGCTCGATTTCACTCAAAACTTCCTTCAACCATAACCTATCTTATCCAGAAGCCTCAAGAGTGAGGCTTTTCTTTTGCTCTTTTGCCAGTATCTCTATCAGTCACGACAACAGAATGTAAACTTACTTAAGCAGTCATTTTACTGATGTGCATACTATTTATGCGATTTTTCAACATATTTTTAGTACTTAACTAAGATGGGATCTGTTTACCTTAAAAAAGAGGTTTTTCCCTCTTTATTTACTTCCGCTATTGGGCTTAGATCAAGCCTTTTCAATTGGTAGTAATAATGATTGAAGAGCAATACTTGATGCCCCGATTTATAGGTGAATAGCACTCATTACTTTATCTAATAATGTAAATTAAAAAATGTATTATAAATCTTAAATTGTTCTTTTATATTTAGGTGTCGATTATTGATTTTATGATTAATTAGGCGCAAGATAACGTAAAAATAAAATAGCATAGTTAATATGCAGAATTACACTAGGAAGTAACTTTTTCATTACATGTTTCATAATAAATAGAGATAATTTTTATCTCTGTTTTTATTTATATTAGAGATTTGTGTATGTTGAGAATCATTAGTGCAGATAAATTTATCTCTTCAAGGTTTATCTTAGAGTACAGTAAGGCTGAGTTCGCTTCTTTATTAGGTGTTTCCGTCGCTAAAATAAGTAATATTGAAAGTGGAAAACCTTCAATCCCCCCGGTGTATGATTACGCCATTAATTACTTGTTGAGTGAACATCCATTTAAAGATAGTGCTGTTGAGGCTTTATGTTCTCATGAAACGTTAAACTTTGCTCGTCGTATTGACGTCAATACCAAAGTAAAACGCTTGTCCTGTAAGCGTTGCGATAGCCGTAGACTGCACGTTATGGCTGGCATGAGTGGCTTGTATTTTGTCGAGTGCATGGATTGTAAACACACTATGTACTCGTCAGGCATGTCTGTAAAACGTTATCAGCAATGGTCGAATGATGGAGTCAAACTAGATAGTCATTTATTTAATTGAATTGTGTTTCCTTTGCACCTAAAGTAAAAAGCCATCAATACATGTGTTGATGGCTTTTTTATTATGTGTTTAAATTTAGTTAAAATTAAAATATTTATCATTCCTAATAATATAGTCCTAATAATTATATAGTGATGGAAATCTCAAAAAATTATTTTCTTGACATTTTATTTCTAACAACAATGGCTGTGGTCACACAATTTTTAATTATTTTTCCTTTTAAGCCTGGTTTCAATATCATTGGGCTATCAATTGGAAAGTGATGAAGATCGCGAAATTTTAATTCGAGAAAATAAGACTTTTAAATATGAAAATTTAATCACGAAATTTGTTTTTTGAATTTTAAATATCGTTTTCGTTTGTAATATCTGTACCTGTCAATTTTAAAGAACAAAAAAGAGATATTCCAAATGAAACGTTTAATTATAGGTGTTAGTAATTACATGCCAGAAGACTTCAGTTTATTAGCTGAATCTTTAGATGAACAATTTAATCGTCATTTACAACCTTTAGAGCAAGTTGAATTAACCGACGTTGGTGCGGCTATTATTACTTCAGCAGACATTAAAGCAGGTCTGCATAAAATGATTTCTGAAACGGGTTACGGTATTCCAGTTTTCTTAGTAACGGATGAAAACCCAGTTTCGGCAGAAGATTACGTTTGGCTAACTGGCGTTATCGATTTAGAAAGACAATCTATTGAGTACTACTGTCGTCAAATCAATGAGGCAGTAACCAAGTACGAATGTCGTCTTCTTCCTCCTTTCTTCAAGCAATTAACGCACTATGTTGAGATGGGTAACTCAGCGTTTGACTGTCCGGGACACCAAGGTGGTCAGTTCTTCAAAAAACACCCAGCTGGTAAACAGTTCTACGATTTCTTTGGCGAAAACCTGTTCCGTAGTGACTTGTGTAACGCGGACGTGGATTTAGGTGACTTGCTGATCCACGAAGGTTCTGCACACCAAGCGCAAGCGCACGCTGCAAAAGTATTTAACGCGGACAAAACTTACTTCGTACTTAACGGCACTTCTGCTTCAAACAAAGTAGTGTGTAACGCGCTGGTAACTGAAGGTGATTTGGTACTGTTCGACCGTAACAACCACAAATCGAACCACCACGGTGCGTTAATCCAAGCGGGTGGTATGCCAGTTTACTTAGAAACGGCGCGTAACCCTTGGGGCTTTATCGGTGGTATGGATGAACACTGTTTCGATGAAGAATACATTCGTGCTCAAATCGCGAAAGTGGACCCAGAACGTGCACGCGATGAACGTCCTTTCCGTCTTGCTATTATCCAGCTTGGTACTTACGACGGTACTATCTACAACGCTCGTTACGTGATGGATAAGATCGGTCATCTTTGTGACTACATCCTGTTTGACTCTGCGTGGGTTGGTTACGAGCAGTTCATCCCTATGATGAAAGACTGTTCACCACTGCTGCTGGATTTGAAACCAGAAGACGCAGGTGTGATCGTGACTCAGTCTGTTCACAAACAACAAGCTGGCTTCTCTCAAACATCGCAAATCCACAAGAAAGACCGCCATATCAAAGGTCAATCTCGTTACTGTAACCACAAACGTTTTAACAACGCGTTTATGATGCATGCATCGACTTCACCATTCTACGCACTGTTCTCTGCGCTTGATGTGAACGCGAAGATCCACGACGGCGAAGCAGGTCTGCGTTTATGGCGCGATGCGGTTAAGACAGGTATCGAAGCGCGTAAAGAAATCCTTAAGAGTTGTGAATTGATTCGTCCGTTCATTCCAGATGAAGTCGAAGGTCAACCTTGGGGCAGCTACGACACTGACGTGATAGCAACGAACAAGAAATTCTTCATGTTTGAGCCAAACGCAAGCTGGCACAAATTCGAGGGGTACGGTGAAGGTCAATACTTCGTTGACCCATGTAAATTGCTACTAACCACAGCAGGTATTGCAGAAGATGGCAGCTACGCAGATTTCGGTATTCCTGCAACGCTTTTAGCGAACTTCCTTCGTGAAAATGGCATCATCCCTGAAAAGTGCGACTTGAACTCTATCTTGTTCCTACTCACTCCTGCGGAAGATATGGGTAAGATCCGTCACCTTGTGGCTCAAATTAACCGATTCGAAAAATTCATCCGTGATGATGCCCCTTTAAGTATCGTACTTCCAAGCGTCTACGAAGCGAATAAAGAACGCTACCGTGGCTACACCATCCGTCAGCTATGTCAGGAAATGCATGACATGTACAAAGAGCTGAACGTGAAACAGTTACAAAAAGCGATGTTCCGCAGCGAGTACTTCCCACAAATGGTTCACAAACCTGACGTAGCAACACGCAAATACTTCCGTGGTGAATGCAATTACCTACCACTTAAAGAGGCCGTGGGCCGCGTAGCCGCTGAAGGTGCACTTCCTTACCCTCCAGGCATTATCTGTGTGATCACTGGTGAAGTCTGGACTCAACAGGTGGTGGATTACTTCCTATCTCTAGAAGAAGGCATTAACCGCTTCCCAGGCTTCGCGCCAGAAATTCAAGGTGTGTACCTTGAAGATATTAACGGTCGCACTACCGCACATTGTTATGTCCTAAAAGATTAATCTACCCGTTCGCACCACGCTCCGGCGTCGGTGCGAACCGCTTATTCGTGGAGAATAATTTATGAGTACTGAAACTAAAAAAATGTCGGTGGTGCAGTTAACCATTCTGACGTTCATCAATATGGCTGGCTCCGGTATTATCATGCTGCCAAGTAAACTGGCGCAAGTGGGTACCATTTCAGTGTTGTCTTGGCTGATCACGGCGGCGGGCTCTTTGGCGTTGGCTTATGTGTTTGCAAAATGTGGTCGCTTTAGTAAACGAGACGGCGGTATGAACGGTTACGCGTCTTACGCATTCGGTAAATCGGGTGCGTTTATGGCGGGCTGGACTTACGGTTTGTCGCTCCTTATTGCGAATATTGCGATCGCGATTACCTGTGTGGGTTACGGCTCCGCATTCTTTGAAGTGACCCTATCTCCGGTCGAAACCTGTTTGTACACCATCGCCATTCTTTGGATTTGTACTTTCGCTAACTTCGGTGGTGCGAAAATCACAGGTCAAATTGGTACATTCACCGTGTGGGGCGTAATCCTACCAGTGTGTTCATTGGGTATTGTTGGTTGGTTCTGGTTTAACCCAACCATGTACATTGAAGCTTGGAACCCACACAGCTTGCCATTTGGTGAAGCGGTGAGTGCTTCTATTGCGATGACTCTATGGGCATTCCTTGGTCTTGAATCAGCTTGTGCGAACTCTGAAGCAGTAGAAAATCCAGAGAAGAACGTACCAATCGCAGTGCTAGGCGGTACGCTAATTGCGGCTGTGGTTTACATTGTATCGACAAACATCTGTTCTGGTATCGTTGCAAACTCTGATCTTGCTGCATCTACAGCGCCATTCTCAACCGTATGGACAGTGATGCTAGGTTCTGCTGCTGGTAAAGTGGTTGCGGGTATGGCGGTATTGGCTTGTGCGGGCTCTCTATTGGGTTGGCAATTCACTATCGCGTCAGTGTTCAAATCGTCTTCTGACGCGGGCTTCTTCCCTAAATTGTTCTCTCAAGTGGACAAACGCGGCACACCGATCAAAGGTATGATCGCGATTACTATCATCCAATCAGTATTGTCTCTAATGACGATTTCTCCAACGCTGAACGAGCAGTTCGAAGCACTGGTTAACCTAGCGGTAGTAACAAACGTTATTCCTTACATCTTATGTATGGGCGCAATCTTTATTATGCAGCAAGTGGCGCACGTGCCAGAGCGTGAGATGAAAACCACCAACGTTATCGCTCTGATTGGCTCTCTGTACAGCTTCTATGCGCTTTACGGCTCCGGCTACGAAGCGATGATGTGGGGCTCTATCGTAACCTTCCTAGGCTGGAGTGCTTACGGTCTGATTGCTGCGAAGCATGAGCCTTTAGCAAATTAAAAAATAATACTGAAAGAGCCTTCCCAAACGCGGTGTGGAAGGCTCTTTGCTTTTAGGCATTTACGCCAAATCCAAGTCAGCTTAATGTATTTGAGGCTAGACATCCAATGACGTGAAAACTCATTTTCGACATTTGGAGGACGAAAGATGATAAGTCAACCTGTTAAAATCGGTGACGACACCGCCGTAGTCATTCCAAGCGTAATCCTGGCTCAGCTCGGGATAAGGGAAGGAGATACCCTAGAAATCGCACTGAATAAAGACAAAATGGAAATTAAGAAGATGGTGTTGAAAACCAGCGCGCCAACTTACTCTGAAGATATTGAGGAGAATTGAGTTAGAGAATCTTGGTTTGTCGGATACACTACTGGTTTCGCAAAACTGGCGCTTGCCGCTGTCTTTGAACTATCGATAACTACAATAAGAGGTAAGGTACTATGCAAGGTATCCTCTCTATACAATCTCATGTTTCTTTTGGTCATGCTGGTAACAGCAGTGCCGTTTTCCCAATGCAACGCATGGGTTTCGAAGTATGGCCGATTCATACCGTTCAATTTTCTAACCACACGCAGTATCAAGAAGGCTGGACTGGGCGAGCGTTTGCGGCTGAAGACATCAGCGAGTTAGTTCGTGGACTTGGTAACATCGGCGCGCTGGAAAAGTGCCAAGCGGTATTGACGGGCTACCAAGGTAGCGCAGAGCAGTGCCTTGCTGTTGAAGATACCGTGACGAAAGTGAAGCAAGTGAACCCGAACGCACTTTATGTTTGCGACCCTGTGATGGGCGCGCCAGACAAAGGCTGCATTGTGGCTCCGGGCATTGCTGAAAATCTTCTAACGCGTTTGATGCCAATGGCGGACGTGATCGTTCCGAACCAATTCGAGCTAAGTCAATTTGCTGAGATGGAAATCCACTCACTAGACGATGCGATCACCGCATGCCAACGTGCGCTAGAGAAAGGTCCAAAAGTGGTGCTAGTTAAGCACCTTTACTGCCTAGAAAATGGCAGCTTTAACATGCTATTGGCTACGCAAGAAGGTATTTACCTTGCGAAGCGTCCTCAATTTGAGTTTGCTAAACAACCTGTTGGCGTGGGCGATCTTATTTCAGCTATCTTTACCGCGGGACTCTTAAAAGGCTGGTCTCCCAAGCAAGCTTTCCAACATTGCCATGACGCATGCTACGGGGTGTTAAGTGCAACGTACCATGCAGGCGAATGGGAGCTGCAAACTATCGCGGCGCAGCAAGAGTTTGTTGAGCCAAGTAAGCATTTCTCAATTGAAGAGGTGGCTTTGGTCACCGCGTAATTGAGCGCAATTAAACAAAAAAGGGGAGCCATCATCGGCTCCCCTTTCTCTTTGTTCTGTCAGTCTTACTGAGCTTTTTGCTGCTCTGATTTACAAACTGCTGCCGTAAAGACAACGTCTGTTGAGCTGTTTAGCGCAGTTTCTGCAGAGTCTTGAATCACACCGATAATGAAGCCAACCGCTACAACCTGCATTGCTACGTCGTTTGAGATACCAAACAGGCCACACGCAAGTGGGATAAGTAGTAGAGAGCCACCTGCAACACCTGATGCGCCGCATGCAGAAACCGCAGCTACAATACTTAGAAGTAGCGCAGTCAGTAGATCAACTTCGATACCCATAGTGTGCACAGCTGCAAGCGTTAGTGTTGTGATAGTGATTGCAGCACCAGCCATGTTGATGGTCGCACCTAGAGGGATAGATACTGAGTATGTATCCTCGTCCAGTTTTAGCTTCTCACATAGTGCCATGTTTACTGGAATATTCGCCGCACTTGAACGAGTGAAGAACGCAGTTACACCACTTTCACGTAGACAACGGAATACAAGTGGGTAAGGGTTTTGTTTGGTTTTAACGAACACGATCGCTGGGTTTACAACGAGTGCGATGATCATCATTGCGCCAAGAAGAACCGCCAGAAGGTGTGCGTAGCTTGCTAGTGCGCTAAAGCCCGTTGTCGCAAACGTTGAAGCAACCAAGCCAAAGATACCAAATGGTGCAAGACGAATGATAAAGCGCACAATGTGAGACACGCTGTGGCTTAGATCTTCAAATACGGCCTTCGTTGTTGCCGATGCGTGGTGTAGTGCAAGACCCAGACCCACACCCCAAGCAAGAATGCCGATGTAGTTTGCTTCTACTAGTGCATTTACTGGGTTGTCGACCAGTTTAAACAACAATGTGCGTAGAATTTCAGCAATACCTTGAGGAGGCGTTGCACCTTCAGCGCCGGTGACAAGCGTTAAATTGGTCGGGAAAAGGAAGCTTAGAACCACTGCTGATAGCGCCGCGAAGAATGTACCCATCAGGTACAGTACAACGATTGGGCGCATGTAAGTGTGTTGGTTTTTCTTTTGGTTTGCAATTGAAGCGGCAACCAAAATAAACACAAGAATTGGCGCGATCGCTTTAAGCGCACCGACAAAAAGGCTACCAATTAATCCCGCGCTTTCGGCATGGCTTGGAGAAATTGTCGCGAGCAAAATACCAAAGACGATACCGACAAGGATCTGGACGACGAGGTTACCACGAGCATATCGGGCAACGAGGCTGTTGTGTTGCATACATCATTCCTGCAATTTTATGCCAGAGTGGCAGGGCAATAGTCCATCATTACACGGCGATAATGCCCTTATATTGCAAGGGGTGAGCATTGCTTCTGGTCACTAAGACACATGATTATCAATTATCCTGTTTTTATAAATTCAGCCATTTTCTTGCT
The DNA here is from genome assembly GCF_033339955.1 of Vibrio sp. 1731. Taxonomy (NCBI): domain Bacteria; kingdom Pseudomonadati; phylum Pseudomonadota; class Gammaproteobacteria; order Vibrionales; family Vibrionaceae; genus Vibrio; species Vibrio sp. 1731. The sequence continues at coordinate 156,441 of NZ_JAWOVO010000002.1, read as the reverse complement.
GAATATCACATATCTTAGCTTGGTAATATTTTGTGTCTAGTTTTAGTTTGTTTTTGGATTAAATGTTTGCTCAATGTTATTTAAATAAGATTTTTATGTTGAAAATTATCATTAGTTATGAGTAATGGTTTTTAATAAAGTTGTTAAAAAGGAGACTTTCGTCTCCTTTGATTTTATTGACAACTCAAACGCAACAAATTAATAACTTTGTTGGCGCCTGCGCTTATCATTCATGGCATTGCGAGCAAGTTTACCGAATTGTCGACTTTGTGCTCGTTGCTCTGCCAAAGTCGCGCCGTTAAAGGCTTGTTCTCGCGTTAGTTTTTGATAGTTATTGAAACGACGAACCTCAAGTGTGCCATTTGCAATCGCAGTTTGAACTGCGCAGCCTGGCTCAGTTTGGTGCTTACAATTGCCAAAGCGACAACGCTGAGCGAGCGCCTCAATGTCAGAAAATGCCTCACTGACCCCCGATTCACAATCTGCTAGTTGAAGCTCGCGCATTCCCGGAGTATCAATCAAGATGCCGCCATCAGGTAATAGATGGATAGAGCGCGATGTAGTTGTATGTCGCCCTTTGCTATCGTCTTCACGAATATGCCCAGTTGCCTGTTCTTGTTGCCCGAGTAATGCATTAACAAGAGTTGATTTGCCAACGCCTGAAGAACCGATAAAAGCGAGGGTTTGTCCTTCTTTGCACCAGGTCATGAGTTTAGAAGCACTCTCTATTTCTAAGCCGTTGACTGTCTCTATAGCTAATAGAGGGTCGAGCTTCTGTACTTGGCTTTTTAGTTCATCAGTATTGTCACACAAATCGGCTTTGGAAAGCACGATGACGGGTTCGACTTCGGCTTCATGAGCCAAGGAAAGATAACGTTCAATACGACTTAAATTGAAGTCGTCGTTAAGGGAACAGACGATAAACACTGTATCCACATTGGCTGCGATGAGTTGCTCTGCCACTTTGCTGCCAGCGGCTTTGCGGCTAAAGAGGCTCAAGCGATCCAGTAAGCGAACAAATTGCTGATCTTCATTTAAGATTACCCAGTCTCCGACGGTCATATTGGGTAAAGAATGGTGGGCATTAAGATGAACTTGCCCAGTTTCTGTTGCCAATAAATAACCACTTCGGTGATGCGCAATTACACGAGCAAAGATAGTGTTGTCGTAATCGTCTAATGTCAGTTGTTGCTGAAAAAATGGTTTCCAACCCAATTGTTTTAGAGGGTTTGAAGTTGAAACTAATGTGTCACAAAAAGTATGTGTTTGATTCATTATTGAATTATCCCAGACGCAACAAAGCGCCTTAATACAAATCGCATTAGGGTCTAATTCGGATAGAGTTGACCCCGGTGAAGACCGGGCAGAGAAGGGGAAGTTGTGGTTATGCCACAGAGTTGGTGCTGTTAGGGTTACCCTTGCGATGCCCAGTTAGTGTTATTCAATACAATCATCTTGTGTCCTCTTCGTTGGTTAATAAATAAGTGAGTTAATTAAGCCAAAAGAGTATAGCCGCCGTTTTTTAAAGAGGGTAGCTATACTGCAAAAATATTAACTTTGTTTTGTGATGCGCTCTTCCACAATTTGCGAATACGTGTTGGCTTTTAAGCCGTATATGATTTGGACATGACGATCATCCAATATCACGACGCCATGCGCGCCATGATTTTTGAGTGCGTTCTTATCGATGACGGACGTCTCTCTGAGGGTAAGACGCAGCCGAGTCGCACATGCACCAGTTTCTAGCAGGTTCTCTATGCCCCCAATGGCGTCAATGATCGTGTCGACGTCTTGTTCGACATTGGGGTTGGTATGAGTTAGGAAATTGAAAAATTGCTTCAGCACTGACTTAACCGTCATTTGAAGAGTCTTCGGTCGTTAGTTTTGAAATGGCTTCAACAATCGGTGCCGGTGAGAGCGTATGTGGTACTTTAGTGATTAACGTGCCATCCGGCTTCAAGAAGTAAAAGTAAGAGCTATGATCCAGCGTGTATTTTAGTTCCGAGCCTTCCAATTCTGTCTTGCGGAAAATGACACCATAGTTGTGTGCCAAAGGTGTCGTTACATCAAGTGGTGCCGATAGGCCTTCAATCATTGGATGGAAGTAATGGGCATATTTTGCTGATGCATCGGCCTCATCACGCTCTGGGTCTAAAGAAATGAACATCGGGCGTAGTTGCGCTTTTTGCGCGTCGTCAATTTGATTCAGTGCTCCTGCCAGCATTGCAAGAGAAGTTGGGCAAACGTCTGGGCAGCGAGTAAAGCCAAAATAGACGACTCGGATGCGAGGGTCATTCACATCGAAGATATTGACGGCTTGGTTATTTTCCCCAAACAATACCGTTTGTTGAGAGGTGGAACTGTCCACTTGCTCTGGCTTCGTTTTTTGATTATCTAAATAGCTCTTTACGCCAAACCCGAGTGCGAAAGCAGCTACGAGAAATAGGGACCAATTGCGGCTCATAACGATTCCTTATCTTTGCATTTTTATAGCAGGGTAAACGGTACTCTCTCCATCACTGAGTTCACCAACCCAAGTCATTGCATCCTCCGTGCAAACCGGGAGAATGATGTCACCTTGATATTGGCCAGGAGCGATTTGCTTCAGCAAAAACTTAGGCTCACCCATCTCCATTTCTCTTCCTGAAAGACTTAGGATGAGTTGCTTAGCATCGCTTGTATGCCACTCAACATTTAGAGTGGTAGGAACCAAGGGTTGAGCAGTTTCTGAGTTTAGCGTCATCGTAACATTTTCTTGGACGCAAGAGGTTGTAGAGAGAAAGCAGTATTCATCTATTGACTTGCTTTGAGTGGAAGAAGAAAAGCTTTTTATTAGAGTCGGGGCATAAAATCCCGCAACTAATGCGGCTGAAACAGCGGCGATTTGTAACAGTTTCATTAAGGTTCAGCATTTATCACTTAACATTACGAGCATCGTAGCACAGATGCGCCGCTCGCCAACTCGTGACCTCGGTAAATTGTGCGTTATACCTCGGTGACCAGCTTCTTAGTAACGCGACGGACTTTATTGCATCAAATACAGCAGAGTTTTCAATTGAGATGTTTTGCCCTCAGCCAATAGATAAAAACGGAGCCAATTGGCTCCGTTTTTATTTGGTTCAGTATGTGTTTGATACCAAAGTTATTTATCTGAATCTGCGAATTTCTCTAGACCCAAAACCAGAGCAATGGCTGCAAGCATCATTACGACAGCAAGTACTAACTGAGAAGGTTGTGATGTCACGTGTTCAAATTCAAATGGTGATAGGTTGTGCTGTAGCAATGGCACTTGTTCGCCCTTCGAATTGGTGCGCCAAGTGATGGTTTCTTTCCATGGCCAAATCTTTGGCAACGTACCAATCATTAATCCAGTCAAAAACATCAGGGTGAAATCACGGAACTTGCGTAGTAACCACGACAATAAGTGAGAGAAGGACAGTAAACCGATCACGCAGCCAGACAAAAATAGCGCTAATGTATCGACTTGAAAACCTTTCACTGCGGCTAATACAGGAGCATACATGCCAATCAGCAGCAAAATAAAACTGCCAGAGATACCCGGCAAGATCATCGCACAAATCGCGATAGCTCCAGCGAATAAGGTGTTAATGGCCGTTGGTTCCATGTGTAAAGGTTTGAGCACAGTAATACTATAAGCAAACCCGACACCAACGAGCAGAATGACAAAGCGGACAAGATCGCGTTGCTCAACCTGACGAATAATGTGATACACAGAGACCAAAATTAGACCAAAGAAAAATGACCAAAGTGGGATCGGGTGTGTGTCAAGAAGCCAAGTAATCAACTTTGCTAGCGTTGCAATACTGGTGAAAATGCCGGCAAACAGAGCGATTAGGAAGAATCCGTTGATGTGATTAAACGCGGCTTTAAACCCTTCTTTTCGCCAGATAGAGAAAAGTGAGGGGTTAATGCGTCGAATGCTTTCAAGCAGCGTATCGTAAATACCAGTGATAAACGCGATGGTGCCGCCAGATACACCAGGTACAACATCTGCTGCACCCATGGCGATTCCCTTGAAGAAAGTAATTAAGTAGTTCATTGCTCTAATGCTAAGTCGTTTCGATGGCAGAGAGTATACAAACATTGCGATGAAAAAAGTATGAAATAGTGCTGTAACTACTTGGTTTTATATCCAATCTATTGCCTATCTTTATTACCCGCCAAGAGACAATGCCGCCGTAACGAGCTTTTAATGCTTGGTTTACATTTTTGAGATGATTAACTCTACTATCAATTATCAATCTTGGTTGCATTATGCAATTGCAATTTGCATTATAAAATTGCATTTTGATAATTTGCGCGTGAATAAATCCAGCTTATATGAGATCTTGTGCCCAAAAATAAGTCTTTGCATTTTGGCATGATTAATGCATAATACTGCTCGACCCTTCTTAAGCCGAGGGTCACCTAGCCAACTGACGTTGTTAGTGAATACAATTTGTTCACACTAAATATAAGCCAATCGCGATTATTGCGGTTGGCTATTTTTTTATATGAACAACGTTACTTACGTGCTTTGCAAATTGCACTTCTCTTACTGTCAGTCATAAAAAAGGGCTGACGTGTTACGCCAACCCTTATGTTTTACTTTACGTTTTAACCCGTTTATCGAGCAGTTCAGTATCCCATCAACTGCAGCAAATTTTCAGCTGTCACAATGGCTTCTTTACGATTAGCAATATTAAGCTTTTGGTACAGGTTGCGAATGTGGGTTTTAATTGTCGTACCTGCCACATCCAGCTCTTGTGCGATTTGCTCGTTACTAAAGCCTGAATAAATCAGCCCCAGAACCTGCCATTCGCGTTGTGTTAATGGGCTGGTACGTACTAGCTCTGGCACATTAGGGTGATTCACCAACTTTTCAATAAAGTCTTCATCAAAGTGAATCGACCGGCTACGTTGATTCGATGAAATGTCCTTCATTAACTGTTGAGCACGGTGACGCTCAAGATCGCCCAGTTCATGGCGGAGGCTCAACTTCTCCAGCAGACCGCCAATGGTTGCACCATCAATCAGGAAGTTTCCGACCATGCCAGTTTGGTTCGTCATTACTAATGCTTCTTTTAACAAAGCCTTGGCTTGCTCCTCATCTTTTTGGCGAGCAGAAAGGACCGCTTCAACCACTAAGTTGCGATTAGTATCTGTGATTAGGTTAGTGCGACGAGCTTCACCTTGGAGGAAATCTAACGCAGCACGAGCGTCGGTATATTGGCCTAAGTTAATGTGGGCGCGGGCAATGTTACGCCATTGCAATTGAGAAAAGTGGTTGCATGCCGATTCAGGACGAACCGCAGTGTTGAGCCATTCTTGCATTGCATCGGTATTCCCGCGCGCTTGCCAAAATAGAATCAACGATAGTGAAGCGTTTGCAGTCCAATCTACATGGTAAGTCGACTGTTTCATCAAGTGTTGGATGTGCTCAATGAATTTACCGGCTTTGTCTAATTCACCGCGTCCAATCGCAATACGCGCCAACATCGAATAGCTATGTAAGTGCTTGCTTGGTGAATGGTTTTCGAGAATTTGCAGACCTTTGTACGCGCATTCTTCCGCTTCATCAAGTCGGTTCCAGCACCAAAGTACTTGCGCGCGAATACGCAGCAAAAATTCATGAAGAGGAACATGCTGAAGCTGCTGATCTTCAATCAGACGGAATGCGGAATCTTGTAGTTCAAAGGCAGCTTGCACGTAACCTTGTGCAATTAAAATCTCGCTTTGCTGCAATATTGCCCATAACGCTTGGTGATATACCTGATACTGACGAGCTAGCTTTTCAGTTTGTTGCATCATCGGCAAAGCACGGTCTAGTTTACCTAGCACGTGGTTAACTTCACCAACAACCGAAGTCGCCACAATTCGGCTACGGTAAATTGTGTTATCAAGTTGGCTAAGCGCTAACTCCGCTAATTCGAGAGCTTTTTCTGGTTGGTTACTGTTGATAGCCACTTGAGCAAGCAACGCGTTTGCTTGACCTTGATAATGAATATCTAACGCAATGTTACGCTTTTTGTGTTCCTCTTCCGCTTCTTCAAGCAGGTGGCCCACTTGGTTATAACGATGCTGACTTTGAGCCAACCATGCTCGGAGCATCGTAAGTTTTGGGTGGCTGAACAACAGATCATCGTCCAACTTGTTAATTGAGCTTTCCAGTGTGCTGAGTTCGCCTTGGTTAAACATCTTCCAGCCGAATTCGTTTAGGATCTCTACCACTAAGTCCTTATCATTCGATTTTTGTGCATGATGAATCGCTTGGTGTGGTGCTTTTTGTTGTAACCAAGCGATAGCAGCATTGCGGTGGAGATCTTTTTCTTGCTGAGGAATACGAGCTTGGCGCTCATGAGATAAAAACTCGCCAAATAAGTTATGGAACCGGAACCAGTTCTGTTCCCCTTCGAGCGGGTAAATGAATAAGCCGTAACGGTTAAGCGATTCAATCATTCCCAGTGCGTCTTCGCGTTGGGTAAGGGCAAACACTAGCTCATCATTGAAGTGGTCAAGCACGGATACTTGCATTAAAAAGTGACGAGTTTCGTGATCGAGTAAGTCAAACACTTCTTCGACCAAGTAATCCCACAAGTGCGCGTGATTGAACTGCGATACCGACTCTACAGTTTGCGCCAATGTGCGGTTTTGATGTTGGGCTTGTAATGCGATCAACTGCATCGCCGATGGCCAACCTTCAACATAGGTTCTTAGGCTGTTCGCCATGTCTTCATCAATACCATCGGCGATACGCTGGTTAAAGAAGCGAGTGGTTTCTTCGGTATCAAACGCCAACATCTCGTTGCCAATTTCGATCATTAAATCACGAACACGTAAGTTTGCAGTGCCTAGAGGCGGCGCTGCACGACTGGTTACCACAACGGTGAGGTTGTCTGGCATGTGCTTTAAAAAGAAACGCATGGATTCATGGATTTCATCATTCGTGATTAAATGGTAGTCATCAAGCACCACGTAGCACTCTTGATGAAAGTCAGCCATTTCAGCGAATACTTCGCTAAATAGGGAGCGTAAAGACGAGATCTGACGTTTTTCCGCCAGTTTTTGTGCGTTAGCGCAACTGAAGTTGGTGGCTTTGTTTAATGCTTGAAGCAGATAGTTTACAAAGCGAAAGCCGTCGTTATCGCTGTCATCAATGCTGTACCAACCGACGTTTGGCTTATCGGATAGCCACTGCGCTGCCATTGTCGTTTTTCCGTAACCTGCTGGGGATCGGAATAAAACCAATTTGTAGTAAGGCGCTTGCTGTAGTAAGTCCAACACTCGTGGGCGCACGATGGCATTGTGCAGGCGTCCTGGTCGAGTAAGCTTAGATGGAATCCACATTAGTAGTTATGTCCTTATTTATGTATACCCAAATGACAGCAACGTGATCATTCTTGTAAAGCCCCCTTGAAAGCCGTCTTACTGAATGATGTCATCAGCATCAAAAACACTGTTTGAATGCCGGATAATGTCGCTACTGTTGGGGCTTGCGTCCGTCTGAAAAACCATTCCATACGGTCACTTAGATATAAAAGCTAGCGAAAACTAGAAATAACTCACATCGCCTAATTCTAGTTTGTATAAAAAGCGTACAATCCTGTGAGCTGAGTGGGATGTTACGACATCAGAAATGTTCGTTACTTTGATCCACTTCCTAATTCTCAAGGGTTGATGGATTTACCATCAACTACGCCCTTTATTTGTGATTGTCGTCACTTAAATATCGTTTGTTTCGTTAGCGTTAAGATCGCGTTGCACATAGATTACGAAAAGTTCTTCTACGCTGACCGAGTTAATGTGACCGATATTACAATTTTCACATCATCAGATGAGTGGACTATAAAAAGCGTCATGAACGGGTTTTAACCTTTCTCACATTCCATTGTGATCAAAATCACTAAGAACTGGTGCAAAGTTCACTTTGTTGAGATTTGGATCACTAACCTAGCAATGGTACCCCCTCTACGCCCTCAGCCCTCCTCCTTCAAAGGATGAGAATTAGGAGGATGTTTATTCACAGAGGTAAATGCACGATGTATGGCAGATGAATTACCAAAAGACGTGAGAATTTCGTAATGAAACCTACTCAACAAAAACAATTTGACAAGAAGTCGTTCCAAGAAAGCGTAAAGAAACACCTATCTGTAACTTACGCTCATACGATTGAAAACGCAGACAGCCGCGCATGGTACCTAGCAATGGGGCATGCTCTGGCTGAATTTACTACTCTAGATTTGCTTGCGACAGAAGAAGATCCACGCATTAAAAGTGCGAAGAGCGTTAACTACCTTTCGCTAGAATTCCTTATCGGTCGTTTGACGGGTAACAACCTAATCAGCATGGGTCTGTATGAACAAGTAACAGAAGCAATGGCTGAACTGGGTTACAACCTAACTGATCTGCTAGAAGAAGAGCGCGACCCATCATTGGGTAACGGTGGCCTTGGTCGTCTGGCTGCGTGTTTCATGGATTCATGTGCGGCACAAGAATTCCCAACTGTCGGCTATGGTTTACATTACGAATACGGTCTATTTAAACAGTCATTCAAAGATGGTCGCCAGCAAGAAGCACCTGACGCATGGCGCGGTGTAGAAGGCTACCCTTGGGAAATTGCGCGTCCAGAACTTGCGCAAGAGATCGGTTTCTACGGTCACGTTGAAGTGATTAACGAGAACGGTAAAGAGGTTCGCAAATGGGTACCAGGCATGACAGTAAGAGCAATGCCTTGGGATCTTCCAATTGTGGGTTACGAATCAGACACGGTTTACCCGCTACGTCTTTGGGAATGTCAGGCGATTGCACCATTTTCACTAGCAAGCTTTAACAATGGTGATTACTTCGAAGCTCAGCACGCACTGATCGACGCAGGTAACATCACTAAAGTGCTTTACCCGAATGACAACCACGAGAAAGGTAAAACACTGCGTCTAATGCAGCAGTACTTCCACTCAGCAGCGTCTGTACGTGACATCCTACGTCGCCACGAAGCTGCGGGCTACTCGCTAGCGGATCTACCTAAGCAAGAGACTATCCAGCTTAACGATACACACCCAACGATTGCGATTCCTGAACTAATGCGCATCCTGATGGATGAAAAAGGTTTAGCTTGGGAAGCGGCTTGGGAAATCAGCTCTAAGACATTTGCGTACACCAACCACACGCTACTTCCAGAAGCACTAGAGACATGGCCAGAGTCGCTAATCCAGCACCTGCTACCACGTCACATGGAGATCATTTACGAGATCAACCACCGCTTCCTACAAGACGTACGTGCAATGTGGCCGGGTGATGTCGCGAAGCAACAGAAGCTTTCTATCATCGAAGAAGGTTTCCACCGCATGGTTCGCATGGCAAACCTATGTGTAATCGGCTCTTACGCAGTAAACGGTGTAGCAGCACTTCACTCTGAATTGGTTAAGAAAGACCTATTCCCAGAGTTCCACGAAATGTACCCGACACGTCTACACAACGTAACGAACGGTATTACGCCACGTCGCTGGTTGAAGTTCTGTAACCCAGGTCTGTCTCAGCTTATCACTGAGAAAGTCGGCCCAGAATGGCCAGCGAAACTAGAGCAACTTGAAGGTATTGCGAAGTACGCTACTGACGCGACATTCCAAAAAGAATTCATGGCAGTGAAGAAAGAGAACAAAGAACGCCTAGCAACTTGGGTGAAAGAGAACATGGGTATCGAGCTCGATACTAATGCAATCTTCGATGTTCAAATCAAGCGTCTGCACGAGTACAAACGTCAGCATCTAGACTTGCTACACGTACTGTCTCTGTACCATCGTATTCTTAATGAACCAGGTTTTGAGTGTACGCCACGCGTTGTGTTCTTCGCAGCAAAAGCAGCACCGGGTTACCACCTAGCGAAAGAAATCATCTTCGCAATCAACAAGATTGCAGACAAGGTGAACAACGATCCTCGCATCGGTAACAAGCTGAAAGTGGTATTCATCCCTGACTACCGCGTGAGCATGGCTGAAATCATTATCCCTGCGGCTGACGTTTCTCAACAAATCTCGCTAGCGGGTAAAGAAGCATCAGGTACAGGTAACATGAAGATGGCGCTAAACGGTGCGCTAACTATCGGTACAATGGATGGTGCAAACGTTGAGATTCGTGAGGAAGTAGGCGATGAGAACATCTACATCTTCGGTCTAGATGTTGAAGGTGTGAAAGCGCTGAAAGCTCAAGGTTACAACCCATTTGATTACTACAATGCGGATCACTTACTCAAAGCGTCAATGGACTTGCTATTGGGTGAAGAGTTCACACCAGGCCAACCGGGCTTACTGCGTGCCACATACGACAGCCTACTAGACGGCGGTGACCCGTACTTATGTCTTGCGGACTTTGCATCTTACGTGAAAGCGCACGAAGACATGAGCGAACAATATAAAGATCAAGCTGGCTGGGCGAAGAAGGCCATTCTTAATACCGCCCTTGTTGGCAAGTTCACGTCAGACCGCTCAATCCGCGACTACGTGAACAATATCTGGAAACTTGAAGCGGTGAAACGCTAATAGAACCTAGTTAAGACCAAGGTAGCCAAGCGCTACCTTTGGTCATTTTCCAAAAGAAGTTATTGATAACAATAAAACCCTACATGGAAGGTGTTGGTATTACCTTCGGAGAAAGCGATGAAAGAACAAACAGCATTAAAGAAAGTCGCGGAAATGGCGAGATTGGCTGATAGCTATGTCAGTGCTTGGGGAGATGAGGCGAAAGTGTCTGAGGAGACGCTACGCCGCTTGCTCGCTTCGCTTGGCTACGATACTAGCAGTGATGAAAAACTACTGGCTTCTGCTGAAAAGAAACATAAAAAAGACGTACTAGCCCCTGTTCTTGTTTTACGCGACGGCGAACCAGTCGAAGTGGAACTAAACCTAGGTACGAGTGCTCGTGAGAGTGAATTCAGCTGGCGTTTAGAAACAGAACAAGGAGAGGTACTTGAAGGCTATCTTCAGTCCCAAATTGTTCGTGATGAGCGTGCTGAGGGTGGCCCTCTAGTGTTTGCATTGCCAAAGAACTTGGCTTGGGGTTATCACAAACTGATCATCAGTCGTAAGCGTCGTAAAACACCTTACGAGATGTCATTGATCATTACGCCGAAAGCGTGTTTCAAACAAGACGATCTAAACCAACACAAAAAGCTATGGGGTCCTAGTATCCAGCTTTACACACTGCGTACTCAGCATAACTGGGGCATCGGTGATTTTGGTGACCTAAAACAACTGGTGAGTGATATTGCCTCTCGTGGCGGTGACTTCATTGGCTTGAACCCGATTCACTCGCTGTTCCCTGCGAATCCAGAAGGGGCAAGCCCATACAGCCCGTCTTCTCGTCGCTGGCTGAACATCATGTACATCGACGTAAGCTCTGTACCTGAGTTCGCGCTAAGTGCAGAAGCACAACAGCGAGTGGGTAGCGCAGAGTTCCAACAACGTCTACAAAAAGCGCGAGACTCTCATTGGGTGAATTACACCGAAGTTTCACAACTAAAAATGAGCGTTCTTCCGCTGCTATTCAGTGAGTTTAAAGCTCGCCATTTAGACAAGAACACCGATCGCGCTCGTGCCTTCTTGGACTTTGTTGAAAAAGGCGGAGACAGCTTGCTACACCAAGCTGCATTCGATGCACTTCATGCTGATTTACATGCAGAAGATGCAAACATGTGGGGTTGGCCTGTATTCCCTGAGAAATACCGCACATTCGACGCAGCTGGTACTCAGAAGTACATTAAGGACAACCAAGATCGTGTTCACTTGTACATGTACCTGCAATGGATCGCAGACGATCAAATCAAAGAAGCACAAGCGCTAGCCGAAGAAAAAGGCATGGCTGTGGGTTTGTACCGCGACCTTGCGGTTGGTGTTGCAGATTCAGGCAGCGAAACATGGGCAGACGAAGGCGCGCTAGTATTGGATGCAAGCATCGGTGCGCCGCCGGATGTACTTGGTCCACTAGGCCAAAACTGGGGTCTACCACCGCTAAACCCACAAGTGTTGGAAGCAACTGGCTACGATGCATACATCAAGCTACTGCGTGCAAACATGAAACACTGCGGTGCGCTGCGTATTGACCACGTTCTTGGTCTACTTCGTCTATGGTGGATTCCAAAAGGCGAGAAAGCGACAGAAGGTGCTTACCTGTACTACCCAGTTGAAGACATGCTAGCAATCCTAGCGCTAGAATCTCATCGTCATCAGTGTTCTGTAATCGGTGAAGACTTGGGTACTGTGCCTGATGAAATCGTGGATATCCTTCGTGATGCGGGTGTGCATTCGTACAAAGTCTTCTTCTTCGAAACATCAAAAGACGACGGCGGTTTTATTTCTCCGAAGCACTACGCTGAGCAGTCTATGGCTGCGCTGTGTACGCACGATATGCCAACACTACGCGGTTTCTGGCACTGTGATGACTTGAAGATGGGGCGTGAGATTGGTCTGTACCCTGATGAGCAGCAGTTGGAAGGCCTATTCGCTGACCGCTTGAAGTGCAAACAAGGCATTCTAGACAGTGTTCGCTGGCATGGCTATTTGCCAGAAGGCATTGGTCATGATGCTCAGTACGTGCCAATGGATTCATACCTAAGCGAAGCGCTGCAACTGCACGTAGCCGCGGGTGACTCTGCACTGCTTAGTGTTCAGCTTGAAGACTGGCTAGAAATGGATCAACCGGTCAATATTCCTGGTACGGTGGATGAGTATCCAAACTGGCGTCGTAAATTGTCGATGAACCTAGATGAAATCTTCAGCCGTGAAGATGTGAACCGTATTTCTAAACGCCTTACTGAAGTTCGTGCACAGGCGAGTAAGTAAGATGCCTAGAGTGGCGTAGATGGACGAGCTGATTACCAATTTTGTTAGCTCAGAGGTACGAAAGTTCCGTCTAGGTCACTCATTCCTAAAACACAATCCGTTAGGATGAAGTACCGTTATTATGCCCGCGACAATAGCGGGCATTTTTGTATTTTGACGCCGTTTACGCAACGAACGTGAGAAGCGGAGTCTTTTTGTGAGTTCACAACGTTGGCTGTGGAGAAACCGATGTTTGATTCAGATCTCTGGTCTTGAAAAGGATGTTGGCTCTAGGGAGAAAGATTTGAAAACCACCAAAACCAAGAAAATAAAGAAACAACACGAACGCGCATACGAACTGCTTGCTGAGGCGGCTTACTCAGATCCATTTGCGGCGCTGGGTCCTTTCATTGACGACGAAGCTTCGCTGAGAGTTTGGATGCCGGGCGCAAACAAGGTTGAACTGCTTGTTAATGGTGAACCTCGCGTGGCGCTTGAGCGTGATGGCGACAGCGGTTTCATCTTAAAAGAGCAACGCGATTTACACCTGACCCACTACCGTTTAGCGGTCGATTGGAATGGTGTTGAACAAATTATTGATGACCCGTACCAGTACCACAATATCTACCAAGAGTACGAGCATCTGCATACGCCAAAAGACATGTATCACTACATGGGCGCACACTTTGTCACGCTAGAACGTGGCGGTGAAAACATCTCTGGTGTGCGTTTCCTTGTTTATGCACCACATGCATCTGCTGTTAGCCTTGTGGGTTGCTTCAACCAATGGGATGGCCGTCGTCATCCAATGCAACGCTTAGACTACGGTATCTGGGGCCTATTCATTCCTGGTTTGGAAGAGGGGGTACAATACAAATTTGAGCTCAAAGGGCCAAATGGGGAAGGGTTGCCACACAAACAAGACCCTTGGGGTTTCTACTCTGAGCAATACCCATCGTTCGCATCCATTACCTACGATCACAAGCGTTACCAATGGCAAGATGCGAAATGGCAAAACCGTGCAGTGACACAAAAGCGTGATGAAGCGTTATCGTTTTACGAGCTACATGCTGGATCATGGAAGCGCGACGAGAACGGTGATTTCCTGAACTACCGCGAACTCGCGGAGCAGTTGGTGCCATACCTTGTGGATATGGGCTACACCCACGTTGAGCTGATGCCTGTGTCTGAGCATCCATTCTATGGTTCATGGGGCTATCAACCTGTTGGCTTGTTTGCACCAACTAGCCGTTTTGGCTCACCTGATGATTTCAAATTCTTCGTGGATGCGTGTCACCAAGCTGGTATCGGTGTAGTGCTGGATTGGGTTCCTGCGCATTTCCCATCGGATGATCATGGTTTAGCGAACTTTGATGGTACGCCTCTGTTCCATGATCCAGATCCGCGTCGCGGTTGGCACCAAGACTGGAACTCCTACATTTACGATTTAGGCCGTGAACATGTGCGTCGCTTCCTTGTGTCGAATGCGCTGTACTGGTTTGAACAATTCCATATTGATGGTATTCGCGTGGACGCCGTCGCGTCGATGCTCTATCTCGATTATTCACGTAGCCACGATCAGTGGGTCCCGAACGTTGATGGTGGCAACGAAAACTACGACGCAATCGCAACCTTAAAATGGATGAACGAAGAAGTGTACAAGCACTTCCCGAATGCGATGACGATTGCGGAAGAGTCAACGGCGTTTCCGGGTGTGTCTGCGCCAACCTTTATGGGTGGTTTAGGCTTTGGCTTCAAGTGGAATATGGGGTGGATGCACGACAGTCTTTCATACATCAAAGAAGATCCTGTTCACCGCAAATACCACCACAATACCATCACATTCCCGCTGGTTTATGCGCACAGCGAAAACTACGTCTTGTCTCTCTCTCACGACGAGGTGGTGTACGGAAAAGGCTCTATCCATAACAAGATGCCGGGCGATGAATGGCAGCAAACCGCAAACCTACGTGCATACTACGGTTATATGTATGGTCAACCGGGCAAAAAGCTGAACTTCATGGGCGCGGAAATCGGCCAAACGGCGGAGTGGAACCACGATGATCAGTTGCAATGGTTCTTGCTGGAATACGAACGTCATCAAGGCGTTCAAAAGCTGATGCGCGATTTGAACCACTTGTACCGAAATGAAGCGGCGATGCACGATCAAGATTGTGTTCCTGCTGGTTTTGAGTGGCGTCTACAAGACGAGGCAGATGCAAGCATCCTAGCGCACGAGCGTATCAGTAAAGGGGGTGAGCGTATTCTCATCATCACCAACTTTACGCCCGTACCACACGAGCGTTTCCGTTTAGGTGTTCCAAATGCAGGTCAATACGAACTGCTGCTGAACACGGACGACAGCAAATACGGCGGAAGCGATTTTAAAGTGCTGACCAGTGTGAAAACGGAACAAGTCGAAAGTGAATCACTGCCTCAATCACTTGAGCTTCGTTTGCCTCCACTTTCAACCGTGTTCTACAAGCTGCACAAATAATTTAGTCTAATCAAATTCTAAGCCCGTTTTACATTGTAAATCGGGCTTTTTTTTAACCAAGTTTTCACTAACGATAAACAGACTGCATACTCTATACTTGCATCATATTGTTTTATGAAATCAGGCTAGGTCGGACTTTGAGAAAGATTAAATCCCTTCTGTTCAATATCTTATTGGTGCTTTTGCTTTTACCAGTGATGCTCGTTGGCATAGTGAAATACATCGATCCACCAATTTGGGGATGGAAGATCAGCCGCATAATTTCTCCTCCTGAAGGATTTCCTGAAGAGAGTCAAAATGAATGGGTGCCTTTGAGTGATATTTCTAAACACATTCAACTGGCCGTGATTGCGACAGAAGATCAAAAGTTCCCGACCCATTACGGAGTGGATTTTGATTCCTTGTTTAAAGTGATCTCAGAGTCTGGCGAGAACGGTCCCTCTCGCGGTGCGAGCACGATTACTCAGCAAACTGCAAAGAACGTGTTTCTGTTTCCTTCACACTCTTATGTGCGCAAAGCGTATGAGCTTTATTTTGCTCTGCTGATGGAAGCAATGTGGAGTAAAAAACGCATTCTTGAAGTGTATTTGAATGTGGTGGAGTTTGGTCCAGGTATTTATGGCGCGGAAGCCGCTGCGCAAAACTACTTTGGTATTCCTGCTAAACAACTTTCAACACGCCAAGCAGCAAGGCTTGCGGTGGTGCTGCCAAATCCGTATCGCATCAAAGTTTACCCTCAGACTTCTTACACCATCAGCCGCGTCAATTGGGCGATGAGACAAATGCGTAACCTTGGTAGCGTTCTGCTTTAAACTCCTTTTTACCCTGCTCATAAGTAGAACTACGCCCCCATAAAAGCAAAATGTGAAGCGTCACAAGCTTTAGGGCGTAGCTTTTCAGAATGATGTGCTCAGTTTTTCATCCATTTACTATTAGTGTGAATAAAACTACAACACGAATACTGCGCCTATGCGCAACCAATGGACTGAACGATGAAACTGAATCTGATTACGACTACCTTATTGCTTGCATCGGCAAGTGCCATCGCCGAGCCAAACATCACCATCTCTACCACGACTAACAGCCGTGACTTTCCCTTAAGTGCAGAACAGCCTTTGGTTGTGCCCTTAACCAAAGACGGATACACGCTCAAAATCACGGGCGTTGAGGGCGACTGTTTCGCGCCTGATAGCCAGAAGGTCAAATTCAACAAACCTATCGCGCTGAACTGTGGAAAGCCAACAGAACTGCCATTAAAAATCCGCTTTACTGGCGATTACTCTTTTGCTTTTGATGCGGAAGCGAAAACATTGCGCTTCAAGCGTGAACCTAAGAAAGCCGCGAAGACAGAATTCAAACGCCCAATCCCACAAGTGCAATGTGAGGTTTATCAAGGCGGCGAAGTCACCATTGCGCTGGGTGACAGTTTCCCCGATGGCACCAAGTTGCGTGATGCTTACTCTGGGCAGATGGTCGAAGTAAAAGATCAGCAAGTATCGCTGACGCCAAGCAAAGATTCAGGCGGGTTGGTGCTACTAGAGCCAGTGAAGAAAACCAAAGAAGCAGTGCCGTTTGATTACCGCAATGCCAACATTTACTTCGTGATGGTTGACCGTTTCAACAACGCCGATACCAGCAATGACAACAGCTATGGGCGTAAGAAAGACAGCAAAGAAGAGATCGGCACCTTCCACGGCGGTGACCTAAAAGGCGTGATCGAAAAGCTAGATTACATCAAGAGCCTAGGTACAGATGCAATTTGGTTGTCGCCAATCGTTGAGCAAGTGCATGGTTTTGTGGGCGGCGGCGATAGTGGCTCATTCCCATTTTACGCTTACCACGGTTACTGGACGCGCGATTTCACCAAGATTGATGAGAACTTCGGTAACGAAGATGATCTGAAAAAGCTGGTGGAAGAGGCACACAAACGTGGCCTTAAAGTATTGATGGACGCAGTAATCAACCACACCGGTTACTCGACGTTAGCCGATTTGCAATTTGATGGTATTGAGGTGTTAAAACCAAACGCTGAACTACCTAAGAAGTGGGGGGATTGGCAACCAAAAGCGGGTGAAAACTGGCATAGCTACCACCAGAAGATTGATTACCAGAGTCCAAACTGGGCGAAATGGTGGGGCGGTGACTGGGTAAGAACAGGTCTACCGGGATACCCAGCTCCGGGCAGCAGTGATATCACCATGTCATTGGCGGGTTTGCCTGACTTTATCACTGAATCAGACAAAGCCGTGAAGCCAGCTCAATGGCTATTGGATAACCCTGGCACTCGCGTTGAGGCGCGTGATAATTACACTGTCTCGGACTACCTAATTGAGTGGCAAACTGATTGGGTGAAACGCTTTGGTATTGATGGTTACCGTGTCGACACGGTGAAGCACGTTGAAGGCCATGTGTGGAAACGCTTGAAAGAAGAGGCATCAAGCAGCCTTGAGCAGTGGCGTAAAGAGAACGGTAAGTCAGGTCAGCCATTCTGGATGATGGGTGAAGTATGGGGACATACCGCTTATCGCAGCCCTTACTTTGACGATGGCTTTGATGCGTTGATTAACTTCGACATGCAGAAGAAGTTAGACAAAGGCGCGGCGTGTTTCAGCCAAATGGCAGACACTTACCAAAGCTATGCGGACACTATCGCCAATGAGAAAGACTTTAACCCTGTGAGCTACATGTCTTCTCACGATACCGAGCTGTTCTTCTCTCGCTTCAAAGATTACGGTATGCAGCGTAACGCCGCGAATGCACTGCTTCTGAGTCCTGGTGCTGTTCAGGTTTATTATGGTGATGAAGTTGGTCGTAACATTGGTCCTTACGCGGACGATTTCCACCAAGGCACTCGTTCTGACATGGTATGGAAGCTATCTGATGAGAAGCAAGCGCTGCTCAAACACTGGCAAACTCTTGGTCAGTTCCGTAAAGCGCACCCAGCGATTGGTGCGGGTCAGCATCAAGTAATTGAACAAGAAGGCGCGTACGTGTTCTCTCGCTCGCTTGGCAATGACAAAGTCGTTGTGGCGTTTGTGGGTCGCGACAAGTAGTTAGAACTTCGTTTTAAGCCTAGATAGAAAAAGCCCTTCCTTGAGTTATCAGGGAAGGGCTTTGTTGTATTAGTTCGCCAGTTCTTGGTCGATGACTTTTTCTAGCTCGTCAAACGGCACATAGCCAGGAATGACTTGATCATTAATGATCAACGCGGGCGTGCCGCGTAAACCAAGTTGCGTGAAATACTGATAGTTTTTATCAAGCAACGCCTTGGTCTCTTTGTCGTCGACAAGCTGTGCTTCTGTCCCCGTTTTTTTCGCGATTTGATTTAAGGAACGTGCGTCATGTGCGCCCGTTTTTTTCACCAATAACTCATGCACTTGTTCGTACTTATCTCGCTGGTTTTGCCAAACATTTAATGCGTAACTTGCCGAGTTGTAACCGTTCTTCTCGTATTGTTCTTTAAAAGAGACATTGAGGTTAAGCACTTTTACCTGCGGATATTCCTTACCAACTTTGACCAGCTCTCCTTCTAAACGTTTACAAAAAGGGCAGCTGTAGTCTGTTACGTTAATAATGGTTAACTCAGGGTTTTCAGCACCAAAAGAGGAATGTTTGCCATCACTTAGATATTGACGAACCTCCTTCAAGGTGTCGCCAAATGACTGTTGATACGCAATGTACTCTTGAAGGTTTTGGTGCAATGAATCAAGAATTTGAGGGTTATCTTTTAGTATCTGATTAACTTCCTCTAGCTTTTGTTCTGCGGTCTTTTCTGATGCGAAAGATACGGCAGATACGATAGCCATCGTTAACGCCAAAAGTGTACGAGTGAATGTCATAATATTTCCTAAAACTTTTAAATTTCGTTGTTTGTTATGTGAAGTGAATAAAATATGTACAAAAGTCAGGCAGAAAGGTCTCTCGCCTTGCTGGCTTTATTCTCTAAACACGCAAAGTTTTAGGTGAACCCGATACTTTTCCGGTATCGGTTCTGTGTATTCCAGATAACGAATTGCTGTGGTTGTCATCGGCAGCGCCACAATCAAAGCAAACAGAAAAAATGGAATAAGAATATGATCAAACTGATGTTGGTACGCTTGAACCAGCTTTTCTGAAAGGTCGCAAGATGGTGATAAATTCACACTCTCATCTTGCTGACTCTGTATTTGGTGAGCCTTCGGGCAGCTTTTCGAGAAACCAGAATTTTGGCTTAAGCATATCATCACCACCCAAAGCACGAGGGCGAGTGTCCATTTGGCTATTTTATATTGTGAGCGTAACAATGGGTCGTATAGTCCTGTTAATTCTGGTTTATGCCGTTTACATATGACCGGGCCATCCTAACCTAAATTTCGTGGCTGAATGTTACTTTCGAGTTAATCGATATTGCCTCAATGCCAAAGTATGAAGTACGTCATGAATGTTGTAGAAAGCAATATTCGTCAGAATCATTTGTTGAGTTGATGAAGAAGTCGTGAGCTATCGATATAGATTAAAATACCTAATTGTTGGCACAAATTTTTATTATCTTTCAATTGTGATTGGAATCATAAAACAAAACTTCATAACTGAGTCGCGATAATGTTCGGCAGGCGGATTGATTTTGATCATCTCTCTAGCACATCATTCAGGTGAACATATGTGTTAAGTTCCACATGTGTAGGTAATGTTATGAAAATTCCTGTTCAAACTGAGCGTAAAGTTACACTGGGGTGCTACGTTGCTCTGGCGTTTGCGGTTGTGTTCTTTTCTGGCCTGATGCAATCTAGCGAATGGTACGGTGTATTCGATTTTACAACGCTCAATGGCTCTTTCGGCAAGGTGGCGTATGGTGTCACCGAAACGGCTGACGGTGTGCAAGTTGCAACAACGTCGCTTCGCGGTACTGGTGGTAGCGGTGCTCGCGACGGTTTCATTTTCGCACTTACTTTGATTCCAACTGTTATGTTCGCCTTAGGTATGATCAACGTACTTGAGCACTACGGTGCACTTGAAGCAGCTCGTAAGCTTCTTACTCCTCTTCTACGTCCTCTAATGGGCATCCCTGGTAACTCTGGTCTGGCTTTAATTGCTTCTCTACAAAGTACCGATGCAGGTGCGGCAATGACGCGTCAGCTAAAAGATGAAGGTCACCTAACTAAGCGTGAAACGGACGTATTTACCATGTTCCAGTTCACTGCAGGTGCAACCATCGTGAACTTCTTCTCATCGGGTGCTGTGCTGTTCACACTGACGATGGCTGACGGCTCTCTAGCAGTAACTTCTTCTATTGGTTTGGCGGTTGTGGTGATGTTCGCGTTTAAGATCATTGGTGCGAACCTGTTCCGTATCTACCTAAACATGACGGAAGGTAACGAAGACAAGCAAGACCAAAACAAATCAGAGAACCTAAAAGAGGAGACGGCATAATGGGTGACGTTAAAGCGAAAAAACCAATGGTGACGGATATCTTCGTCGAAGGTGCTAAGAAAGGTTGGGTGATTGCGACTACCTCTACGGTTCCTAACGTATTAATGGCGTTCGTTATCATCAAAGCGCTGCAAATCACTGGTGCGCTGGATCTGATGGGCACTGTGTTTTCTCCAATCATGGCGGTGTTTGGTCTTCCGGGTGAAGCTGCAGCGGTATTGATCGGTGCTTGGATGTCGATGGGTGGCGCAGTGGGGGTGGTTATCACGCTGTTTGACCAAGGTATCCTTAACGGCACGCACATTGCGATTCTAGCGCCTGCCATCTACCTTATGGGCTCTCAAGTTCAGTACATGGGTCGTATCATGGGCCCAATCGGTACTGAAGGTCGTTACATCCCAGTTATGATTGCAATCTCAGTATTGAACGCGTTTGGCGCAATGCTGGTGATGAATCTGTTTGTCTAGGAGTGAGTCATGCAATTCTCTCTAAATGAATATCTAGAAGAGCTACGTCCGCTAATCAATGTGGATTGTGGCACTTACACGACTGATGGCATCGAGTTCATCGCTTCTCAATTTGAAGATAAGTACCAAGCGATGTCAGGTTGGAGCGTAAAACGCATCGACTGTGGCAGAGCGGGTGTTGGTCTTGAAGTTCGAAACAAGCCGGAAGCTGAGCAAATCGATGTGATGCTAATTGGTCACATGGATACGGTGTTCCCTGTGGGTACCGCTGAGCTTCGTCCAATGTTTCAAGATGCAGAGAAAGCGTACGGTCCAGGTGTGTCTGACATGAAATCTGGTTTGCTGAACATCGTGTACGCGATGCGTAATCTAGACCAAGCGGTGTTGGATAAGCTGTCTATCGCTATCTGCATGAACCCAGATGAAGAGACGGGCTCTCTGAACTCTGTGGATTGGATTCAATCAGTAGCGAAAAACGCTAAGAATGTACTGGTTGCAGAAGCGGCACGTGCAGACGGTGGTTTAGTGAAAGCGCGTAAAGGCATGGCTCGCTACAAAATGACCTTTAATGGCGTTGCTGCTCACGCAGGGAACGAGCCAGAAAATGGCCGCAGCGCAATCACTGAGATGGCGAATTGGATTCTAGCAGTCAATGCAATGACCAACTTTGAATCTGGTACCACACTGAATGTCGGTATTGTTTCTGGTGGCAACGGAGCGAACATCGTCCCTGAGCACGCTGAAGCGATCGTGGATGTGCGTTTCTGGAGCAACGAAGAATACGATGATGTCGATAGCAAGCTAAACGGCATGCTGGAAACACCATTCGTTGATGGCGTGAGCATTGAGTTGGTTAGTGAAGCGTATAAGCCTTCTATGGTGCCAAGCCCACAAACAGAAAGCTTAATGACATTAGTTGAAGAAGCGGCAAGTGAACTGGCGATCGACATCAACTGGAAAGAAGTCGGTGGCGGCTCTGATGCAAACAATACGGCGATTCTTGGCGTTCCAACTTTGGATGGTCTAGGACCTATCGGTGCGGGCTTCCACAGCGATCAAGAGTACTTGTTGCTTGAGTCTATCGAACCGCGAATCAAAATGCTGATGCGTGTATTGGAGAAGATTGCTCAATAGGGCATTCTGCTTTTAAAGCTTGGTTCCCAAAGTTTTTGGCTTCAACCTTTTGGTTTGCAAGACTTTTTTCCAATGCAATAATCCCCGGACTTCGGTTTGGGGATTTTTCTATCTGTGTTTCACTTTACTATCATTTCTTGTTATTAATCTTGCGTTCAGGTTCGATTAATTAATATGTTGGACATAGTCATAAATTTCGGAGGCAACGATGACCACAACAATGTCTGTAAAATCGGCGCCGAAAGACGCCAAAGATCAAACGATGCAAGCGCCAGATGAGAAAACATTCTGGCGAAAAATGAAAGGGTCGGTTAAGAAAGCGGGTGAAGAAATTGCCGTAATGGGCATTAAATCATGGCTCGCGATGACAGATTCTAACACCTCTGTTCGCCATAAGGCGATTTTAGGTGGTGCGCTGGCATACTTTGTCCTACCAACAGATATGGTGCCAGACGTACTCGCTGGCGTCGGTTTTACCGATGACATGGCAGCACTTACCTTAGCCGCGAACTCAGTCGGTAATGCCATCACTAAAGAACACGAAGCACAAGCCAGAGAAAAACTGAATTCGATGTCTGATTAAGTTGAAAGTTTATTTTACAGCACTAATAGCCATTTGTGCTGCTCGATAAAGTTTTCCAAATACCATAAGAAAAACGTTTCTAATAAACTTTGCAGACATATCTTCAATTGCTCTTACTGGTTTTCCAATAAACACCAGCATATGGCCTAACAGCCCTTTGACTTGTGATTCTCTTACTTTAGAAGCTTTAGCTACTTTTTCTATATTTCTGGCGAGTATATCATAAAATGTCATTCCAGTAGATACTGTGGCTTGGGCTGCTATTGCTGCAAACAAGCCAGTATCTTTTAATAAGGTTATTAATGCTGCTTGAATTCTTTCTGACCAATATTCTGTAAATGATGCTTGGTTTCTGTGCTCAAACTTAAATCTAGTAGGTGTATACAAGTACTTGTTAGATCTGACTTTTATTGCTCCCCACGTTTCGGAGTTAGCATTATCTAAATACCCTAAGCTTGTTTCGCTAGACATACTATGAGCATTTAAATTAAAGCCAGTACTAGCGTCTAAGCGGTACTCATCGCCATTATGTGGAGCATGAATAAATGGCCAGACAGGTACTTTAGGCACAGGATCTGCGCCGTGAGTACAGCGGTATACTTTGTCGTTGCTTTTACTAGATTTACGGGAATATTGTTCTAAACCAACTCTAGGTGCGCCAAAAGTATATAAATTCACTCTTAATGAATATTCTTCTCTCAGCCAATCAGAACATAATGAAGCCAGAGCTCCTCCTAAGCTATGCCCAACACAATGAATACGGTTAGGTAAATTTTGGCATTGCTGTAAATATTGTTTTATGCTTGGTTTGATACTTGAAAATGAATTAATAAATCCAGCATGAGCGATAGAGCCATTTGGAGAGCCTTTAAGGCCGACATTTAGGTTGGTTACCCAATCATTGGCGTTTTGCGTCCCTCTAATGGAAATTACTAAATCTCCCTTATATTTTCCTTTCCCAATACCAATTACCGCAAATGCTTCAGATGTTCTCATTACACCAGGTACCACTTTTCTAAACAATGGTATACGATCTAATCCTGTGATGCCTCCAGTTCGGCCACTAAAAACATCTTGCTGCGAAAATGCAAAGTGTTTTTCAAAACCTCCTTCTCCCCTAAACGCTAGTCTCCCTTGTCCCTGGTATACTCCATACGGTATGTTCGCGATCTCTGATGCAAGTTTTGGTGTTAAAGACGGCATTATGTATCCTCCGTAAACTCTGTTTTATATAAAAATCCATTTAAATTGCAGTTGCTAATAACCATTAGATCTCGAGCACTTTCTAGATTGATATTTTTGAAAAAATATCGGAATTCTTTATTTTTAAGCTCACAGTAAAGGTTATTTAAGTTATCTTTTATAAATATAGGCGGTGAAACGTAGCTTAACTGAGACTCCCAAATGTACTTCTTTTCTTCATTTATATAGGTATATATTCCGATATATGAATATGTTTGATTCAAAGCTGATTCTTTAAACCTTTGAGAATGTATGACTGGCTTAAAGTGAAATTCACCTAACTCATTAGTAATTGAACTCCTTTTGTAAGCATTCTTTAAAAAATTAGCTTCTAAGTAAACGGTTAAATTTTTTAGAGGTCTTTGATCAAGAACTAAAGTACCTTTTATCTCTGGGCTTAATGTATATTTAAATTTCTTAAAAAAATCGAACATACTTTCGTTGAAACCTAATGCAAGTATTGGAAATGAGAATATGAATAAAAAAAGACTATTTTTAAACATGAAATTATGATGTATGTATCTTAGTACCAACTTAATTATCAGACTACTATCTATCGCGATTTGGTTTTGAACTTTAATTTGATAATGGAATTTGTATCTCTATATGATGAAAATGTCCCTTATATCATTTTCAAAGTGATAAACATAGGCGAGTTATCTTAACCCTCTAGATGAACTAATATAGAATCTAACTACTGACCTATTAGTAATTGAAACAACCTCGGGGGACGAGAATTTTATCTAAACCTTTTTGATTTCGGGTTAATTGGAAATAAAAAACCACCTTAGAGTAAGGTGGTTTTTGCTTAGACAGGATAATTTAACTTGGAAGTATTTAAGCTTCCGCGCGCTTCAGATGCACTTCTTCTTCGGCTACGCCTGCCATTGGGTCGTTGAAGCGAGCTTCATCCAATGCACCTTCTGATTTCGCAACGATGACGGTTACTGCACTGTCACCAGTGATATTTACCGCGGTACGAATCATATCAAGAAGACGGTCAACACCCATGATGAGCGCGATACCTTCAAGCGGCAGACCAACTTGGTTCAATACCATAGCAAGCATGACAAGACCCACACCAGGAACACCTGCGGTACCGATAGACGCCAGAGTTGCCGTCATGATAACCATTAGGTAATCGCCCATAGTTAAATCAATATTGAAAGCTTGAGCAATAAACGCAGTTGCTACGCCTTGCATGATCGCCGTACCGTCCATGTTCACGGTTGCACCAAGTGGTACTGTGAACGATGATACACGGTTCTCAACACCCATGCGGTGCTTTGCTGTTTCCATTGTCACTGGAATCGTCGCGTTCGATGATGCTGTAGAAAAAGCAAACATGATCGCGTCTTCCATCTTGCGTAGGAACGTAATTGGGTTTAGACCTGTGAAACCTTTTAACATTAAGCTGTAAGTAACTAGACCGTGTAGGACAAGCGTACCAGCCAGTACTAAGAAGTACTCTGCCAGATTGACGATCGCGCCCAGACCAAGACCAGTAAATAGCTTCGCCATTAAGAAGAACACCCCATAAGGCGCCAAGTTCATCAAAATCGCGACCAGTTTCATGATCACTTCATTCAGATCAGAGAAGAATGCTGCGATGCGTTCGCCTGGTTTACCCGCTGCACTGATCGCGATACCGAATAGCACGGCGAACACGATAACTTGCAGAGTTTTACCTTCTGCCATTGCGCTGATTGGGTTGGTCGGGAACATATCGATGATCACCTGACCTAAAGATGGCGCTTCGGCTGATTTGAATGAACTTGCTGCCGTTAGATCTGCCCCTGCCCCTGGCTGGAATAGAGTACCCATAGTTAGAGCAAGCGTAATCGCGATAGCCGTTGTCGTAACGTAGAAAGCGAGGGTTTTACCGCCCATGCGACCCAGTGTAGAGAGGTCTTTGAGAGAGCTAGTACCACAAACTAACGAAACAAATACTAGCGGTACAACAAGCATTTTTAAGCTGGCAACGAAGATCTGTCCACCAACTTCGAATAATCCATTAACAATGTATGCGTCGACAAATCCGTTGTCGGCAAAAAGTGTGCGAATTGCAAATCCTGTCAAGATACCCGCAACCATACCTAAAATTACGCGGCTGGTAAGCGACATCGGTTTCTTGGTATTCATGAGAACACTCCTTATAGTTATGCACCTTGAGTTCACTTCAAAGCGGCGAGCAGATTAGCAGCGGAGTGAGAAAATACGAAAGAATAATCCTCTAAATGGTTAATAGATGTGAACTTTATCACTAATAAAAATGGGATTTTAACCAAATATTAACGAATTGGCCGGATTAAAAGTTTGTATTTTAACACTTTTATCGAATATACAACCGATAACAAAGAGGATTTACAATAAATTTTAATAAGAGATAGAGTGCATACTCTCTTTGAGTGGATGCATTTCTGCATAACTATTTAAGTTGTATTCAGACTAGCGGTCGCTTCTTTAGCGATACTTTAGTATTGAGTGTTCATCAGAGCCAACGAACCTTTTATGCTTTCATATTTGTCAACTCAATGATGGTTGGCAAGTGTAGTTAGTTGGAGGTGATCCCAGCTCCAATAACTTTGACTGGTATTTTTAATCCCTCCAACCCAATAGCATTGTTTCGCTCGTATTAAACCCTCCAAACACTGCTTGCCAGCCTCAGTGATACGGACGCTTTGTTCCCACCAGTGCCTTTCACGTGACTCAATCGTGATCAAAGGTGTTTGACACTGTGCTAGAGGGAGGAGTAACGCGTAAAACATCACGTCTCCTAGGTAAGGAAGAGGTTCTAGTTGTTGATATTGCTCAAACCAATCTTTGATGGGAATTGAACGATTTTGCGAGCTCAAGACCTTTAGTGCGAGGTGTTGTGTCAAGCTCAATCCAGTTTGTGAATTAGGTAACTCTTGCAAATGGCGTTTAAGCACGTTGAATATATTGGGCAAGCAATCCAGGTTATGCTGCTGAATCAAATTAACTATGGAAATAGGTGTCGGTGATGTAATAGCGTGCCAACACCGTTTAGCCTGACTGAATAATTTTGCTGTCACAGGTTTACGATATCGCCAACAAGAACGAATAGCTTCTTCAGGCAACTGCCCAAAGCCGATGAATCGCTCAGTACCCGGAAACTGGTTCAACTCAATGATCTCTATCACTTTGTTCTCTACATTCTCTAACAGTGTTAGAGCACGAATTAGCATCAATTGATCATAGCTGTCATGTTCGACCCAAAAGACGATTCGTTCAAATACATCACTTTGCAACAGATCGAGGTTTGATTGTTCCAATGTGACTATATCTTGAACCGAGTCTTCACGCTTCATCACAGGCAGCAGAGTCTCTACGACATATTGGGCACGAATGGCAAGGAAGTTCTGTGGTGTTGCTGGTATGGGGCCAATACAAAGCGGATCGATCAGGGCTAAAAATGTCCCTTCAAATCCGCTGGCTTTAAGTTGTTGTTGAATGTCGTGGCCACAACGAACGTGTAGCGTTTTTACTTTCGCATCTAGGGGCGGTTTTTGTTCTTTGATGGCTCGTTTGTGCGCTTCTAGCTCTTCGACATGAGCTTTTAGTTTACTCCAACTGGATAAGCCCAGTTCTCTTGCGAGTGCATGTTGAACGTCAGCCAATTGAATTGTATTGGGAGTCAATGACTCTGGTTTGGAGTGACATCGCTTAACTAACTCCAACGTAGCGTCATCGTATAGGCGGATAGCTTTGAGCCTTTTTTTAGCAATGGATTTTTGCTGATTGATATTGATCGAGAAGCTATTTGTAGAGTTCATATTTCACCTTTCTTATTTCTTCCACACTCGCCTAAATAGAAGCTAAAAAGAAGGTAAAAACAGATTGTGCCTGCTAAACCAAGCAGGTGAGGATATTGCCGTGAACCGAGTTCTTTCCGCGAGTGTTGGGTGCTTTAGGCATGAGCAGAGTGATAGTAGGTGGTCGCTATCCTTCGTGCAACCTTTTGTGAGAGTGTAGCGTCACAAAATGGCCGTTTCTCTATATTTAGGGAGAATCAATAGGCGATAACACTAGCGATTCAACTCAATACCACTGTCGCTAGGCTCGAGTTTCTACACTTTTGAGTAAAGTACGATAAAGCGCTTGAGTCGCAGGACCACTTTTGGCTCCTTTGGGCAAAGTGAGGTGCAGCGCAACTTGATATTGATGGGAGTGTTCGATCTCCAATACTTTAATTTTATCGCTCTTGCGGGCTGCGACTAAGTGCGCTGGTAGCCGACAAAATCCAGCGCCTTGCTCTACGGCGTGAAAAGCGTGGTCGAAGTTATCGACGGTAATACGCTGACGTGCGCGTAACCAACCCACATCTCTTTTCGTTTTGTCTGAATCACCTAAGTCACGGATGACAATTTGGCTGGTGGTTGCAAAATCGTCGATGGAAACATGCGGCTTTTTAGCGAGTGGATGGTGTGCTGCGATTACAGGCAGCATGGTTGTTACGCCAAATGCTTCGGCAGGGTAGTTGGTTATCGGTAAGTTGATGATTGCGATGTCAGCGAGCTCATTTACGACCATTTCGGTTGTTTTGCTCAGTGACGTTTCAACCACTTGAACGGAGGTCGTGTTGTTGTCCTCCAAAAATTGACTGAGTGGTGCATAAAGCCAACAAGGGTCACAAAGATGATCTACTGCGATCGTGATTTGAGATTCCACCCCACTTTTTAACTGCTCGCTGATGACTTCTAGTTCCCGCGCTTGTTCAAGCATGGATTGTGCACGACGCAGTATGGTTTTGCCGTGCTCTGTCAAACCCGCTTTGCGCCCTCGTACTTCGATAAGTTGAATACCAAGTTGGTCTTCTAACTTCCTCACCGAGTAGATCAATGTGGTATGGCTCTTGTTGAGCAGTAAAGCTGCGGATTGAATGCTGCCTTCTTGATTAATCGCTTGTAGCGTTTGCCATTGTTCTAAGGTCGTTTTTAGTCTCATGAGTCAATTTTTTAGACAGTTAATGGCAAAATTATGAACTTTTCTGTCAGTTTTATAAAGGTAATAATCTTGTCATCGAAAACGAGTCAATAAGAAGAGGAGACTCAAGATGGCGAAATTATTGCAAGTTGATTTTGAATTTCATGGTCCGTTTGGTGACGAGATGTCGAATGATCTGGTCGACTTAGCTAAGTCGATTAACCAAGAGCCGGGCATGATTTGGAAAATCTGGACGGAAAGCGAAAAAGACAAACTCGGTGGTGGTATCTATCTTTTTGAAGATGAAGCCACGGCGCAAGCTTATCTCGAAATGCATGCCGCACGCTTACGAAAAATGGGCGTAGTCGAAGTACGAGGTCAAATTTTCGATATCAATGTGCCGTTAACGACGCTCAATCAAGGGCCTATTAGAGGATAAGGAGATGATGACCAACCGCACTTTTCTAACCGTTCATGGTGTCGTATATACGGTATTCGCTTTTGCGTTGTTTTTTGTACCAACCATAATGTGGCCGATGTATGGAGTACAAATTAACGACCAGTACGCGCTGTTTTTATCGCAGCATACTTCGATCTTTTTAGGTGGAATCGCAGCGGTGAGTTTGATGTTACGTAATGTGGAATCAGGGCATACTGCGAAACATCTGTTTAAAGCATTATTGATTACTAATGGCTTAGGGGCAGTGATTACTACCTATGCCGGCATTATCGGAGTATTTGTCGGTTTTGGTTGGAGTGACCCAATATTCTTTGTCTTGCTTAGTTTGATTACGTACAAGCAATTAAGAGTGCAATAGAAAAAGCCCTGCTGTTTCTAGCAGGGCTTTGTCATATTTGGTTTAATTAGCGATCTAAATTCAACTTATGATTCGCTTTTGTACGCGTAGTTATAGTAGCCGTATCCATAGCCGTATGAGTTAGATGCCTTTTTCTCAACTGCATTGAGAATCACACCTTTAACTTCAACGCCTGATTGCTCGAAGCGACCTTGCGCGACTTCAATCTCCTTCAAAGTCGTTTGATCAAAACGAGCGACCATCAGAGTTGTTCCTGCAAGCGCGCCAACAATGCTTGGGTCGGTAACTGCGAGTACAGGCGGTGTATCGATGATGACTAGATCGTATTGTGCAGACATCTCGTCAACAAAGCTCTTGAAGCGAGGGTGCATAAGAAGTTCTGACGGATTTGGTGGTACTTGGCCGCGAGTCACAACATCTAAATTATCAATGGATGTAGATTTAATGATGTTGCTAAGGGATGTCTTACCGCTCAAGTAATCAGAAAGACCGTTGTCCCAACGTAGACCGAAGCATTGCTGCAAATAACCTTTACGCATATCCGCATCAATAAGCAGCACTTTCTGACCGGTTTTCGCAGCGACGGCCGCAAAGTTGGTCGATACAAATGTTTTGCCGATAGATGGTGCAGGACCTGAAATCATAAGAACGTTATTCTTCGCTTCCATCATTGCAAAGTGCAAGCTAGTGCGAAGACTACGTAGAGCCTCAATGGAAAGATCGGCTGGGTTAGCTTCCGCTAGAAGGACTAGCTCATTGTTGCTGCCTTTGTTGCGCTTAAGCTTGTTTGCAAATTCCAGTTGTTGAATAGATTTTGGAACGCTTGCGTAAACTGGCATGCCAATCTGTTCAATTTGATCTGGTGTTTCCACACCACGGTGGAATGCTGCACGAATTAATACGAAAGCAACGCCTGCCATACCGCCAAGCAGTGTTGCTAGCACAACGATAAGCGCTTTTTTCGGCTTAATTGGCTTAGAGAAAGATTGAGCGTTATCTAAGATTCGAACGTTGCCAACTGTTCCGGCTTTAATAATGTTGAGCTCTTGAACCTTGTTCAATAGTTGGATGTAGATTTGTTGGTTTACTTCTACATCGCGTGTCATACGTAGAACTTCACGCTGTGTTTTCGGTAACTTTTGAACTTGTTTATTAAGACGTTCTTTCTCTTTTAATAGTGTTTCACGTTTATCAAGTAGCGACTTATAAGCTGGGTGATCCTGTGTGAAGCGTTGGCTGATCTCACTTTCTTTGAATGTAAGCTCATTTAGCTGTGCTTCTAACTCAACCATTACTTTCAGCGTTGACTGAGCTTCAAGGCCTAAGTCGATAGATTCATTTTCTTGACGGAACCGATTTAAAACGTCTTCAGAAGCGGTCAGTTTTGTTTTGATGTCTGGGAGGTGACCTTTCAAGAACTCGAGGCTTTGCTCTGCCTCTGCAGAATTTCTTTGAACGTTTTGTAAGAAGTAGTTTTGGCTAATGTCGTTCAAGATATCTTGAATCTTAGCGCGGTCTTCACCAGAGAAGCTTAAAGATATAATCCCGGTTTGCTTACCACGTTCGCTAATCGATAAGTTTTCTTGAAGTTTATTAATTGCATCTAATTTACTGATTTTGCTGACCGTGAATGAGTCACCAGTTTGAGCCACAAGCTCAGTCGCCAAAAACTGGTATCCATTCTTCTCAAGCAGTTCACCAACTTTACCTTCTAGAATGACGTTATTGTCATCTTCTAAGAGCCTGAACGTCTGTTTTTCAGAATCAATAACTTCAAGAGTTAAAGGAACGCCAACTGCGTAAGAAGGAGCATTAAATCGTGAAACGCTCAGACTGATTTGCTCACCTTGTAGTCGAGCTAGGCCTTTACCAATAATTGGCATGTAGTTTGGAGAAACGACAGTCGTTAAGTTGAACTTATCAACAGTACCGCCCAAGATCATACGAGATTTGATGATCTCTATTTCTGTTGTCGCTGATGATTCTGCTGAAAACAGCTCTCCCATATCACCAACCATCGCTGAAATACCACCTGAACTCTTACTTTCGATTTGGATAAGAGCGTCAGCTTTATAGATAGGTGTTGATAGAATGGCAACGCCGACGCCTATAATCGAAAATAGGACTACGGTACATAGAATGAGCCATTTGGCATCGAGAATGATCCCAAATAACTTTCCCAAATCGATCTCATCGTCGGCTTGACGTGATTGCTTAATAGTTTGTGTTGTCATTACTTTAACTTCTTAAATACCTTGCCATTGGCGTTTATTTAGCCTTACGGCTTATAGTTTTTGAGACCACGCTTTTGCTGCTTTTTCTATAAGCGTATATGCATGTTCGAAAGCTTCTCTACTTTGTCTGTATGGATCAGGGATGTTTTGTTCATTTATCCACTGTCCAAACAGCATCGTTTTACCTCGTGCCTCAGGAGCGATTTTGGTTAAGGCTTCTAAATGACCTTTTTCCATAACCAATATCAGATCGTATTGAGCGCAAAGCTCAGGTGTTAATTGTCGTGCTTCGTGTCCATCTAAGCTTACGCTATGTTCGTTCGCGATAGTGGTTGCCATCTCGTCAGCAGCTTTTCCCGTTAGATGGCTCTTATCTACTGCGATTCCTGCTGATGCGACATGTTTGTTTGGTAGTAAAGACTGCAAAAGCCGCTCTCCTGTTGGAGAGCGGCAAATATTACCAACACAGACGACAAGAATATTAGAAAACAAATGCTTACCCTACTTTAAGTTGTATGCTTATGATCTCAACTAAATTGCTGGCTTCTTTATATTGCGCAATTGAGCTGAGTAGCTATCGATTACGTGCCGCAAGAGATAATTTTCTTGCGGCACGTTGTTTTACGGCCAAGTGCGTACTCGTAGTACACCTTCAGTTAGTTCATTAAAGCCGGAAATGGTTGGAACGAGCTGAGCAATCACACGATTCCAACGACTAACAGGTGCAGCCGTCACATAGACTATGTCGTAAGGGTTGAGATCAAACTCAGTACCAATCACCAAAGCAGAAGCGTCAGAAACATCTAGCTGATAAATGTCCGCCATTTTAGCTTCTTCTTTTGAACGTCTGATGACAAACACACCGGTAGCATCTGCGGAGATTTCACTGATACCACCAACGCTGCTAAGAGCCTCAGTAAGGCTCATGCCGCTACGATCAATTTTGAGTAATTTCGGATCGTTAACCTCGCCCATAACAAATACTTTTTGCGCATCGTTTCGAGGAATATGAACAATATCGCCAGGCTTTAGAAGGCGGTTTTGAGTTAAATCGCCTTGTTGCATCAGAGCATACAAAGAAACGTTTTCAACAACGCCATTGCGTGTCAGTGTCGCATTACGCCAATCAGCCTCGGCAGCCAGTCCGCCAGCTCTATTCACAGCATCTAGAAGTGTAAGGGGGATGTTTGTAATTGGTTGTTGTCCTGGCTTGTTAACTTCGCCAGTTACATAAGTCTTTTTAGAGCGAAATGCCGCAACGCTTACATCGACCTGTGGGCTCTCAATGTATTTTGCAAGGCGGCTTGCAATGTCTGCACGAATCTGACGTACGTTTTTGCCTTCAACATGTACGACACCTATGTAAGGGTAGAAGATCGTGCCATCCGAATGCACCCAGTTACCCGCTTCGGCTGAGCTTCGGTATGAGCCCGCTGGGATCGTTAGCTCTGGGTGATCCCAAATAGTGATATTTAGGATATCGCCAGGTCCTACTTCGTATTCATATTTTGCGATTTCAATATCTAACTCTGGGTTTGGTTTTGAAAAAGGGTCCACTGAATTTAAAGACGTTACGCGCTCCAAAGTTAAGGGATAAACGGTAACCTGAGACTCTATATCACTCGATTCAGTGCTCATGACTGTTTTGTCACTGACCGAAAGGTGGCTACCAGGCAAAGTACACCCTGTAAGAAGGATAGGAAGTACTGATATCCCCAAAAATTTATTAAATGTGTTCATTGGTTTATAACTACCGAAAGAAAGTTTGCCGACTGAAATTGATTCATTCTAATTGAACTGCATTTCATCAATATTGATGATTTACTGCAGTTTTAAGCCTTTAGAAAGCGAGTCCATTCAGAATTATTTGTGTAATAAACACTCCAAATGGCTGCTAGCGACTTAGAGCTCTTAGTTTCATTAATGAAGGTGTGAAAATCCGACCCACAAAAAATAGTCAACTATTATCCATCTGGTTGCAATAAAGGCAACAAGTTACTTGAAAAAATACTGACGAATACATGACAAAATTGTGTCTATTTAACGTTATTGAGATGAATGCATGATTTTGCACAAGCAAACAGGCAAGAATGTGAAAAAACTCATGCCAAAGTTGTATGCATCCTATTTACACTATATGCAACTGCCGTTATGCTTCCTGTTGCGGTCGGATATAACAACAAATATTGGAGCTAATTTTGAAAATCAAACTTTTAACGGCAAGTGTGGCAGCAGTCCTACTAGCAGGTTGTGGTAGTGACAGCGACCCTGAGGTAAAAAGATACTCAGTTCAGGCTTATGACCCAGCTGTTATCGGCATGAAAGTTCAAGCAGTATGTGGTGGTGAGACATACGACGCGATTGAAAATACAACAAACTATGAAGGTATGGTTGGTAAAGCGCGTTTTGAAAATATCAACGTTGTAAATGCGCCAGGTGATTGTGCTTTCGTATTAACGCACACAGAAGATAGTAAAGACGCGTCAAATGGTAAACCTATTACATCTGACTACAAAATCCCTCAAGGCCTAGCCCAGACGGATTCATTGGTAACAGGCTCTCCATTTACGACTTTGGTTGCTAACTCTTTAAAAGATGGTGAAGTATACTCTTCTGATATCGCTGAAAAAGTATTCGAGAATTTGGGTATCGATATCAATGCAAGTGGTAAAACAGTTGACGAAATCCTTCGTGATACAGAATCTGTAGTAGCAGGACTTGGTAGTGAGGGTGGTAACAGCGCACTTGCTACTCAGCTAGTTGCAACAGCAAACGTTGTATCAGATATCATCAAAGCGAACCCAACAGCTTCGCCTGAAGCTGTAGCTGTTGCTGCAAAAGCAATAACAGAAGATGTAATCGCGGCGAACCCAAATTATCCTGAGAATGATTCGGGTGATGTTATCTACGTAACGATTCCAGCTGAAGATACTCAGAAAGTTGTTGCTGATGTACAAGAGGCTATCTATAACGAGATTCCATTAGAAGATATCGAACCTGACGTACCACAAATTCCAGATGCGGAAGTCGGTGAGCCAATTGAACCTGAAGATCCACCGGGTCCAGGCACTGGCGCGACAGGCGGTAACTAAGCAAGTTTTTGCTGATAAATTCTAAAGGCCTCTTCAGAGGCCTTTTTTGATCCTATCGTATTGTGGTCATCACCTTTTAGTGAGCCCTTTACTGTTTAAGTAAGGCAGGATATGCGGACGTGATTCGCCAGCCAGTTTACTGGTGACTTCTTGCGACCAAGTACTCTGTTTTTGATTGCTCGAACGGTTTGCATAGTAGTTTTGCATAGTTTGGTCATACGTCTGAATATCATCCAAGTTTAGGTCTTGATACTGATTTTCATGCACCACGACATGCTTAGGTAGGCGAGGTTTTACTTCAGGGGCTTGATCTGGATGACCAAGACACATACCAAATAAAATGGCGGTATTTTTAGGTAAACCTAATAATTCGTCTACTTTTTGGGCATTGTTTCGTAAACCACCAATATACACACCTCCTAGTCCCATCGACTCCGCCGCAAGCAAGCAATTTTGTGCCATGATGCCCGAGTCTACAGCGCCTATTAGCGTTAACTCGGTAAAATCAGCTTGAATATCTGGGTTGATACTGGCATGGCGCTGGTAATCAATACAAAACACCAAAAACTCAGCCGCGCTTTCAACGTACCCTTGATTTCCGGCATATTGAGCTAATAGTGTACGTTTTTCTTTGTCGGTCACGCGGATAATTGAAACGACTTGCAACATGCTTGATGAGGACGCCGCAAGGCCGGCTTGAAGAATGGCATCTAATTGTTCGCTCTCAATCGGTTGTGAGGTGAATTTTCGAATTGAGCGGTGATTGAGAATTGTTTGAATCGTGCTGTTCATGGTGACTTAACATCCCCTGTTACGTGTAAAGGCTGAAGACTCACCTTAGCGACATTTGATGAGTCGGTAAACTATCTCAAAAGAAAAACAATGCTTGGCGCATAAGTGTGAAGGCGAATCGAGAATACACCACTCTTTCTGTTTGAGAGCGTATATACTGTTTTTAGAATCAATAATTTAAATGCAGTGGAAAATATGAAAGAACTCATTGTTCATACAGTTACGGTGTTTATGGGCTTCTTTGCCATCATGAACCCTATCGCCAATATCCCCATCTTTTTGAGTTTAACTGCTGATGAAGATAAAGAAACCATCCGTTCCATTGCGCTCCGCTCAGTCTTTATTGCATTTATTATCATCGCGATATTTTCTATTGCAGGTAAGTTAATTTTTGATTTGTTTGGTATCACGCTTTATGCATTGCGAATAACAGGCGGTATTTTGGTGTTTTTGATAGGTTTTAACATGCTTCAAGGTGATTCGACGCATCAGAAAACCAAAGAGAAGGCGTATTCACCAGCTCAGCAACGGGCGGCATTGAGTATTGCAGTGTCTCCATTGGCGATGCCAATATTAGCTGGGCCCGGAACGATTGCTACCGCGATGAACTTTGCGACAGCGGGTGGTTTCGATCAAACCATTATTACTATCGTTTCTTTCGCTGTCCTTTGTGTGATCACCTATGTACTGTTTTTGTTTGGAGACAAATTGGTCAAAGCGGTTGGACCAAGTGCTCTAAATGTTGTGACTAAAATGATGGGCTTAATTCTAGCGGTTATTGGTACTCAAATGTTCATTGATGGCGCGGGCGAAGCCTATAAAACGGTTTTCTCCTAGATTTCTCTTAGACCTTGCCACCTTGGTTAAGCCCGCAATTACATTTCTAACGGGTACGGATTTTTTGAACTTTAGTTTTCATTTTCTAAGAGAGAAATAAATAGACTTCACCTATTTCAATAATAAGAATATTCAATTGTTGTGATTGCACGAATTTCATTACTCTTTTGGCAAGGAGAATGGGGGAAATATGGCAACAAAAGCAATTGTAGTAGAAGGTGGCGCGATGCGAGGCGTCTTCGCAAGCGGAGTGTTAGATGCGTTTTTAGAGCAGAGTTATAAACCGTTTGATTTTGCAATCGGTGTATCTGCTGGTGCATCAAATTTGATTGGGTATTTGACCGACTACCCGCATCGCAGTATTAACGTCATTACTAAGCTGGCCACAAGCAAACGCTTTTTTGACCCAACTCGCTTCGTTAAAGGTGGGGACCTCATTGATGTGAAGTGGCTGTTTGAAGAATCTAATCGCTTGTATCCCGTCGATGAAAATAAACTGTTTAATGGCGTTCCTTTTCTCGCAGCGACAACAAATGTAGATACAGGGCAGGCAGATTACTATCGCGTGACACGTGATAATTTTCACCATGCGATTGAAGCGACAACAGCATTACCGATTGCCTACAAGCATACCCCTTGTTTTTCTGGCGGTTGTTATACCGATGGTGGGGTCGCTGACTCTATCCCAGTGCGTGAGGCTTATCGTCGAGGGGCTCGCGACATAACCGTAGTACTCTCTCACCCACTGAATTATGCCAAAAAGCCAGTTAAGACCACATGGCTGATGAAGAAACTTTTTGCGGAGCACCCCAAAATGGCGGATGCGATGTTAAGACGTGCAGATAACTATAATCAATCATTGGAGTTTATTCGTAACCCTCCACCAGGAACACATGTTAGGGTAATTGCCCCACCAGATAATTTTCATGTTCAGCGCTTATCAATGCGACAATCCGTTTTACTAGAAGGGTATGAAATGGGGCTGATTGAGGGGCGAGCGCATCTCACTAGTTTATCTGGTGTTTATGGTTTAGACCGGGAAAATTGTCATTTTTGCGTTTGATTATAAAAGAGCCTCATAGTGAGGCTCTTTTTACTTAACGTTCAAAAGGGTGATTTAGTTGACTTTATCCCAAGCCATCTCCCAGTGTGAACCTATTCCAGGCTCGTAATGGTTTGCGCTTTCTTTCCACTGCATACAGTAACCAGAGTATGGGAAAGGTTTACATTGATAAATGCCCCCGTCGCTGGCAAGCACTTTTGTGCTCGCCGTGTAGCTAGATAGTCCTTCAGGGAAGACAAAATCGTACTCACCAGATGGTGGTGGCGTTACTGGATCTTCTTTTAAGTGAAAGTCGAGCGTTTGCTGATCCACCAAGTTGCCATCTTTATCCTTAATACGTGTTACGAGCATATGGTGACCCGGCTCCGATTTACTTAAAGCGAGCGATATCGCCTCTACCGAGCCGTCTTTCATTTCGTTTGCCCAACTTGCAAGTGGTTCGCGATGGTGATTGTAAACGGTGAGTTCTGCATTTAAATCGCCTTCAGCAGTTAGTGTCAGATCCAACGTTGTCGGTGTTGACTCAATGATATATTCGTCTGCTAAGCCATCTACTGTGAGTGAGTATTCTGGAACAGGAGTTTCAATGTTATAGCCGATCTCTACTCGCTCAAGGCCGCTATTTGCTTGCAGATACACCGGATTAGTACCATAAACAGGAGTGAATTTATCCTCTGCATACTGCCCGGCTTGCAGTTTTGCTTGTTCTTGGTTTAGCTTAGTCGCGAGTGCGTAAGACCAGTTTTTCGCTTGGCCCATTGCTGCATCGGTAATTTCTAGTTCAGTTCTATACGCTATGTTTTCACCTGCTTGATCAAATACGCGCGTATAAACCGAATCCCCAATATTTAAATCCATTGTAGGAATAATTTGACCGCCTTGCTTCCAATCTGGAATAACGGGACTGTCACCATCAAATTTCACATCGATCACGTTATAAAATGAGGCTGCAGTGTCGCCAACATCCCATACTGCCAGGATGACATGGTATCCCTCGCGAGTAGGCACATTACATTGATGGCTTACCTGTTTCGGGGGTTGAACCATATTGCCGTCGACGACACAGAAAGGAGTTAGATCAAAAGAGTCTCGTGATAGTGAAGCGTTTGGGTTCCAATCAGGCTTGGTGATGTAATATTTCCAGTCGCGCGTCACGTGGTTAGCGGTAAATGTCCATTCAAAAGTTTGTGTACCTGCTTGAATAGGGCGTTTTACCCAGCGGTCGGCAGTTTGCTCATCAAGGGCAGCTGCTAAAGCGGTTTCGGCACTCGCTATTTTACCATCGCGAGGCCCTGTTTCGGGAAAGCCATCAGGGCCTTCAACGCTTTGCGGTTCATATTGAATCGCACCGCAGTTATTATTTTTTTCGTTAGTATCTGGCGTTGGATACTTACATAGTGCCGAGCGACTTGCAGCGACACCACCATTGGTTTCTGATACATAACCGTGAGCCGCAGCACCTGAGCTAATGCTTGCAAGTGCTAACGCGAGTACGGATTTGGTTGGAAATGATTTCATCACATGTCCTCTGTTATGGCTGACAAACTAATGTCACACCCCGGCGCATGCTGAGCATAAAGCAACGCTACAGAAATTGGACTTCTGTAACACTGCGTCATGGTAACCCCGCTATCATGAGCATTCTTTTAGATTTTTAAATGCTGACAGACCGGAAGCTTTGCGTCCCACCCTTTCGAATGGTTTGCCGAAATGTGATTGAGCAGCCAAAATTTAGCTTAAGAATTTACATGTGGAAAAGTAAACGTCACTGACATGGAATCCTGTTCTCAAATTGAAAGATAACGATATCTTAACCTCGTCAATATTGTGCAGTGTCGTATTGCAAGGTATTGATTTTAATTTTGTTTTTATCCTTTTTATAGCCATGGTGAATGAGTGGGGGTGGGGATAAGTGGAGAGGAATCGTGCTAAGGGTGGAAGAAGTTCTGTCTAAAGGGCGGATTGTACCGCCCTCTGAATGGTGTTATTTCGGCATGATGACAGTATCAATCACGTGAATGACACCGTTTTTAGCTTTCACATCGGTTGCAATGACATTTGCATCGTTAACCATGACTTTATCGCCCATGGTTTTAATCATCACATCTTGCCCCTGAACCGTAGTCGCTTTGTCTAGCTTAACAACATCGGCAGCCATCACTTTCCCTGGGACGACGTGATAAGTCAAAACAGATACTAACTTGTCTTTGTTTTCCG
Source organism: Vibrio sp. 1731 (assembly GCF_033339955.1). Taxonomy (NCBI): domain Bacteria; kingdom Pseudomonadati; phylum Pseudomonadota; class Gammaproteobacteria; order Vibrionales; family Vibrionaceae; genus Vibrio; species Vibrio sp. 1731. The sequence continues at coordinate 116,297 of NZ_JAWOVO010000002.1, read as the reverse complement.
GCATTAAGAGCATGTCGACTGTGCCGTCTGGCAGTTTTGCAAAAGCGTCATCCGTTGGTGCAAAAACAGTAAATGGGCCTTCCCCTTTGAGAGTGTCAACCAAGCCCGCTGCTTTCACCGCAGCAACAAGCGTATTGAAAGAGCCGTTTTCAGCGGCAACGTCGACAATATCGGCTTTCATCATGCCATGCTCATGAGCCTTGACGGGAAGCATAAAAGATAACGTCGCCATCAGTGTCGCCGCGATAACTAAGATACGTTTGAACATAATGTGTTCCTTACTAGTTGAGGGTACAACGGGTTCCCTGGAGTGTGTTTGCATTTGTACGCATTGTGATTGAGAGATGATCATCGCGTCCTACTTTCTTTTGAGGGTCTAACATGTCGCGCAAGAATTCGTCTGCCTTCTTGTTTCACATCGGCTCGTTTCCGCCACGTCCATAAGCGCTCTCTTGCTGCCTTAGCTGCGTTGTCTGGTGTGATAATAGGTGCAAGGTAACGGCTATCTGGCTGCAACTGATACATGACAGCTTCCATCTGGGTCATTGTCCAAGGCTCGAATAAAAGAGGGGGAGGAACCATTTGCAATTCAGGTACCCACTTGTAGATGAACGTGCCGTCAGGATCATGTTCTTGGGCTTGCTTGATCGGATTATAAATACGGATTGTGTTAGTCCCGGTTACTCCTGCTTGCATTTGGAATTGTGGGTAATGAATTCCGGGCTCAAAGTCGAGAAACAGTTGCGCTAAATGCGTTACACCTACTCGCCAATTCATGTTCATGTGGTGAGTAAGAAAGCTAACCAGCATGGCACGCATGCGAAAGTTAATGTAACCAGTGTGGTGCAAACAGCGCATGCAGGCATCAATCAAAGGTACGCCAGTATGCCCGGATTTCCATGCTGCTAACTTTTCTTCATCGAAAGTACTACTTTGTTTAATCAATGGTTCGTAAGCCCGATTAACGCAGTAAAACTCCATGTCGTATTCCGATTCGAATTTTTGGATGAAGTGACAGTGCCAATGAAGCCGTGAAGACAATGCAATTAAGCTGCGACGAAACCCAGCGACTTGCCAGTGTTTCAAAAGGTATTGATAAACTTCACGCAAGGATATGTTACCCCAAGCGAGATATGGAGAAAGTCGAGTACAGGCTGTGCGTGAGGCTGTGGGACTAGAAATGCTTCGATAGTAATCACGACCTCGACGATGGAAAAAGTCCTCTAGTGTTTTCCAAGCGAGCCGGCTTCCTCCCGTTTGCATTCCTTTGCATTTTGATAGCCAGGATGATGGTGGCGAAAACGAACAGCCGAGAGCTTCTGCATCCAATGAATGCAATAAGTCGGTTTGGAGCTCAATAGGGCTTATTGAGGCTCTCATGACAGAGTCCCAATGTTTGTCCCAACCTTGCCGGTTTATTGCACCTCTGATTACAGCACCGTGTTCGAATTCAAACCAGTCGATGTTCTGCTCATACAGCCAAGCGGCAACTTGTCGGTCTCGTTCAAAGGTGCAGTTGAGTCCTATTTCTTGGTGAGAAAAAACAGCGTTGATTTGATATTGCGCTTGAATTGATTGGAAACATGCTAAGGCATCGTCAAACAGCACCGTGATTCGATGCCCATACGCTTTGAGCGTTTCATCCATGTCTTGCAGTGATTGCCAAACAAATCGCCAGTGGCGCTCAGAATAGTGTGGGTTGTTCAATAGCAATGGTTCAACAATATACAAAAGCACAGTTGGGTGCTTTGTTGATAATGCTTGAGTTAGTGGTTGATGGTCAGTCAGCCTTAAATCTCGCTTTAACCACACGACATTGATTGTTTGCATCGGAATCCTCTTTGTTTCCGATGTTGTACGCAAGTAAACCGAAGAAATCTCATCCAATGATCGGTTTTATTCTACAAAACGTAGAGGTAACTTTCAGGGAGGTGACACATGGCAATACCATTGAGTAAGTTACAAAAATACTTCTATGTAGACAAATTGGTCATTCATTCGCTTGATCTCGCATTGTACCAGGCATCTGTTGTGATTGATGGAGAAGCGCAATTTATCACTGATGACAACGGTATCTTTTTGAGGGCTCATTCCCTGATCGAGATGCAAAAGAAGTGCAGGAATATCAAAGCAAATAAGCAGGTCTTAGTGCATCAAAGTGCTTATGATGAAATGGTGGGGCTACCCGAAGGCAAAAGAGACAATCAACTAGAGGTATTGGTGAGGGATACAAAATTGTATTGAAAGAGTATTGTTGCGTAGTAAAAGCGAGCCACCTTACGGCAGCTCGCTAAATATAAGGAGAGTTGGGCTTAGTCTTGTTTACGCTGCGCTTCTTTTTGCGCGTACTTAGCGGCACGTCGGGCTTCTCTTTGCTTGGCACTTTCACCACCAACATGCTGCTCGCCTCGCTGCTCTGCAAGAACAACTTGTTTTTCACGCTCGCGGAATCGAGCAATTTGTTCTTCTGAGTGTGTGCCGTGACATTTTGGACAGCTCACGCCTTGCTCGAACAATTCTGACTGTTTGTCTTCTTCAGTGATCGGTAGACGACAAGCGTTACATAAATCGTAATCTGCTTTTTCTAGCTGGTGGTTCACTGCAACACGACCGTCAAATACGTAACAATCGCCTTCCCACATGCTCTCTTCTTGAGGAACTTCTTCAAGATATTTAAGAATGCCGCCTTCTAGGTGGTAGACCTCATCAAAGCCCTGTTCTTTCATGTAAGCCGTTGATTTTTCGCAGCGGATACCACCGGTACAGAACATCGCAACTTTCTTGTGTTTTGCCGGGTCCATGTTTTCTTTTACATAGTCTGGGAATTCACGAAAGGTTTCAGTATTTGGGTTTACAGCGCCTTTGAATGTCCCGATCTCGATTTCGTAATCATTACGTGTATCGACAACAAACACTTCAGGATCAGCAATAAGATCGTTCCACTCTTGAGGTTTCACGTAAGTACCCACCACGTGGCGAGGGTCTATACCTTCAACACCTAATGTTACGATCTCTTTTTTCAGTTTCACTTTGGTGCGATTGAATGGCTGGGTCTCAGAATACGACTCTTTGTATACGGTGCCAGTCAAACGAGGTTCGTTGTTTAGCCACTCCAGTAGCGTATCAATACCTGCACGATCAGATGCAACAGTACCGTTGATACCTTCACTTGCCAGTAGTAATGTTCCGCGAATATGGTGTTTTTCCATCAACGCAAGTAATGGCTCGCGTAGCTCTTGATAGTTATTCAGCTCAACAAACTTGTACAGCGCACAAACTACATACTGACTCATGAGGTTTCCTTTAAAAATACAGGTGGTCAACGACCTTAAAATTTTAGCGGCACGAAGTATACCTGACTAAACTAGTCGGAAATACGGACAAATTATACGGATATTATGAGTAGGCGGGGCCTGGCGGTCTTTGATAGGGGGAGCATGTCCGCAGGTGAAGCCGCTATGTGTTCAAATTATAAGCATTAATTATAGTGGGTTAGGTAGGTTGGAGCCGATACTTTTGGTTTAAATTTATGCTGTTTTGGGCCCTTCAAAAAAGTTAGGCGCAAGAAGCACCAAGTAATCACCGGAGTCATTGACAAGGAAAGGACATGTCGCAGTTTTATACATGAGGTGGTGAGGGATAAAGGTTTAGGGACAAAGAGTGAATGACTGATCGCCATTGTTCATAAACCGCTATAAACGCCTTTTCATCAAATACTAAAAAGGCGTATTTCTAACGTCTGTCCTGCTTATTTCAACGCAGCTGCGGTCTGTTTACCCATGGCAATGAGCCTGTCGAGAATGCGTTCACCGTCGGCACGCAAACCGTTGTGCTCGTACTCGTTGGTGATCCACGCTTTTGAATTTGGGATTAACGCGAGCGTCTCTCGGCTGATATCCATTTCAACAAACATATCATCGGCGTAAACGGCGCAACTGACAGGCACTTTATTTTGAGCCAGTTGATTTTGATCGTACAGCGCAGCCCAATCGTCTTTCGCGGCCAATATTTCTGCGGCGTCTTTTAGTGGTTTAAGGTTGACGTATTGGTCGAACATCCACGGGAAGACCATTTCCCCCGTAAAGTAAAATGGCTGGCCAAGTTCATAATTAAACTCTGGTCGGGTTTGGCGAACACGGTGCGCACTCCAACTCGACGCAAAGCCTTGGCAGTAAATCGATTCATGCAAAATGGCGTAGATCGGGTTGGTTTGGAAGTTTTGCTGCGCCAACATATCGTTCAAGAACTCATAGCGAAGTTGTGGTTTGCCGTTCACTTCAATCAACGCGCTTTCTAGCCAATAGTAAGTTGGCAAGAAAGTATCACTCACACCAAAATTGATGCCGATTTGTTGAAATTGTTCCACCGTGAAGCGTTGACCATTTGGTAGGTACTCTTCATTTTCCAGCAAGTGATTCGCAATGTTTTGGCAAAGTTGTTGCGCACTTGGAAATTGTTGGAAGAACGCTTGGTTTTTCTCCATGGTGCGTTTGAAGGTGGCTTCATACACATCGTCGGCATGACGCGAGACTGATGGCACGCCACCTGTGATGTAGCTTTGTAGCAAGCTGTCTGGGAACAAAGACAAATAGGTGAGGGAGCAAAACCCACCAAAGCTTTGACCTAAGATCGCCCATTTTTCGACGCCAAATTGCTCACGAATGTATTCCGCGTCGCGCACGATGTTATCCGCTCGGAAGTGGCTCAAGTAGTCTGCTTGTTGCTCTGGCGTGAGGTGAGCAAGCGTCTGGTGATTAATTACGCTGCTGTTGCCCGTACCGCGCTGGTCGAGAAGCAAAACTCGGTACTCTTGCAGGGCGCGTTTTACCCAGCCATTATTGCCGTTTTGACGTGGAGAGGGAAAGCCAGGCCCGCCCTGAAAGTAAACCAACCAAGGTTTGGTCGATTCTTCATCGCCAACTAGGCAAACCGAACGGGCGAAGACTCTAATGGTGCCTTTGCTTGCGTCTTGGTAATCCAGAGGAACGGTAAAACTGTGGGGAGTGTAATGCAATCCTGCGTCGATAAATGATTGAGCGTTCATTGTTATCTTTATTTCCTTATTGAGGGGTAGCGCTACTTTACTGCGAATGGCGCGAAGAACCAACGCTATTTCCCAATTGCCTCTTCAGTTCTATACCTTGGTCAAATCAATGTAAGTTCAAGAAAATGAAACGATTAGCGACTGGTGCAACTGGTTGAGTGAGCTATGCTCAATAGAGTTGCGACAAAGTAAGAGCATGGAGGAAGTCGGATGAAAGTGTCACTGGCTCGATGGACAATTGTGACTTGTTTAATGAGCGTACCTACTTTTGCCGTTGTTACGCCCAACCCACCTCAGTTACAGGCAAAAGGTTACGTATTAATGGACTTTCAATCCGGTGCCATTATTGCCGAGCATAACGGGCGAGCAGGCCTTGCTCCGGCGAGTTTAACCAAGTTGATGACCGCTTATGTAGTTGGACAAGAAATCAAAGCGGGGCGTTTGAAATGGGATGATGTTGTCACCGTGAGCGAAAACGCGTGGTCGGCCAAGTTTCCCGGTTCTTCTAAAATGTTCATCAAACCGAAAGATGAAATTAGTGTTGCGAACTTAATGCGCGGCGTGATCATCCAATCAGGAAATGACGCGTGCGTTGCACTGGCTGAGCACGTTGCAGGCAGTGAACGCGGCTTTGTCGCCTTGATGAATGGTTGGGCGGAGAAATTAGGACTGCAAGACACCTATTTTGTGAACTCCCATGGTCTTGATAGTGATGGCATCCAAACCTCACCAACCGATATGGCAAAACTCATGCAGTCGATCATCAGCGATGTTCCTGATGTGTATGCGCTATACAGCGAGAAAGTCTTCAAGTGGAACGACATTACGCAGTACAACCGCAATAAGTTGTTATGGGACAATTCCATTGATGTCGACGGGGGCAAAACCGGCTACACCAGCAATGCCGGATACAGCTTGGTGAGCTCGGCCAAAGAAGGAAGAATGCGCCTTATCTCGGTGGTGATGGGTACGCCAAGTAAACAGGCTAGGATCAGCCAATCGAAGAATCTACTCAGCTATGGTTTTCGCTTTTATGACACCAAGCAAGTTGCTAAACAGGGGGAAGTTGAGTCTAAAGTTCGCGTTTGGAAGGGAAATGCTAATCAAATTGAGGCGATCTTTGCTAAAGATGCCTATCTCACTCTGCCTCGTTCAATGACGGCTGGGCTTGATAAGAGTGTGGTGTTAAATGAACCGTTGATTGCGCCGATCGCGCAAGGAGATGAGATTGGTAAGGTCGTTTGGAAAAGCGATGACAGTACCGTGGCGAGTTATCCCTTGGTCAGCAGCCAAGCGGTAGAAGAGGGCTCGTGGTTCGCTCAGCTTTGGGACAGTCTGGTGCTGTGGGTGAAATCGTTCTTTAACTAGAATAAAAACGAGCAGAAGTGTCTTTCTGCATTTTTTTGTTGATGGCCGCCCTGCTATAACGCTGGGCGGTGTCTTATTTAACGGTTTATTCCGACAAGGTGATGATTGGTAAATCGTCCCAAATCTTACTTTCATCCGATGCGCCACCGGAGAAGTTCCAAGGGCCTTTGTCTTGCTCTAGCGGACGGTAAGTTGCCGAAAGGCCGTCTAAGTCCCAAGTCGTGACATAGAAGCGGATACCATCGAGCGAATCTGGGCGGCCTAGTGCATCGCTAGCAAAGTCCATTGAAATGGTGTTGTTGGCTTTGTCTACTGTCACTGTTGGTGCTGGCGTTACGGCTTCTCCCCATGTCGTCGCATTTGCTCCTTTGGTGTTGTAAATCGAGCTTTGCCAGCCAAAAACAACCGCATTGCGACTCCAGGTTCCGCTTGGCATAGAAGCGTTGATCTTCGGTAGCTCAGACAAGTTGGTTGCCGTTTCTTCCGGTAAATCCATAAAGATGGTGAAACCCACGTGGTCGAAGCCGTTTGGTGGTAACCAAGTGTCGGTGATTTTGTCCATAGTGAAGGTCAAACGTACGTTACTGCCAACGGTAAATACCTCAGCTTTGTTGATTGCGAGTTGGCTGTTATCTTTATCGAACGTTGGATCCGTTGGTAGCGAGTAGTTACCGTTAGGACCGCCCATGCCATCTTGCGCATCGCCTGCGTCATCAATAGTGTCGTCTGGCGTGTTTGACCAGCTTAAGTCCGACACAAAGTTTACATCTTCAATGCCCGCTTTTTTCTCAGTGGAGTAAATCGCGAAGCGGTGCTGTTGCTCGCCAATTGCAAAGTGACGGGTAGATAAAGTCACGCTAAATTGACCGTCAGCACTTACGGTAATGGCTTGTGCGGTTTCTAGATTACCGTCCACGACAAGGTTCAATTTCTCGTTTGCGTTAGCAGTACCAGTAATCACGATGTCATCAGTGATGGTTTGTCCTTCCCAATCCTGTGCCAGTTGGATGTTGAGATCTGGGGTCTCTACCGATTGGATGTCGTTAGTTTTCGAGTAAATCACGGCAGATTTGGCTGGTAGCTCAAGGGTTACGTGACCGTTTTCATCGGCGATTAACTGTTCTGGAGCTTCTGCCCAGTTCGACATGATTTGTTGTTGGAAAACGGTGCCGCCCGCTTGCTCTACATCGAGTTGGTTCATCAACATTGGGGAGTTAGATGTGTTCATTACCACTAAGACTTCGTCGTTATCCAAAGTGCGGGTAAAGGCGAACACACCTGCACCAGCTTTATCGCTGCCAATGACTTTCATTTCGCCGCGTGTCATGACTTTGTTTTCGGTACGTAACTTAGCAAGCTCTTGGATGAACAAGTACATCTCGCTGTTTTGGTCGAATGAATCTACGTAGTCGCCGTCTTCACGGTAACCGCCAGCAAACATCGCATCGCGCGCCGCTGACATCGCTTGCTCTGTACCTTGGTAAATCACAGGGATGCCCGGTACCGCCATCATTGTGATCAGAGCTTGCTTCATATCGTTGACACTGCCTTGCGATAGAAAACGTGGCATATCGTGGTTATCAATGAAGTTCGGTATGATGTATGGATTCGGGAACATCGCCATCATTTTTTCAAGACGGAAGCGTAGGTAATCGGTCGGTTGTCCTGCTGCAAACACGCGAGTCATGGTTGCTTGCAATGGGAAGTTCAACACCGAGGTTAACTGCTCCGGCGAGCCGCTTTCGCCGATGTAAGTCAGCATCTTCTCTTCGCCTTCTGTGTGGTAAGGCGTAGATGTTTCGAAGACTTCACCAAAAGTGAGGAAGTTGTCACGACCGGTATCAACCGCTTGCGTCATCACACCATCGTCGGCGTGTAGGAAGTCATTCCAGAAATCATGTTCAACAAACTTCACCGTATCGATACGGAATCCGTCGACGCCGACTTCGCGAATCCATTTTCGGTAGCTCTCTTTTAGATAAGCGCGTACTTCAGGATCGGACGTATTAAGGTCATCCAAATCAGAGAGCTGCCAGGTTTTTTCTTGTACTGGATCGTTGTGGTCGGTGATGGTCGGCGTCCAGTGGTAGCTGCCTGTGCCGTCTGTTTTACACTCGTTCATGTTGAGTGGGTACGGCAGTTCTTGCCCGGCGGGTAGCGCATTTTTAATCAAACGGAAGCCTTGGCAAGGTAGGCTTGGATCATAACTGTAAGGATCATCGTAGGTGAAGAAGTTGCCTACATGGTTGGTCACGATGTCCTGAATTAAGAACATGTTACGCGCATGCACTTCGCGTGCTAACGCTTGGTAGCTTTCCATGTCACCAAAGTGTTCATCCACTTTTTGAAAATCGCGCGCCCAGTACCCGTGGTAGCCGCCGTAGTTTTGCTCTGCATCCCACCATTGGTTTGCCACTGGCGGTGTAATCCAGATAGAGGTAGCGCCTAGGTCTTCGATGTAGCCCAGTTTGTCACTGACACCAACCAGGTCTCCACCACTGAATTTCTTGTCTGAGGTAGGATCGTATTCATTCTGACCTTGATCGTTAAGCGTGTTGTCGCCGTCGTTAAAACGGTCGATCATCAAGAAGTAAATGATCTGGTCTTGCCAATCAGGAGATGCCACGTGGCTTCCTGTATCGGTTGGCGTAGTTTCATCGCTACCACAGCCAGAAAGAGCTAGGGCGATCGCTATAGGGAGTATTTTTATTTTATTCATAGGGTTAGGTAAGATTTCAAACACGGTTTTTGTCTCCGTTGTGCAGCAATGCGGAAACGATAAATCAAAGGTTTGAAATTGAGAGTGTCATTTCACGCCAAAAAAGACGTGAAATGATGTCACGAAGTGCTGAATTTGAACTGTGCTACATATTTAACTGAGTGGTTGCATAATTGGGTATTGAATCGGGTAATGGTCTTTGGCTAACTCATTACCAGAATGATCATAGAGTCGAAATCGACACTGTTTAGCCGTTTGGGTGAGGGGAAGTTGTAGCGCCCAGCATGTGTAATCTTCTGCATTCTGAGTTTGGCTCATTGTGTGCGGAGCTGGCGCATCACCCACGTAGCCATCGATCTTCGCCACGTCTTTTAATCTACATGCGAGTTCCACAAACAAGGTGTACTGTGTACCGAGTTGGATAAGTTGTTTTGTCGGGACAATGTATTCCGTTGCGCCAATTAAAAGTCCCTTGGAGACCACGTAATCACGCTGGTGGTTGTTATCAATGTAGCGCTCACCATCGACTTCATAACACAGTCTAAAGGTAAGGGGATGCGCTACCGGAAGTTCGGTCGTTGCCCATAGCTCGGTGCCATGACTTAAAAAACGCTCGAAGAAGGCGGGGTAGCGCCGCCATGCGCCATCACGGTCACGGCATTCTACCGAGACCACTTTTTCAAACGCAATATTGTCCACTTCCATCCAGATTTTGCCGACAGGTTGGTCGATGTGGTTATCGTCGAAGGTATTGGCTTTGGCGTAGTATAAGCGGATCGGTTGTTGATTTAGTTGAGTTCGGTTATCCAAACATTGTTGGCGATATTGCATGGGTGAAAACGGATACCAACGACGAAAAGTCCGGTGAAAGTTCGAAGGTTCTTCATAACCAAGTTGATAGGCGATTTGCTGCGTTGTGAGTTGGGTGTCGGCAAGCAAAGTGAGTGCTTGCTTTCTTTTAGCGAAATCAACGCATTGAGAGTAGCTCATTTGCTTCTCTTGCAGTCGACGTTGCAAGGTGCGTTTGGAGACGCCCAGTTGCCTTGCCGCTTGCTCTAACTTGAGCGCGTAATTGCTGTTTTTGATGAACAAGGCGTTCAAAACACTCAGCAATTCGGGTTGCTCAATGGGTTGGTGAGAAAGCAGTAAATAAACATGTTTCACCAGTTCAAACACGCTTGAACTCGTTTTAGAATCTCGCGTTTCCTCTAGAAAAATATCGGCCGCGAGTGGATTGTTGGCGTGAACTTGTACCTGTATTGATTCGCTTAGCTCAAGCATTTCCAACTGCATTTTGAGCAAGCCAAACACCGACTCCGCCCAATTTGGCATATCGGCTGTTCTGCATTCTACCTGCAGATGGATTGGGGCATCACCATGTTGCAATGTGACGTACAAACGGCGGTCGAATAATGAAACACTTTTACTCCACCAAAGCAGCCCTTCTTGGAGGTTAGGCGCTTCTTTCAACATCATGCATTGCAAGGCCACCAACTTCTCAATGTGCCAATATTCGCCGGCAATTCGAAGGTGATTGTGACCGAGCTTTTTGCACAGAAAGGATGTAATAACGTTATCTTGAGGCAGCATGAGTTGAGTTTGGTTGCGAGCAAACATGCATTATTGCTGAAAGGATGAAGAAGTTCAGTGAGAACGCTCAAAGCCTTTCTTATCGTTTTATTTTCAAATTTATTTTGAAAATGTTTTTAATCGAAATCGGTTTTTCCCTTTATCTCATGAGGTTATGCTGTTACACAGCTTAAATTCATTAATTGGAGAACCTCATGGATATCGTACAAGCTGCAAAATCTCGTTACTCAACGAAAGTGTTTGACCCAACGCGCAAGCTACCTCAAGAAAAAATCGACGCAGTTAAAGAGCTGATTCGTTTTAGTCCATCGAGCGTGAACTCTCAACCTTGGCATTTCATTCTGGCAAGCACAGAAGAAGGCAAACAGCGCATCGCTAAAGCGGCGCAAGAGAATTACGCGTTTAACGCGGCGAAGATTCTCAACGCTTCTCACGTATTGGTGTTTTGTGCAAAAACAGGCATCGATAACGACTACATTGAAGCGCTAATGGTGCAAGAAGAAAAAGATGGCCGATTCCCAACTGAAGAAGCGAAAGCGGCTGTGCGCGGTGGTCGTAGCTACTTTGTAAACATGCACCGTTTTGATCTGAAAGATGCGAACCATTGGATGGAGAAACAAGTTTACCTCAACGTAGGTACGTTGCTGTTGGGTGCTTCGACGCTAGAAATTGATGCAGTGCCAATTGAAGGGTTTGATCCAAAAGTGCTGGATGAAGAATTTGGCTTGCGTGAAAAAGGTTACACTAGCGTTGTAATCGTGCCGCTTGGCTACCACGCGGAAGATGACTTCAACGCGAAAACGCCAAAGTCTCGCTGGGACGCAGAAACCGTATTCACCGAGATCTAATTCAAGCTTACTTGCAGGTTACGTAGAACCCTGTAATCAATATATAAATCGCAAAAGAGTGATAAAACGATGATCCACTTAGTCGCAGAAGTTAAAGCCTATCCAGACCGTAAGGATCAGGTGGCGAATTTGCTTTCTGGTTTACTAGAGCCAACTCGCAAAGAAGAAGGCTGTTGTCAATACGAGTTGTATCTTGACGAGAAAGTTGAAGGCCTATTTATGTTCCAAGAAATCTGGGCATCGCAAGAGGCCTTGGATAAGCATTTGCAAAGCCCGCACATGGCGACGTTTCTTGAAACATTAGAAGAGAACGATTGGGTTGAATATACCCAGATTCGTCCTCTTCGATTTATCGCCTAATGACAGAAGGTTGCCAGCACGTTGGCGCGTTGCTGGCAGCATTTTTGTTGGATAAAGTCGCGGAAAGTCCGAATCGTTGGCGTTAGTAACCGACGATCGGCGCACACCATGTAGAGCGGCACTGGGCCGCAATCCCACTCTGGTAACACTCGCACCAATCTTCCCTCGATTAAGTCTCGGCTAATGTCCATCAATGATTTATTCGCAATGCCTTTGCCTTTGATCGCTAACCGGTGTGGCAAGTCACTATCGTTGCTCAACAAGTTACCGCTGACCACGATTTGTTCTTTCTCGCTGCCACGCGTGAGCGTCCATTTGTTGTAGACCGAATCCGCGACCATGTAGCACAAGCAGTTGTGTTGCGTTAAATCGGCAGGAGAGGCGAGTTCTGGATGTGTAGCTACGTACTCTGGCGATGCACATAATATCCGTTCGTTTGACCCACATAATGCCAATACGACCAGATTGGAGTCGGCCGGCTCGCCGTAGCGAATCGCAATATCGACAGGCTTTGTGTACATATCCGTCAAGCTATCGGACAGCTCTAGTTTGATGGAAACATTTGGGTAGAGATCGATGAACTCATCCACCCAATCGAGCAACATATTGCGACCAAAATCGGAGGGTGCAGTAATGTGCAGCTGACCAGACAACTCCCCGCGCGCACTTGAGATCTGATCCAACCCCTCTTGCAATGTTGCCAACGCTTGCGTGGTTTTGTCTAAAAACAGTTCGCCCTCTGAGGTTAAACGCAGGCTTCGGGTGGAACGCACAAACAACGGGAAACCGATTTGCCCTTCAAGACGCTTAATCGATGCGCTAATGGCGGCAGGTGTCATGTCCATACTGTTAGCGGCTTTTGAAAAGCTGCCTTGGCGCGCGGTTTCGACAAAAATATTGAGGTCGTTGAGGGCTTTCATAATGAAAAGGGCTTTTAAGAAGTTTGGGCTACTATAGGGGAGAGTCGTAGGCCAATTCAAGGTTAAAACATTAGGTTGCACGGCGAGTTTGAGTTAGATTAGCGCGCAACTTCACTTTACCGGATCAATAGCATGAGCCAACAGCAGCCGAATAACCCACTTCACGGGTTGAGTTTAGAGAAAATCGTCACCCGACTAGTTGAACACTTTGGTTGGAATGGCATGTATGAGCGCGTTCGTGTGAACTGTTTCAAGAAAGATCCTTCAATCAAATCGTCGCTGAAGTTCCTGCGCAAAACGCAATGGGCCAGAGATAAGGTGGAAGCGCTGTACATCGAGACGTTCTGCTAACCGCTCTATGGTCTGCAGCAAGCGGCAAGTAGATTCTTAGTCTCGCTAGAATGACGCAGCTTTTCTTATCGCGTAGGCTGGAAGAGTCGCTCTGCTGATACGTCTAAAGCGAGATTCCGAGTGACTCACTTAGGTTCTTCTGGAATCGCTTTTTTAGATGGTTTTGTAGAGCTCAGAGCCAAACTCGAACCGTCATTCTGAACTGCGAGGAACGAGCGTGAATCAGAATCTACCTTCAGATTGTATTGAGTTTATTCATGGCTTTATGGTCTGCAGCAAGCGGCAAGTAGATTCTTAGTCTCGCTTTGGCTCGCTAGAATGACGTAGCTTTTCTTATCGCGTAGGCTGGAAGAGTCGCGCTGCTGATGCGTCTAAAGCGAGATTCCGGATGGTTACTTAGGTTTGTCTGGAATCGTTTTTTTAGATGGTTTTGTAGAGCTCAGAGCCAAACTCGAACTGTTATTCTGAACCGAGAGGAACGAGCGTGATTCAGAATTTACCCTCAGATTGTATTGAGTTTATTCATGGTTCTATGGTCTGCAGCAAGCGGCAAGTAGATTCTTAGTCTCGCTATTGCTCGCTAGAATGACGCTAGTTTTCTTATTGCGTAAGTTGGAATGGTACCTCAGCATCATTCCCGATAGCGATGAAGAAGCGCTGTCGGGAACCTCGCCTTTAATCTCTCGTTTCTTGCTACTCCAAATGATGCGTACTACCCACGGTTCCTTCCAAGTCTAAAATCGACTGGCGAACGTGATCTGGAATCGCAGCTTTAACGTTGTTCTTAAAATCAAACATCACACCAGTGGCGGTCGCGATGGTCGCAATTTTACCCCACTTCTTACTCAGCACTTGGTACTCCATTGTGATGCGATCTTCTTGCATGTCGATTACGCGAGAACCGACTAATAGCGTGTCTGGGTAAGTAACAGGCAATTTGTAGCGGCATTGAGTCTCGCTCAGTACTGGCCCAATTTGCGAGGTCTGCAGGTCGACCAGCAGGTTAATTTTGTTGAAGTAATCTAAACGCGCCGTCTCGAAGTAGCGAAAATAGACCACGTTATTAACATGTTGCAGAGCATCCATTTCACCCCATGCGACTTTTATCTCTGTGATAACGGGAAAGTCCTTTAACAGTGTGTCCATTTTTATTGCTCCTTTTTCATCTGCTTTGCCACAAATTGCGACGCGACTTATCACTTTGAGCATTTATTCTAGATGTAATTATTTAATATGTAATAAAATTGTTTTTAAAATGTGAAATGAAATGGTGGTTTGATTATGTAAACTAGAAACTTTACATAATCGAGTTGAAGGCGTAAGTTTAACTAAGAGTAACCAGATAGGAGGTGTCTCATGATTGAACTCAAAGGTTTCAACCTCGCAAGAGTTGAGAAACGCATTGATTGGACAGGTGAGCTGTTCAGTTTGAGAATATCTGGCGCGCCTCTTTCCTTTAAAGCTGGCCAATTCACCAAGCTTGCTTTGCTTGATGATGAAGGTAAGCCGATCAGCCGTGCTTACTCCGTGGTTAATGCGCCAAGCGAGCAATTCGATTGGTTGGAATTTCTAATAGTAGCCGACCCTCAAGGACAACTTTCTCCACGGCTCCAAAAGCTTAAATCTGGTGATAGTATTTATGTCGGTGCCACTGCACATGGCGATTTAACCCATGATTCTATTCCTAAACAGGCTCATGACCTGTGGCTGCTATCTACAGGTACGGGGATTGGACCGTTTTTATCGCTGCTGGATGATATAAACCTACCGCCTCACAATGAGCGCATTGTGCTGGTTCATGCCGTTCGTTTCGAAAAAGATCTGGTTTATAAATACCTAATTGAACAGCTTCAGCAACGATATGAAGGCAGATTAAAGTATATACCGATAGTCAGCAGGGAAGTGGTTGATGGTAAATTACAAGGCCGAATTCCTGAACTCATCGAATCGGGTTTACTGTCCAACGCCGCTGATGCGCCATTCTCAGCTCAGCGTAGCTTTGTCATGATGTGTGGGAATCCACAAATGATCAAAGATACCGTGCCCGTCTTACAAGAGCTAGGCTTGGAAAAGTATCGCCATCAAACCGGGGGAAATATCATTTACGAACGTTACTGGTAGCGTTTTGTTAAATTGATACGGTTATGCTCAAGATGTAATGATTACTTTTGAGATACGACCGCGATTTAGTATGTTCTTAGTTGAATATTATGTTGGCAATACCTAAACTGCGCTCACCATTGCGCGTCTGTACACTCAGTCATTCTCGCTTAACCAATTACATTGAGGTGACTGAAGTCCATGTATGCTTTTATCGCGAGCAAGCAACAGAGAATCATTGCTGGTTTTATCGACCTGCTCTTTGCGATGGTGGTCGTGTTAATCATCGCATTGAGTATTAACTCTTTTCTTAACGACTTTCAGCTCTCTTTAGCAGATAACCTCACGCTTGTTCGTGAAACTCAGGCGTTTTACTTGCTTTCTTTACCAACGGTTTTAATGATCAACTGGAATGCATTGAGTCATGGGCAAACCATTGGTATGCGCATGATTGGTATTAAAGTTGTAATGAAAAATGATAGTAAGGCAACGAAAGTTACAGCAGGGTTAAGGCTTGTTATTAGCTACTTGCTGGAGATGCTCATTCCGGGGATCCCGTTGGTAAATTTGGCATTGTTGTTCTTTCATCCGGAGCGACGATTGTTGCATGACTTGATCGCCAATACTAAAGTTGTCCAAGCTTCCTAATTTTTGATCAAAAAAGCCACGTGAAGTGGCTTTTTTAATATCGATAAAGTTAACCAGATTTACTGTTGATTAACATATTTCTTAAAGCGAGCTTTGGTTTCTGCGTCTGCTTTTTGGTACCAGAAGTGCAGCATCTCTTCAGCTGTCGAATCCGCTTTAACCGCAGTTGCTCTCACTTGCTTCATATCCGCAGGAACCTTTGCAGGAAGCGTGACTGGCTGCATGGTTGCTGCGCCAGCAAAAGCCACGGCTGCTGCACCGCCAGCTTGGTTATAATCTTCGATTTCACGCACGTAATCACGACCGATTTGCATACCCGGTTTGAGCAACTTGTCCTGGTCAACCGCGATTGCGTTGCCAGAATCATCAACCAGTTTCCAATCTAAGTCTTTGATCTTCTCTTCCGCATCACGTAGGTTGCGGTATTCTGGCATTTGTAGAGTGAGTTCGGCATTGGTCGCGTCAAATCGTGTAACGATAACATCGCTTTCAACACTTAAACGGTCATTACCTTGGTTGAAGTAAGGGGCGAAACGAAATACGACTTGGTTAAGGCCATCAGGTAACGTCAGTGTTCTTTCAGAGGCGAAAAAACCACCCGAAAGATCTGCTTTTTCACCGTTAGCCGCTAATACTGAAACGTTGTCAGGAACACTCACGGTTACATCTGCGAATGCCATGCCACTCATTGCGAGAGCAAGCGCACAAGTTAAAGGCTTGATCAATTTCATTGTTTTTATCCTAAGCAAATTAGTGGTCATCGAGAGTGCATCGTTCATTGCCCGATTGCAACTCCCAAGTGTAATAAGTATGAAAATTTAACAAGAACGTCATTTTTATCGCATTTATTACGACGAAACTGTGATCCAAATAGAATCAAACCGCTGAAATGCAGCGGTTTGATATCATAAGTTATAGATTAAATTTCTTTCTAACTTATTGATTTATTAAATACCAGCACCGTGTCCAGGTTCTGATTGGTCATCAGAAGCGTCTTGTTGTTCTGCCATTTCTTCTTGCTGTTGTGCTTTCTCAATGCTCAACCACCAAACAAATAACTCATACCAAATTGCTAGGATAACGGCACCTAAGAACAGACCAACGATGCCGTAGAAAAGCATACCACCGATGGCACCGAGCAGAATCACAGGCATTGGCACGTCGACGCCACGTCCCATTAACATTGGTTTGAACAGGTTTTCAGAAAGAGCCGCAACTACGACCCAAACAGTAAACATGGTTGCTGTTGAGGTGTCTTGGGTCATGTACATGAAGCCAATCACAGGTAGCACTGCGAGCAACGCCGGGAGCTGAGCGATACATAAAATCATTAGAAGCAGTGTGAGTAAACCTGCTGCCGGAACGCCAAATACGAAGAAACCAGCACCGATCAACAGTGCTTGAATCGCCGCTACACCGACTACGCCAAGCAGTACGCTTTTAATTGTCGCAGCGATAAGCGTGGTCCAACTTTTTGCGTTTTCACCAGCGGTTCGAATCGCGATGGTTCTTAAGCCTGATGCTGCAGATTCAGAGTACGTCATGAAACCTGCTGCAATCGCAAGTGACAAGATTGAAAGCAGTAAACTTCCCAATACGCCCCCCAGTGTACCCAGTAAAGATGTGAGTCCTGCCTTTATTTGTGGCATAAAGGTTTGAATAGCTTGTTCAAGATTAGTAGCGAATAGGGTCCACACTTCGTAGAGCTTATCACCCACGATAGGCCAATCCGCTACGGAAGGTTTTGGCCCTGGTATTTTCACTTGTCCATTTTGTAGTACTTCAAGCGCGTGCGTTGCACCATCCACAATGGAGCCTGATACCATAACAAGTGGCGTGACAAGGAGGGCAATACCAAGTAAAGCAATGGTTGTGGCTGCCAAGCCTCTACGACCACCATATACACGCTGCAATTTTTGGGTAAGCGGCATTAAAGCGACGGCTATAATAGCGCCCCAAATAACCGGAAGGATGAAGGGTTTGATGATGTCGTACGTAAACATCAGCAAGACAAAGATCAAGCCAATGCGTATTGCCGATTCCACCATATTACTGATGAAAAGCTTACTGTCGATTTTTACCGATTGTTTATCCATTTTTGTTTACCTGATGATCAATGTTAGAACTGACGAGACTTGAAACAACAATCGCCATATAAAAAACACCTGTGATGGCCTCTAAATACACCACGACTTGAGCCAGTGGTGTTAGAGGACTAATGTCGCCATAACCGAGCGTGGTTAAGGTAACGAAACTGAAATACGCTGCATTGGAGAAGTTCTGCCCCCAAGAAATCGCTTCCATACCGGTAAAGGCTTCAGGCGAAAACTCAAGCAGAATGAGGTAGGCAATCGCCCACATCAGACCAAGCAGCAAGAAAAGCGCGACCGAGCCAATGACTTTGTTGCTGTTGACATGGCCGGTGAAAAGAATCTGTCTTGCGATGGATTTAAAAGTGCCGAAAAAGAACGCAAAGGTGAGGGCAAGCATCACCACATTCATCTCTCTGATGTCGAAAACGGTCTTGATCACAATCACAAGAACCCAAATACCAAACAGGCTGTAGAGGAAACGAGACCAGGTTTTGTCAAAGCGAAGGCTCGCAAAACAGACGATAAACGTCAGAACCGTGAAAGCCTGAAGTATGTGTTCAATCGTCCCTTCACCTACGACTTGTGCCATCGCACTCCCTAGCAACAAAATCACTAGTGCTAAGGTTAGATAGAAGAAGTTGTTTTCTTCATTAATATTTTTGAGGTTTTTACCAATGACCATGGCTCTTCTCACTCAGTTATTGTTCACTTTCTGCGGATGACTCTTTCATCACCATGATGGACGCAGAAAGCCCGAATCGAAGATCAACATCTTCAGGAAGTTCTTGTAGGGAGATTCGCACCGGAATACGTTGTGCTAAGCGAATCCACTGAAAAACAGGGTTTACGTTTGGAAGAAGGTTGTAGCCGACCGTGCCGTCTTTGGGCGCAATACCCCAACCAATCGAGTCAACCGTCGCGTCAATTGGCGTGTCTGGGTGAGACATCAAAGTGACACGCGCTTGGCTGCCAGGTTCGATTTGCGCAAGTTGGTTTTCACGGAAGAAACCAAATACCCAAAAGCTGTTTTTGTCGATCAGTGCGAGCAGTGGTTGGTTTGCGACCGCTTGCGTACCGTTTCTAATATCGAGGTTAGATACAAAACCATCGACGGTCGCATAAACTTTGGTAAAGCTGAGATTAAGGCGTGCTGATTTTAGTTGCTCTTCTGCAGATTTGATTTGCAGTAGCGACTCTTCGTAAGCGATTTCACGACGAATCAGATCCTTGTGAGAAACCGCGCCACGGTCTTTGGCACGAATGTCTTTTAAGCGGTCATATTCGATTTTTTTACCGCGAGAGCTAACAATGGAGCGCTCCAGTGCTACTTCGGCTTGAGATAACGCAACCTGGTAAGTCGCAGGGTCGATTTCAAACAGTAAATCCCCCGTTTTTACTTCTTGGTTGTCTTGCACCGCGACATTTACAATTGGGCCTGATACGCGAGGAGCCACTTTGATGACGTTAGCACGCACTTGCCCATCTCGTGTCCATGGGTTATTAAAGTATTCCTCAAACTTTTGATAGCCGAGCCAAGCTGCGCCACCAAGAATGACAAGATTGAGTGCGATTACGAATAGTTTTTTCATCTTGTTTGGCACCTAAAATTGAATATAAAAGCTGTCGATGGCCACCACATAACCGACCATGATGGCAATAAACGTCAGAGACGGAAAAGCGATGAAGCGAGACAAACGTGTCTTGTTCAATATCATCACCGTTATCCACGTGGCCGTGACGGCGAGAAAGAGCACGAGTAGCGTAGGAGAAAAGTAAACGTCTCCCCAAGAAAGTTCATGAGGCATTAGAGATCCTCCGTTTTGTTCTTATCGCCGTTTTCCGTCGGTGTTTCGATAGGCAAAGGCGGCAATACGCGGTTTTCTTCATTTAAATAACTTCCCCAGTCAGTGCGCTCTGTCATCTGCGTGGCAATCGATTCACTGATGAAAGGTTTGCCTGTTTGGGTTTGCCAGCCTCCACCGAGGGCTTTGTAGAGCGCGACAACTTGGTTCGCAACATTACCTTTGATCGTTGCGTAGCTGTCTTCTGCGCGGGTCATTTTTTCTACCGAGTTAAGCAGACGTTCGAATGAAATTTGTCCGTTTTCGTACTGTGTCATGGATATGTTGAACGCACGAATGGAAGAGTTGACCGATTGCAAGCGTAAATCTTTTTGCTGCAAATACAGGTCATATGCTTCGATTGCATTGGTGACTTCATTAACGGCTTGCAGTACCTTTTTGTTGTAGTTCGTCAGCGTTTCTTGGAAGCGAGCATCTTCGAAACGAATGTTATTTTTCACGCGTCCGTATTGGAAAATGTTCCAACTGAACGTTGGGCCAATCACCATGGTGAGCGAATCGCTAAAACTGAAACTGCTGCCATCGGGAACCGTACTGTCGATACCGATGGAACCGAACAACGAAAAGCTTGGGTACAGAGCGGTTTCTGCCACGCCAATCTGCGCACTTTGCGCGCGAGCTTGCATCTCAGAGACTTGCAAATCCGGACGTCGCATCACTAAGTTAGCATCCACTAATGTATCCAAAAGCGGTGGACGTGGCACAATGGAACGCTCGTCGGTGCCCGATAGCGCCGATTTTCTGCCCGTCGCTTTGAACTGGGCTTCGTACTCAGCGATTTGCTTGTGCATCCCATCCGACTGTAGCAGTCGATCTACTTCTTCTGGTAACAGACCCAGTAGCAAAGCCAACACAGTACGTGATTGCTTCATTGCCACTTCGAGGCTCGGTAACGCTGCTTTGGTGGTGTAGAGTTGGTTTTTAGCTTGTTGAACGTCCAATTCTGTAACGTTGCCAGAGTCGAACTGCACCTGAGTAATACGTACGACACGCTCTTGAATCTCTATGTTGCGGCGAGACAGCAAAATACGTTCTTGGAATGTGCGATAGTTGATGTAATTGCGCGCCACTTCGGCGGTTATGGTGACCATGATGTCGTGATACGATGCGATGGATGCGTAGTAACCCGCTTCTGCCGACTCAATACCGCGAGCATACTTGCCCCAAACATCCATTTCCCAAGCAGCATCAAACGACAAAGTGGCGTTATTCACGCCCTGATCATTTACGTAGGCACGCGCTAGGTTTCCTGACACGCTTTGAACTTGTGGGTATTGCAAGCCAGTCGAAATACCAAGCAATGAACGTGCTTGGACAATTCGTAGCCCTGCGGCTTCTAAATCGAGGTTTTGTTTGCTCGCCAACTCAACCAGCTGATTAAGAGTTGAGTCATTAAATTGCTGCCACCATTGTTGTAGCTGTTGCTCTGATTGCTGCGTATCTTTGGCTGCTTTTTGCACCGACCAGTCACTTGGCAGTGGCGCCTGCTTTGGATGAACATAATCTGGTCCTACCGTGGTACACGCACTGAGTCCGAGCAAAGAAAGTATGGCGAGGCTTGGTTTGGTTAGTTTTGGAAGCATCATATCCCCACCTTTAAAAACGCTTCTGTTGTAAGTTCACCCAATCGATATCCTCGTAGGTTTGCTTGCAATGCTTGATTGCTTCGAACACGTTCCGTTTTAAATTCAGCAAGATATAAAAACCGGCTATCTCTGAATAAGCGTAGTCAGATAAATCCAACTCACTAAAAAAATCTTCCAGTTTATCTTCGAATGTTTGGTAATCCTGACTGTATTGGTCGAATACGGAGTCGAGTTCTTGTGTTGCTTGATGGCTGGCTAAAGCGCCTGCCATCAAAGGAATGATGGAGTCGCGGTGTTGTTGACGAAGCTGAGTAATCAGCGGATTGGCCATCAACTTTTTCTCGGCGGCCATTAAGATGTTGATGTGATTACTGAGTACATCACACGCTTTGCTAAACGCGCCAATCGCTTCTGGCGTGGTTTTATCAAAGTGTTTGTGGTTGATTTTCGAACCCCAGACTTTGAGCTTTTTCGATGAGACATTGAGCGTCACCAAGTGCAAGGCCCGTTTGAGCGGCGTAATAACCGAGCTGGACTGCTGTTGATAGGTAGTGAACAGCTCTCGGGTATGTCGGAAGTAGCGTTCTTTTATGGTCAAAAAGAGGTGTTCTGGTCGTGAGCTAAACGGGAAGTAGTGCGCGAAAATAATCATGAACACCACCATGTAGAACAACAGCATGATCGTCATGAGGATCCCGAAGTGATAAAACATGTTGTTGTCTAAACCAAGAACAAACAAGCCAATCATATAGAAAATCGTCACTGGCCCGTTAAACAGATAAAAGCCGATAAAGGTGTAGATAAAGATGAACAGGCCAAGTTCTAACCCGAGATCCAATTGCGGAAGAATGAAGACGTAAGAAGGCACCGCGAACAAGAAGCCGAAAGTGAACAGCACAAGCAACAAAATTGGGTGCACAGGCACGAACGACAGCAAAGACATAAACATGGTCGAGAAGACCACGAATGAATAGCCGCCTGGTGGATTGAAATAAATCCAAATCAGTCCAGCAACCCAATAAGTGACAAAGGTTTTGACCGCGGTTTTAAAGTTTTCTGCGTCCCACCATAGAAACTTGCCTTTCGGTTTCGGCAGTGGCACGTCAAAGGAGACATTGTTCGTCACAGAGTCAATACAGCTAATGCTCTCCGCTAAACGCGACAAGTTTTGATGCATCAGTTCCAATAGGTGACCAAGCGTAAGCGCAGAGCCTTTCTCTAGGTGAGCTGCGTCTTCAAGCAACGCTTGGTTGTATTTGACTTTGAATTCCTGGGCACGATAAGCGGGTTCTTTTTCGTCCCAGACTTGTTGGCAGGTATCAAATAGCGCGTCAATTTCCGCCACGGCTTGATCAAAGTTGCTGATGCTTTCACGGTCTTGCTGGTGGCTAAAGTGGCTGTGCGCCGCGACGGTCAATTGTTGCGTTACCTGCTTGTTCAAATGAACTGCCAAGCGCCACTCTTTCATGTAGGCCGACACGTCACTGCATTCCACACTGACCGTGGCAAAACGCTGTTCGAGCGCATTTTGAGCGGCAAACATCTGTTCTATGAGAGTGTCCACGCTAGGAGGTTGTGGCTCTTCCGCTTCTGGATTTTCTTCTCCGCCTTCTTGAGGAGAGATTTGCCCTGGCGATTTTTGCTCGAAATTTTGTAAGATAGCGGTGAACAACGCGCGTTGTGCTTGGTTGAGTTGTTCGATGAGCTGTCTTAGGTTTTGTTCTGTTTTGGTCGGGAATAAGAAAGTTCCCACGAGTGTGTAAACCACCACCCCAAACACCGTCATATAGGCGCGGTCAACGCCATAAAGGAACGCACCTTCTGCGTCACCGCCATTGGACATCATCAACGTCATCACACCGGTCAGCATGAGTAGCGTAGGATCTTTTTGATAGGCATTACGGAAGTAAAAAATGAATGAGACCACAACCGACACGCTCAGCATGTACAGCAAGCGGTCTTGAGCAAACAACCCCACCAGTAACAAGCCAACCACGGCACCAACCAATGTACCTAACACGCGTAAGGTACCTTTGGCGAGTGATTCACGACGACTGCCTGTCGATGCAATCAGCATTACAGTAGTTGCGGCCGTCGATGCTTGCGGCCAACCCATGGCAAACGGGATCAGATAAGCCAGAGTCAGGCTAAGCGATACTTTAATAGCGAATTTTATTTTGTCGTTCATAGTGTCAAAGTTTGCTCAGGCTTATCGTTATAAGTTGATGAATTTCTTATATGAATAATCAGAATCTTGTTCTGAATAAATTCGGGGGGCGGAATATAGCGGGTGAAAAAGTGTGCTTTGTAAACCCTTTGTCAAAACAAAAAGTGCGTATTTGGCTTGATCTCGTGCTAGCCCTTGGCGTTATTGGTGAAACGCCTAAAACGAGCAAATTCGCGATCTGTGATGATTCTCACTTATGAAACAAAATCGTTGCATTGTGTGAGCCAATGCTCACCTTATATTCTTCGCCTGGTACCAAAGCAGACCACTTATACCATCTGCAATGAGCTTTACTGCTTTAAAAAGCATAGATGATGAATGGGTACTTGAGAGGGAAAGTTATTACTTTTTATCGGCTTGCCGATTGTTCGTTTGTTTTTTTGGATCGAGATAAAAAAACCAAAGCGATCCCACCAAGAATGATGCCGCTGGTTAAAAGAGTATGCAGTGAAAGAGGCTCGTGGAGTACGATGCTGCCGAGTAGCAAAGCAATGGCTGGCACGGAAAGTTGGCTGACGGCGGCTTGAAGTAAAGAGAGCTTACGCATGACTTGATACCAAAGCGTATACCCAAGGCCAGATGCAATGGCACCAGATGCGATAGCGAGCAACACTCCGCTCAAAGAAAGGTGGATTGAGGACAAGATTAATGGCGAAAGGAGCACGCCAATTATTGATGCAGCGATGAATCCCCACGTGATGCCACTACTTGGAGAAGGCGCTTGTTTACCGAGCGCAGTAAACGCAGCCCAACAAACGCCAGAAATCAACATGAGAAGTGCAGAGCTAATATCGGGGCGAGTGGCAGATGGCAACATCAACCAAACAAATCCAACAATTGAAAGGCCGATACCGATGATTTCGAGAAACTGAAAGCGCTCACCTTGCAACCAATAGATCGCCAGTAATGTAAGTTGCACGGCACCAAACAAAAGCAAAGCACCAGTTCCTGTCGCCAGTTGTAAGTACGCGAAAGAGAAAAGGGCAGCGTAACCAAATAACGCCACGCCAGCAAAAAAGCGAAAGCGAGAAGTTGGCCGATCGGTTTTCCACTGACCTCTCACGACAAGCATTGCGATTAAGGTAATCGCGCCAGATATCAATCGAACGAGCGTGAAGCTTCCTGCATCAATTAACCCTTCTGCCAAGGCAAGTCGGCACAATAATGAATTGGCAGCGAACGCCAGCATTGCAATAGCAGTGAGTAAGAAGGTCGACATCCTTGATCCTTAGCGTGTAAATGAACAGCTAGTGTAGATCCAAAAGAACATTTTTATTAGTTGATAAAGTGATTAGTTATAGCTATCAGAGCAAGAAAGTCATTAAAAATAACCAGAGAAAACCTGACCTTAGCCTGAGTCTTACTGTGGTTGGAAAGGTTGTTTGTACAATGACTCAATGGTGTTTTTCAACCATAGCAATTTGGGATTGTACGCATTGCGTTTATGCCAAATCATGGTAAATGGAATCAGTAATTTGTCTTGTTGAGCTTGGTCTAATGGAATTGGCAAGCACACCAAATCGAGATGCAGCTTTTCTGTGTAACTTTTGCAATAGTGCGGCGCGGTGGTGATCATATCATGCGTCGGCTGCGCTGCCATAAAAAGGGATTGCTCAAAGTTGGACATCGTCAGCCCGATAGAGCGCTGTAGCCCTAGTTCCGCTAATACTTCATCCAACGCCCAAGTTTCACTTTTTTCCCAAACAATATTGATGTGTTGGTAGCTCAGAAAGGTCTCGAGATTCCACTCTTGCTGTAATGCCGGATGATCTTTATGTAAATACACCATCGGCAGGTCATAAAATAGAATCTCAAAATCCAAGAAATAAGGCAGAAGATCCAACGACTCTTTCGATCTAGGGTGGCTTTCTCGGCCGGTAAAACCGATATCCGCCTCGCCCCGAATGATTGCGTCGAGTGAATCGTAATCCCAGTTACTGGTTTTTACTTTCGCTTCAGGGTATCGCTGGTGGATAGCGACGATGACTCTGTCCAGCATTGTGAGCACTAATGGCGACTCAATCGTGATATCAAAACGCACTCCTTTAGGCGTAATATCGCTGCGTTTTTCTGCAATCTGGCAGCCAATTTGCAGCCATTCTGCAAGATCTTGCTCCATGCTTTGCGCCAAGGGCGTTGGCGCAAGACCTTTAGGTGTTTTGACAAACAAAGGATCATCGAACCAATGACGAAGTTTGTTGAGCGACTTACTTACGGTAGAGGGCGTAACGTTCAGCTTTTTCGAGGCTTTCGAGACGCTTTGCTCTTGCAACAATAATTGCAGAGTGAACAGTAAGTTTAAATCAAGTCGCGCTAGGGATTTCTTCATAATGGGTATCGTGAACAGGCTTTGGAATCAATAGTATTAGAGCAAGGCTGATTACGCTACCTAGCACTAAGATAAACACCAACATATTCAGTGCAGTAACGCCGATGAAACCCATAAACCAAATATAGAACGCGGAACTACAAACTTGAGCAATGCCCAGTAACGAGCTTGCCACGCCAGCTTGTTGAGAGAATGGGCTGAGCGCTTGGCTCATGGCCACGCCAAAGCCACAAGCGAAGCCTGCGCAAATCAGCCCAAGTCCGAAAACATAGTAAAAAGGTTGTCCATCATGGAAATGGGCTGCACTGAGCACGATGGCTGAACAAACGAGCAATCCTTGAGAGCTCATCATTAAGGTTCGCTGCTTGAAAATCCCCAATGCCAATGGCGCCGAGAACGAAATCAACATACTGATCGTCGCAGTCCCCGCCATGATGGAAGAATAGCCACCGCGATCAAAACCAAGCATACTCATCACAACAATTGGTGAAGCGTTAACAAAGGTCAGGATGGTGGTCACTCCAAGTGCAGTAATGATCAGCCTACTGATAAAAAATCGCTCGAAGAAAGTCTCTTGATGGCTCTCTGGCGTTGTCTGTTCTTCACATTGTTGGCTGGGTAGTGATTCCTTGAGAACAAAAATGGCCAATACACTGACGAGAATGCCCATTCCTGCCATCGTGGTAAACAAACTCGGCCAAGGAAATTTCAGCATAATCAAGTGACCAATCACGGGTGCGATCACTGGAATGATACAGGTGATGCCATTGAGCATCGACAATACTTTCGCGCGGCGTTCATCGTCTAACGTGTCGCGTAAAATCGCGAACGCGACGACATAGCAAGATCCAGCACCGATGCCTTGGCAAAAGCGAGCAATCAAGAAAGCGTTTGGTTGTTCAGCCATTCCGCCGAGAAAAGACGCGAGCACGAAGATCATCGCGCCGACGACGGCAACAGGCTTTCGTCCCACAGAGTCTGCAATTTTCCCCGCGAATAACATGGTGGTAGCCATGCCAGCTAAATAGATCGAAAACGCAATATGCAACTGAGATTCACTGGCATTGAGATCTGACGCAATTTGAGGCAAACCAACAAGATACAAATCAATGGCAGTAGGGTAGAGTAAAACGAGTGCAAAACTACAAAGTAAAAAACGGGACATGGAAACCTCTCTATCGAATGGTGAGGATAATAGAGTGCTAAACGTTTGCCTGCGAGTGGGAAATACGACACTAGGTATTTCTATTTACGACATACCCTGTATGAATTGAGCATAAAAACAACAAGGAAGATTATGATTACTATTGAAAAGTATTCGCCTGAGCGACATAAACAAACTTGCGAACTTAGCGTGCTAGAAGAGCAATCGCAGTTTACGGTCGCGGATGTGGGTGAAATGCTTACATGTCTTGAACCTACAGAACTTCCGCATCTGATTTTGGCAGACGATGACGTGGTTGGCTTTTTTCTATTTGATGCAGCTTACAGCGAGAAATACGATTTTTGCCCGAAAAACAGTTTAGGCGTGCGTGCTTTGCTGGTGGATCACCGTCATCAAGGCAAAGGCATCGCCAAGCAAGCCATTCAACAGTTTGCCGATTTCGCCAAACGCCATTATCCCGAGTTTGATGCGCTTTATCTCACCGTGAATTGCCGCAACATACCCGCTTATCAGTGCTATTTAAAATCAGGGTTTGAAGATACCAATGAGCTTTACCACGGCGGCCCCGTTGGACCGCAGCACATTATGAGACAACCGCTTTAAGTTCGCTGTTGGGTGAGTGTTTGCATATGGCATTCAAACTTTTAACTACACAACATTTTAAGATACCAGTGTCATATATACTTTAAGTATTTAAATGAACAATATGATGGAGTGTCTTATGGATTTTATAGAACGAGTTCAAGCTCTTTCCAAAAAAATTCCCCAAGTATCAGCGAGTTTAGCTACAGAAGAAGCAACAAAAAACGCATTAGTAATGCCATTTTTGCACTCTGTATTAGGTTATGATGTCTTTAATCCAAATGAGGTTATCCCTGAGTTTACTGCTGACATTGCTACGAAGAAGGGAGAAAAAGTAGATTACGCACTCATTAAAGATGGGGTTGTACAAATTCTTATCGAGTGTAAAAAATTTGGTGAGCCATTGGCCACTAAACATGCTAATCAATTGTTTCGGTATTTTTCAGTAACCAATGCTCGTATTGCGATTTTAACTAATGGATCTGAATATCAGTTTTTTACGGACTTAGACGCTCCAAATAAAATGGATGAAAAGCCGTTTTTGACTTTGGATCTTGCCAATCTTGATGAGCACGTAATTCCCGAAGTGAAAAAGCTTACCAAGTCTTCTTTTGATGTTGAGTCTGTAGTTGATGCTGCCGGTGAGCTCAAGTACCTCAATCAAATTAAAAAAGCACTTCATGAACAGTTTCAGAACCCTGAAGAGGAGTTTGTAAAATTCTTTACTTCAAAAGTGTACGATGGCGTCCAAACCGCAAAAGTCAAAGCACAGTTCATGGATATTACAACGAAGGCTCTAAAACAATTCTTGAACGACAGCATTAATGCTCGATTGAAATCTGCAATTGGTGGAGATGATAAAGCACCGATCAAGGTAGACGATAGCGTTAACACCTTTGAAGAATCCGTCGAACCTGCTCAAGATAAGCCCAAAGTTCAAACGACAGATGAAGAGATCGAGGGTTTTAATGTAGTTAAGGCGATATTGCGACAACAAGTTGATGTACAGCGAGTGTGCGCCCGTGATACGCAAAGTTATTTTGGTATCCTGCTTGATGACAACAATCGGAAGCCATTATGTCGCCTTTGGTTCAATACCAAACAAAAGTACATTGGCCTCTTTGATGAAGCTAAAACAGAAACCCGCCATCCAATCGACTCGATTGACGATATTTTCAAATTTAGTGAACAGTTACAAAGTACGCCAGAACTTTACGAATAGGCTTACATAGAAATGCAAATGAAGCTCCAACACATGATGTTTTGATATCTGTGCTGGGGCTTTTCTATTATTCAATCGCCTTAGTTTTGTACAAACCTAGGTATCTTTGAGTTTTGGGATGGACATTTAATTTTAAAACATATACTTAAGGTGACTTAGATAGTTAAAAGCCAAGGATGGAAAGATGAGGATTGAAATCGACAATTTAGAACGGTCGCAAGTGATAGCGCTGTTGGAAGGACATTTACAGGACATGTACGCCACGTCACCACCAGAAAGCGTGCATGCGTTAGATTTAGATAAGCTCAAAGCGCCAGAAGTGACATTTTGGACCGGATGGAAAGGTGAGCAACTGCTTGGGTGTGCGGCGATTAAAGAGTTGGATGACCAACACGCGGAGCTGAAATCCATGCGCACCACGCCTACGGCAAGAAACCAAGGTGTGGCATCTCAATTATTGATTCATGTGATTGAGCAAGCGAAGCAAAAAGGTTTGCAGCGCTTGAGTTTAGAAACGGGCTCGATGGAGTTTTTTAAACCAGCGCGCCTGTTGTATGAAAAGCATGGCTTTGTGTACTGCGAGCCGTTCGGGGATTACGAACTCGATCCGAACAGTCAATTCATGACCCTAGAACTGAGCTAGGGCCATGAATTTTTAGAAGCTAAATCCAATCGATTTAGAAATTCAGATTCAAGTTGATGGTTGGCGACAAGAGGCTTGAACGCTCGTCAGCCAATCGCTTTCTCTTCTCTTTCAGTCTCTTGGCATTATCTTTGTCTGGATTGCCATCAAGCTGATTATCGATGACCGAGATTTCAGTATCGATTTGTTGGATGCGTTGCTGGCGTTGATATTCTTGATGACCTAACTGGTAGTTCTCAATAAACTCTTTGCTGCTGCATACACCGTAATATTCTTTGCCTTCGATACCGACAGTGTACCCATTGTCTGGTGAGCAATATTGGATAGTGCCTTTATCAAAGCCTTCTTTCCATTTCGCTCGGTCGGGTGTCACACCCGCTTCACCACAGTCTTCGGTATAGCTATTGATAATGTTTGGATCGTTGCCGTCTCGGCCATCTTGATAACCTACGTTGTACCAGTTTGCCGTTTTGCACTCATCCGGAGACATGCTGGCGCAACCTGAGAGCAAAGTCAGTAAAGCCAGGGGGATTAGCGCTCTTTTCATCAGTGACTGTCCTTTAAATAAAATCGAATTGATAACTTGAGTTTAAAATGAACACTGTTCATATCAATGGTTGAAATCATTGTATTCACAATTGTGGTGACTCATTAATCTAAGTGATAAATTTATTATGCTGAATAGAAGTGTGTTTGATTAGTATTATCCACGAACTGCGCCTTTGCTGCATCAATCCACTAGCCTTGGCCCCAAATTAAGTGATAATACCAACATAAAGATAAACACCGTCAATGAGGCTAAGACATTGAGCGAACAACCCACCGTCCTTATTATCGAGGATGAATCTGCTATCGCAGAGAACCTGATTCATGTATTAGAGATGGATGGCTACCACGCAGAGTGGTTTACAACAGCAGGAGAGGGCTTAGCTTTTTTGCAGCACAACTCCGCAGCGTTACTTGTCTTAGACGTAGGCTTACCGGATGGCAATGGTTTTGAATTATGCAAAACCATCCGTGAGTTTTCTGATATTCCCATAATCTTTCTCACCGCAAGAAGCGATGAAATTGATCGCGTAGTCGGTTTGGAAATTGGCGCGGATGATTACGTGACTAAGCCATTTAGCCCGCGCGAAATGTTGGCTCGCATTAAACTTCGAATCAAAGCTAAAGCGCCAATGATGGAGGACAAACCAGAGCCTGTAGCTGTTCCAGAACAACCTCATTTGAACCATGATTTAGTTGCGCAGAACTTCGACTACGGTGTTGGCGGGCAAATGCTTGGGTTAACTGCGGTCGAATTTAAGATTCTCGATAAACTGATTTCTGTCTCTTCCAATGTATTGAGCCGAGAGCAACTTATGGTCGCTGCTGACATGGCGCCGGAAGCTGCGTACGAGCGCAATATTGATACCCACATCAAAGCCATTCGCCATAAGTTGAAGCCGTTTGAGATGTCTGAACGCATCTGTACCAAGCGTGGCTTTGGTTACTTTTACTGCATTAAAGGTGAATGATGAATCGCTGGCCGAAGATCCCTCTTGGACTCAGACTGTTTTTTCTCTACTTCATCTTAGTCGGAATGACGGCTTACATGGTGAGCAAAACGGTCGTCCAAGAACTTAAGCCAACCGTGCGTCAAACCACCGAAGAGACGCTGGTGGATATGGCGAACTTGCTTGCAGTATTGGCAGAAGAAGATGTTGCGAACGGAAAGTTGTCTGAAAGTCGCTTCTCCAAACTACTAGCGGCTTATGGGCAGCGAGAGCCTCAAGCGCGCATTTGGGAAATTGGCAAAAAAGCGATTAACCATCGAATTTACATTACCGATAAACAAGGCATTGTGATTGCGGATTCTTGGCAGCAAGACGTAGGCAAAGACTACTCGCAATGGAACGATGTATATCTCACGTTGCGTGGTCAATACGGCGCGCGCAGTACCATCGAAGACCCGAAAGATCCGCTCTCAACCGTTATGCACGTGGCTGCGCCCATTTACCACAAAGGTGAAATCATTGGCAGCGTGACGGTGGCAAAATCCAATCGCTCAGTACAACCCTTCATCGATCTTTCTAAACGCAATGTGCTGTTTTGGATGGTGTGGATGAGTGGTTTAGTGCTATTGGCAGGGGCATTGTTTGCTTGGCGAATTCACTCAGCACTGAACAAGCTAGAAGACTACGCGACCAAAATGGGTGAAGGTGAAAAGGTCTCTAAGCCGACATTTCGTATCTTTTATGAGTACGGCACGCTAAGCGATGCATTAGAGAAGATGCGCAATCAACTCGATGGTAAACAATATGTGGAAGAGTACGTACAGACGCTGACTCATGAGCTGAAAAGCCCGTTATCAGCGATTAAAGGCGCGAGTGAAATATTGCAAATGCCGTTGCCTGCAGAAAAGGTCACGCGCTTTGCTGGCAATATTGAGCGAGAAAGCGACCGCATGCAGTCATTGATTGATAAGTTGCTCGAACTGGCTCGTCTTGAAAAGCGCCCCGAGCTAGAGCAAGTCGAAGCTATCTCGCTAAAACAAATGGTCAATGAAGTGGTTGAATCGGCGGATGCGCGCTTGAGTGCAAAGTCGGTGATTGCCAACATCCAAATTGATGACCATCTCGCCGTGCTTGGTGATGCCTTCTTACTGAAACAAGCCGTTTTTAACTTGATGGACAATGCGCTGGATTTTGTTGATTCGGAGGGATGCATTGAATGGAAAGCTGAGGTCGCGAAAGAGAAAATGTGCCTGTCGATTTTCAATTCAGGTCCTCACATTCCCGACTACGCGATGTCGCGTTTGACGGAACGCTTCTACTCCCTCGCTCGGGAAAATGGCGTTAAGAGCACTGGGCTCGGGCTGAATTTTGTTGAGCAAGTGATCAAGCTGCACAAAGGTCAGTTACAAGTCGAAAACGTCGATTCTGGCGTGAAAGTGACCCTGATTTTACCAACTCCATAGAAACTCCACATTAGCTCCATTCGTTCTCCAAATTGCTGATTTAGATTACTTCCATCAGCAAATGGAGAATGAAACATGAAAAAGATCCTCAATAACCAACTCGGCACGAAGTTCGCCTTCGTGCTGTTTTTGTTTGTCTTACTGCAAATCCCGCTTTCAATGGTCACAGGACTGATCTCAGAACGCTCATATCGCCAAGATGAAGTCAGAAACGACATCGCACGCAGTAGCAGCGGCGAGCAGCGCATCATTGGTCCATTCATCATGGTTAACTACACCGAAACCAGTTACCGAGATGACAAAGTACAGATTAAAGAGCGTCGTAAATTTCTTTTACCTAGCACTTTTGATATGAGCGCGAATCTGGACAGTTTTGAAAAGTACCGAGGCATTTACCGTGCGCGTTTATACAAAGCACAAGTGGCACTGAAAGGCACTTTCGATGCAGACGATCTCGCGGCGTTGCATGGGCTTGATATTGACAACATGAGCCTAGTGGTTGGCATTGAAGACAGCCGCGGATTAATTCGTTTGGATGACATGACCATGGCGAGTGCTAACATCGAAGTCGCACCGGGAACGGGGTTAGACCAGTTACCACAAGGCTTCCACAGTACTCTGACACTTGCAGACCTAAACGCAGAACAACCTTTGGCATTCGATCTTAACTTCTTGTTGCAAGGGATGGGGCAGCTTCAAGTCACACCAATCGGCAGTCAAACAACGGTTGAGCTCTCTTCAAAATGGGCGCATCCAAGCTTTATCGGTGATTACTTACCGGTGTCGTCAGAGGTATCTGAAGATGGATTTAATGCACAGTGGGCGAGCAATAACTTCTCTACCAATATTGCGCAGCTGTTCCAAAGCTGTTTGTCATCGAATCATGCGTGTCACGAGCTTGAACAGCGACAAATGGGCGTAGATTTGATTGACCCCGTTGACCACTATTTGAAGTCTCACCGAGCTGTGAACTATTCACTGTTGGTTATCACATTAGTATTTGCGAGTTTCTTCTTACTGGAGCTGTTCCAAGCGCGTCCGGTTCACCCAGTGCAATACGGCTTTATTGGTCTGGCTTTAGCGCTTTTCTATCTGTTGTTGATTTCGATGAGTGAACACCTCGGCTTTAACTGGGCGTATGTGGTGTCGGCAATCGCCTCGACGGGACTTTTAAGTGTGTACGTGAGCGGTATGTTGAGCAACACCAAGCACGGCGCGGTATTCGGAGCGTGTTTGCTCACTCTCTACGGATTACTGTTTGGCTTGCTACAAGCAGAAAGCTACGCATTGGTTATGGGGACATTGCTGTGTTTCGCGATTTTGAGCTTCACTATGGTTATTACACGCAACATCGACTGGTACGCACGAAATAAGAAAGCGGAAGAAAGCGCAAAGGCGAATCATGAAGATGTTTAAACGAGCAATTCTCACTGGGCAGCCAAGCAATATGGTGGAAGAAACGTCTGCTATCCGCCTGCAATTTTCTGCAAAAAATGGACTCAAAAGCTTGGTGTGTTTTATCGCATTGGTCGTTATCGCGCTCTATGTTCGAGACAGCTTTATTCGTCCGACAGTTGGTGATGTTCTCGTTGTGGTTTGGCTCTACTACTTTCTTGCAAGCTTGTTCTCCATGCCCGTTAACTGGCTGGTTTCACTGGTGGTGTTGATTGCGTTTGCTGTTGAGTTAGGGCAATTGTTACAGGTCGCGGTTTGGCTTGGTATCGAATCTTCATCGCCTCTGGCTGTGATTTTGGGCGCCACATTTGATTGGAAAGATCTGCTGGCTTACTGCATCGGGGGTCTACTGTGTTGGTGGATGGAAAAGAAATGAAAACCGAGATGAAAGCCATTGCGCTACCAAACCGACTCCGCCATTCCAAACGAGGTATTCGTAAAAGGATCAAAATCAGTTTACTAAAGCGCGTGTACCTTTGGTCACTGACCAATAGAGAACTACTGTAGCGCTACTTCTCTATCTGAAATACAAAAGGGAATCTTAACTCACCGGCGCACAGGGTGAGTTAAGATTCCCTTTATTAATAGGGTCTATTGAGCTTTCAAGCTGATTTTTGCAGCTGTTTGTGGGTAATTTATATAAGGCAGAGACATTTGAAATGTAGTTGGTGTAACTGATAAGCCGGTAATGAAGTAGAAATGAACCACAAACGCTGCCCGAAGGGTTCGGCTAAAAGCGTTTTACTCTTTGTTGAGAGGTAATTGCTTAGAATGACTAGGCGGCAAACCTCTCGCCGCGATTAAAACGCTTTTATCTCGAACAAAATTTAACCATGAAAGTTCAATAGACCCTAACTAAGACATCTAGCTGCTATTTTTAATTAGCTTTCAAATGAAAGCTTCTCGCCGAACGTCTCTTTCCAGTCTTTATCGAACTGTTCAACCGCCGGTTTTACTGCTGGATGTGCGAACATTTGTGCCGCCACATCAGTTGGCAATGTAATGGCTTCGATGCCCAGTTTCATCACCTCCATCGCTTGTTGAGTATTCTTGAAACTGGCTGCCAAAATCTTCGCTGGTAGTTGGTTTTGATCGAGCAACAATTGAAGATCCGCGACCACTTCAACACCGTTGCCGTTCATCGTATCAATGCGGTTTACGTAAGGTGCTAGGTAGTCTGCACCGCACAGTGCTGCAAGGAAACCTTGTTGAGCTGAATAGATAGCGGTAGCAAGAACCTGAATTCCCTCTTTTTTCATTAGCTTAATTGCAGCTAAGCCTGTTTCTGTTGCTGGCACTTTTACCACCATGTCGTAAGGCAATTCATTCAATTGGCGTGCTTCTGCCACCATGCCTTCGACGGTTGAACTCACTACTTGAGCGTGAAAGCGAGGTGTCCCGCCAAGTGCTTCTTGCATGCCTGCTAGGGTTTCATTCAGTCCCTGTTTTGACTTCGCCAAAATGCTTGGGTTTGTCGTCACGCCTTTTAGCGGTAGGCATTGGTTAAAGCGTTTTACTTCTGCCACATCAGCAGTATCTAAATAAAGTTCGATCATGGTTTCTACCTTAAACAAAATCTTCGTTTTGATGATGGGATCACTATAGATCTGACAATCGAACGAGATCTTGATTTTGATCAATTGATATTTCATTTGAAACTATAATAATTTCATTAAATGAAAGCTGAGTGAAACTTGTAAACGCTCAAATGAAGCTTTCAGTTCGAACAAAGAAAAACCGCTCATAAGACTTAACCAGTAAGAAAGAAACGAATTAGGTACACAGCGGTAGCACAGACCAAGAGGCAAGCAGAGATGTATTTCAATATCCAACGATTCTCTACCCATGATGGCGATGGCATTCGTTCCATTCTTTTTCTTAAAGGATGCAGCTTGTCTTGCCCTTGGTGTCAAAACCCAGAAAGCCGCAGCGAAAAGCATTCACTGTTGTTTGATCAGCGAAGCTGCATGGAAGATTGCCAGCTGTGCGTTTCTGCTTATCAAGCCACAACTCAATCCAGAGCGGATAGTGAAACGGTGGGTGATGGTATTCAACGTATCGACAACCAGATCATCATTAATCGCAAAGCCATCAAAGAAGACCAACTGATCGCGCTTCGAAACGTCTGTCCTACGCAAGCACTGACTGTCTGCGGTGAAGAAGCAAAATCAGACATGCTGTTCGACACCTTGATGAAAGACAAACCTTTCTACGACCAAAGCCAAGGTGGCGTGACCTTCTCAGGTGGTGAGCCTCTCATGCAAGCGGATTTGGTGGCAGAACTCGCGCAGCGTCTGCATGACAACCAAGTCTCTACCGCTATTGAATCGTGCATGCATGTGCCGTGGAAGAACGTCGAAAAAGCCGCGCCGCATATTGATTGCTGGTTGGCGGATTTAAAACACACCGATGAAGAAAAGTTTCTTAGCTGGGCGAAAGGTTCACTAAAACGCATCAAAGACAATTTCCGAAAACTGGCACCTATCGCGAAACGCATTGTGATTCGCGTTCCCGTTGTGCCGGGGTTCAATGACACCATCGAAGAGTTGAAAGACATCATCGATTTTGCGGCTTCACTAGAGAGCTGCCAAGAACTTCACTTGCTGCCGTACCACACGCTCGGCATCAATAAATACCGTTTGCTCGATATGCCTTACGAGTGTTCTGACAAGCCATTAAACAAACCAGAACTGCTAGAAAGCGCCATGCAATACGCAAGCGAAAACACCCAACTTAACGTGATTGTAAGAGGTTAACTATGGACCTGAATTACCTTCCTGAGCGTATCAAAGCGCACAAATCGGCACTGGTAAATATCGTAACGCCACCTGTCTGTACCGAGCGTGCAGAGGCATACACTCGTGCTTATCAAGCAAACGAAGACAAACCTGTGATTGTCCAACGTGCGTTAGCACTGCAAGAGCACTTACGCACTCGTACGATTTGGATTAAACACGATGAGCTAATCGTCGGTAACCAAGCGAGCAAAGTACGTGCTGCGCCTATTTTCCCAGAATACACTGTACGTTGGATTGAAGCGGAAATTGATGAGCTAGCCGACCGCCCTGGTGCAGGCTTTGCGGTCACTGAAGAAGATAAGCAAAGCATTCACAGCATCACACCGTACTGGCGCGGTAAAACCGTTCAAGACCGTTGTTATGGCTTGTTCACTGATGAGCAGCAAGAAATCTTAGCCAGCACCATTATTAAAGCTGAAGGCAACATGACTTCGGGTGACGCGCACCTTGCGGTGGATAACGAGAAAATATTGAAGCTAGGCATGAACGGCTTGTTAGAGGATGTTCGTCAGCACCGTGCTAACAATGATGTTTCGACCTTTGAAGGCTTGAAGAAAGAGCAGTTCTACAAATCGGTCGAAATTGTACTGCTTGCCATTCAAGACCACATGGTGAGCTACGCTGAATTAGCAGCAAAAATGGCGCTAGAAGAGACGCGTCCGCTACGCAAAGCTGAGTTAGAAAGCATTGCGGCAAACTGTCGTCATGTCGCGAGCCACGCGCCAGAAAACTTCTGGCAAGCACTGCAGTTGAGCTACTTTGTTCAACTGATGCTACAAATCGAATCGAATGGTCACTCGGTTTCTTTCGGTCGTATGGACCAATTCCTAAACGAATTTTATGTTCGCGATATCGAAAACGGCACGATTGAGAAAGACTTTGCATTAGAGCTTTTACAAAGCTGTTGGTTGAAGCTGCTTGAAGTAAACAAGATTCGCTCTGGTGCTCACTCGAAAGCATCGGCAGGTTCTCCGCTGTATCAAAACGTGTGTATCGGCGGTCAGAAGTTGAATGAAAAGGGTGAGCCTGAAGACGCAGTGAATCCCCTTTCTTGGGCGATTCTGGAATCTTGTGGTCAGTTGCGTTCGACGCAACCTAACTTGAGTGTGCGTTACCATGAGGGTTTGAACCAAGAATTCCTGATGGGCTGTATCGAGGTGATTAAGTGCGGCTTCGGTATGCCGGCGTTCAACAACGATGAGATTGTCATCCCTGAATTCATCAAGCTTGGCGTAGAGAAAGAAGACGCTTACAACTACGCATCTATCGGCTGTATCGAGACGGCGGTTCCGGGCAAATGGGGTTACCGTTGTACGGGTATGAGCTTCATTAACTTCGCTCGTATCTTGCTTGCCTCATTGAACGAAGGTGTGGATGCAACAACGGGTAAAGCTTTCTTGCCGCACGATAAGTCATTAGCAAAAGGCAACTTTGAGAACTTTGAGCAAGTGACGGCTTCTTGGGCAGAACAAATCCGCTACTACACCCGTAAATCGATTGAGATTGATACAGTCGTCGACAGCGTGCTTGAACAGCAAGCACAAGACATCTTCTGTTCAACGCTGGTGGATGACTGTTTGGCTCGCGGTAAAACAGTGAAAGAAGGTGGCGCGAAATACGATTGGGTATCTGGTTTGCAAGTCGGTATCGCGAACTTGGGTAACAGCCTAGCTGCCATCAAGCACCTTGTTTTCGATGACGCGCAAATCACTCAGCCCCTTATCTCACAACAACAGCTAGCAAAAGCATTGGCAGAAGATTTCGATGGCATGGAGAACGAACAGCTTCGCCAACGTCTTATCAACTTTGCACCAAAATACGGTAACGATGATGATGCAGTAGACCAACTACTGGCAGACGCTTACCAAGTGTACATTGATGAGCTAGAGCAGTTCGTTAATACGCGTCATGGGCGTGGTCCAATTGGCGGAGGTTACTACGCAGGTACTTCAAGTATCTCGGCAAACGTCCCATTCGGTGCTTCAACCATGGCAACGCCGGACGGTCGTAAAGCGAAAACACCATTGGCAGAAGGTGCAAGCCCGTCGTCTGGCTCAGACCGTTTAGGTCCAACAGCTGTGTACAACTCGGTCGGTAAGATCCAAGCGAATAAGATCCTTGGAGGCGTGCTGCTTAACCAGAAGTTAAGCCCGGCAGCGGTTGAGTCTGAAGGGGATAAGCTCAAGCTTTCTATGTTGATTCGTACCTTCTTCAACCACCACAAAGGTTGGCACGTGCAGTACAACATCGTTTCTCGTGAGACCTTGTTAGCCGCGAAGAAGAACCCAGAGCAATATCGTGATCTTGTTGTGCGAGTTGCAGGCTACTCAGCGTTTTTCACCGCGTTATCACCAGATGCGCAAGACGACATCATCGCACGTACCGAGCACGAGCTGTAAGTACACTGATTAACTAAAACCAAAGGCACCGATTGGTGCCTTTGGTTTGAATACTTAATCCGCAAATGACTATACCTGAACGCATTAAAGCTTGTGCAAAATGGTCACGCATTTCTTCGTGACGTTGTCGTACTCTTTCGTCATGTAAGCGGTAGTGATCGCGCCCTCTTTCATGATGCAAATGGCATCGAGTAATGAAGCGTTTTCTGATTTGAGATAGCGTTGAATTAGCTCTCTGACTTGCTGTTTATGGTAGCGGCAATACGTTGCGATCTCGCCACTGTCGTCACTGAATTCCGCGGACGTATTGATGAAAAAGCAACCGCGAAACTCGCCCAACTTTTCTTCAGAGCCATGAAACCAGCCGTTGAGTGCTGTAAATAACTGATCGATCACCTCCGCGCACGTTTGTGCTGAAGAAAGCTTTTCCTCCAACCATTCCATAAATACTTGGTGGCGTTGTTCTAATGCGGCGATGATAAGCGCTTCTTTGCTCTCAAAATGGTTATATAGCGTGCGTTTAGCCACGCCGGAAACATTGAGGACTTCATTGATGCCAATAGAGTTGATGCCTTGTTTATAAAACAGTGACAAAGCTGTGTCGATCAATAACTGTTTCTTTTTGTTCATAACTATGTCCTCAAAAAGTTCCATAAACACATATTGACAAAGGTAGACAGATTTGTCTATTTTATTTTGTAGACAATTCGGTCTACTTTGAGGTGTTTATGAATAATTTAATTTTATCGTTGGTTGCCGGGCTTGGCGCTACGTTGGCTATTGGCGTATTGTCCTACGCTGAGGTATCACTGACGGAGGTTGTACTCCTGATGGCACCATTTGGTGCTACCGCAGTACTGGTGTTTGGGGTGCCAGGCAGCCCTCTTGCTCAACCCAAAAACGTGATCATTGGTCACTTCATCACGGCCTCTATCGGTATTGCGTTTAGCCAGTATGTTGACGTCACGCCGGTCACGCTCGCGATTGCGACGGGGCTGGGTGTGTCTGCGATGCTGATTACGAAGACCACTCATCCACCTGCGGGTGCAAATCCAATTTTGATCATGGCGTCTGGGCAGGGATGGAGTTTTCTCTTCACGCCTGTCCTGATTGGCGCGATAGTGATTGTTCTGGTCGGTAAAGGGTTACAGTTGCTACAAAGTCAGTACTTAAACCCTCGACTGAATGGTCAGAAGACCTAGTCGGATTGTAGTTAGAGCCGCGAAAGGGAGTGATCTCTTTTGCGGTTTTATCTTTTGTCGGTTTGCAAAAACAAAATCTGATTCTCTCTTGGTATTCAGTCGTATACATCAACATGGTAGTTAAATTGGTACAATGCGATGAACAGAATCCACCCTAAGAAACTATTGCACAGTAAATGGACGGCAATTTCACCTAAAAACAAAGAGAAGCATTTTGTCGTGACGGAAATGGAACTAGATGAAGATGGTAACGTTGTGAGATGTGTCATCGAGGCAGTCATGAGTAAACGCGACCGAGAGATGAACTGGCAAGACCTAAAAGACTCTGAGCAATGGATGCAAGGGTGGAAGTGAGTGACGCTTCGTTGTTGGGCGAATCAAGCAGAAACGTGCGTTGCGAGTAGGCAAAAGTGGTGCTATCTGATACGTTGATAATTCGTTCTAACGCCCACTCAAAGGATTAATTATGATTGATTTCGACAATTCCTCTGTATTTAAGCTTAAGCCGATTGACGTTTCTAATGCCAGAGAAGACTTCCTTAAGTTCTTGATTGATGGTGAGACTATTTTCGCTGCTTTTAAAACAGTTCGTGACCAAGTGGTGTTTACGAACAAGCGAGTGATAGCGGCAAATGTGCAAGGGATTACCGGCTCAAAAGTGGATTACACTTCTTTGCCTTACAGTAAGATCAATGCATTTTCTATCGAGACCTCTGGTACTTTTGATTTGGATTGTGAAATCGAGTTCTTCATGAGTGAGGTGGGAAGAGTGCGTTTTGAAATTAAAGGCTCGTTTGATTTGATTTCTTTCAACCGTATGGTTAGTGAGTATGTACTAGGTTAAGGGATTAGAAATGAGAGCTTCGCTGAGAGACAAAATTATAGAGGTCTGTGACAAAAAGATCGCGAGTAAAGGTGAATTGGTTGGTCTCTCATTTTATGCGTTTTTCGCTAATAAAAATGACGACCCAGAGCTGTTGATGGAAGCGGCTACGTGGTGGATTCAGACTCATCAGCTCGACCACTTCGAAAAAGCAGTAAAAATAAAATCAATGGTCGAGTCGGGGAGCTAAATTAAAAAAAAGAAGTAAAGAAAGCAGACAAATGCTAATAACGTTGCGGACAAAACAGGGTAGATAATGTAAGAGTCCTGCTTGTTGGTTCGTTGAAAACATAGCGAAACAAGTAAGACGTTATAAACAACAAGTAACAAGCTGATCATGGTTCCGCTGTTTAGTGTCATACTTGATAGCTGAGTTAAGAAAAACGCCAATAAAAGGTAATCGAAGACAATGAGCCATAAAAAGGCTTTCTTTAGTAAGTCGCTTTTTCTTTTTTCGGATGATGTTATGTGCATATAGAACTCAACTAAAAAGTCACAGTAACAGAGGCTTTGGTTAGAGAGGTCACCATCAGAGTGGTGACCTTTTAAGATTATAATTCTTGAATTTTTACTTCGCTGGTGGCGGTATCGCCGGAGTAATTGATGACTTCTTGACGAATGACTGGTTGGTTGAATTCAGCCTTATCTTTCGCTTTTTGCAGTTCGCTTTCTTGGTGGTTGCCAAAAAGGGTCTCAAGCACTTTAGCGGCAGGAGTCGTTAAAACAAACAGTTCAATACGACGGTTTTCGCTAGAATCTGGCTCATCAGGATTAAGCAGCGCTCTATCTGACATACCCG
The DNA here is from genome assembly GCF_033339955.1 of Vibrio sp. 1731. Lineage (NCBI taxonomy): Bacteria > Pseudomonadati > Pseudomonadota > Gammaproteobacteria > Vibrionales > Vibrionaceae > Vibrio > Vibrio sp. 1731. The sequence goes on along the minus strand of NZ_JAWOVO010000002.1, from coordinate 74,145 downwards.
TTACCTGCATTACTCTATCATCCGGCATACCGCCTTCAACTAACGTATTTCTTGCTACGTCTGCTCGAGAGGCTGATAACGCCCAGTTAGATTGACGACCAAAACGCTTTTTAAATGGAATTGCATCTGTGTGTCCGCTGATGATCAGAGGGTTGTTAACACGATGAAATACAGGTGCTAGTGCGAGCAGTAAATCTTCAAAAAAAGGAGTAAGTTCTGCACCACCACGGCTGAACATATGCTGTTTGTAATCATCTTGAAGGACGATACGCAAACCTTGTGGTGTCACCGTGACGTTTACATTTCCCTGCGCATTAATTTGGGCAGTCATTTGCTCAATTACTTTCGCTAGTGCGGCAAGTTGCTCTTGAGTATCGAAGTTACCAGGAATCAAAGAATCAATTTCTGGTCCATCCCCATCACCTTTGAAGTAAGAGCTTACCACATGGTTGGAGTTGTGTTTACTTGGCACAGAAGAGTCCTGTGCCAAGTCGATAGGAGAAATACTTTGTGACGTATCAAATGGGTTGCCGTAACTCTTGTCGAATACGCTTGAACTATGCAAGTGGGCAACAATCGCTTTACGCTCTTCTTTGTCTACCACCTGCATAACCCAAAGTACAAGAAACAGCGCCATTAGGGCGATCATGAAGTCAGCAAACGCGACTTTCCACGCGCCGCCATGAGACGACTCATCATGGCTGTATACTTTGGCACGTTTGAACACTACATGCTCTTGTTTTTGCATTATCCCTCCTGTTCAGCTAACCACTTCTCCATTTGGTTGAATGTTGGTTTGATGTCTAGCTGAATATGTTTACGACCAGCGTCAATGGCGAGCAATGTCGGCTTTTTCGCTACGTAGGCAACCAAGGTTGCACGAACGCACTCAAAAGCAGTCATATTACGTTTTACTCGCTGAGCCATGGCGTTACTTAGTGGATCTAAGCCACAGTAACAACCGAAAATACCAATGAATGTACCAACGAGAGCTGCCGCAACGTGATAACCAATCATAGCGATTGAGCCATCAATAGCTTGCATGGTGATAATGATGCCACCAACTGCTGCAAGAATACCGAAGCCAGGTAGTGCTTCTGCTGTACGCTGTAGTGAGCGTGAAGGTAAAAGCATTTCGTTCTGTATTGCTTCGATTTCTTGCTCTAGCAGTCCCTCTAATTCATGAGGCGACATCTGTCCCATTGCCATTAAACGTAAATTGTCAGTAATGAAAGAAATTAGGCGATGATCTTCTGCGATCGTCGGGTAAGCGAGGAACATAGAGCTTTGCTCCGGAGCCTCAATATGAGAATCCAGAAACTTGTATCCGCGGTTTCTCGCTGTCTCTAGCAAGTTGTTGAGTAGTGCCATTAATTCCATGTAGTACTCATGCTCTTCTGTTGGACCTTTAATGGTCGCTGGCACTTGGCGACGCATTTCTTTCAGTACATGAGGCGGATTACCGATGATCAGAGAACCAGCAGCGGCGCCAATAATGATAAGGAATTCGGCTGGCTGCCAGATAGCACCTAAGCTACCACCGGCCCACATATATCCACCGAAGACGCACACCAGGATAGTGAGCACTCCAAAAAACTTTTGCATCTTGTGACTCCTAAGAGGACATTAATTGGTTGAGTTGTTTCAGCGCTTGTTTGTGAAGCTGACATATACGAGGTGGTGTCAGATCCAATACCAGAGCTATTTCGTGTAAGTTGAGTTCATGTTGATAGAACAGAGTCAGGAGCAGTTGATCGCGCTTAGGTAATTTACCCAAAGCACTGTCTAAACTACGACGAATATGTTCATGTTCCATGCCATCGTATTGCCCGCCAATGTAGCTATCACCGCTGCTCTCCATCAGTTGGTCAAGGCTTTGCATCTCGCCTGCGAGAGCGGCATTTTGGCGGTTGTAATAATCTTGCTCATTCGTCCCTAAAGCCTGGATGATTTCGGCATCCGTTGGCATTCGACCTAACGTTCGAGTGAGATCTCGAGTCACGTCGTTGAGCTCGTGGGCTTGTTGACGAGTCTTACGTGAACGCCAATCTAGTCGGCGTAATTCGTCTAAAATAGCTCCCCGAACTCGACAAACGGCGAAAGCAGGAAAGTGAGGATCGTCAACATCGCCATATCGGCGTCCAGCCTCGACTAGAGCGATAAGGCCTATCTGCTGCATATCTTCAATACTACAGTGAGAAGTGGCATGAACGCGCAGCTGGTTAACTACGCGTTTTACCATGACCTGATGACGTTGTAGCAATGCGTTTTCATCAATTGGTCGTGACGGTGTTGTCACTTCCTCTTCTGTGGTGTAAGTGTCTTGTACATTCATGTCTAACATGGTTGTGCTCCGTTATTGCACAACATATTTAGTCAACAAAACATCGTCGATTTCTCGGACGATGTCTGTTTTAGCAAAAGCGAGTAGAAGCGTTTGCTTCACTTCGTCTTGCAGAATATCGATGGCACCCGCTTGCTGTAACTGATCAAACGTTTTGTCGCTAAACAGTTTTAATAGAGAGTTTTGTACCATAGGCATGTATTCATCGATCTCTTTGATACGCTCTGGACGGCGTGTCTCAATTGCCAGTTCTAGCATCACAAAGTGAGTCTGTTTCTTGCCTTTAACGGTCAAAACGACTTTGTCCAAAGGATGGAAGCTAGGACCTTTACTTGTCGGTTGTTCTGTGACCAAAAAAGACAGTGGAGAGTCTTCGATCAGTGAACCAGAGTCAGGTGACTCTTGAGCGTGTTTGTTTAAGTACCAGATTCCGCCCATAATTGTGACGGCCGAAACGAGGGCACTGGTGATGATCATGGCGATAAACAGGGCGATCATTTGTTGTTTGGTCATAACCTTTTTCCTCGAAGATTCGCTAAGCTTGAGTGCTTAGCCAGTGTTCTGAATAGTTAGTTGTTGTCGTGGTTTGGAATTCACCAGATTCTCGTGCGGCGAAAATATTGGCGTCTTCTTCGTTTGCATGTGGGTCATTTCGACCTTGGTTTTGATCAGAGCCAACATTGACATCGACATGAACGAAGTTTTGCTCTTGTAACTCAGTACGCAATCGTTCCGAAACTTGCATTAAAGCTTCTCGTGTTGCTGCGGCATTGGCGTTGATGTGGACACTTAATCGGTCACCTTCAACACGTACAAGTAAATCCAGTTTCCCCAAGTCTGGTGGGTCTAGGCGGATTTTTGCTTCTTGTACATTTTGTTGAGCTTGGAGCGTCACGCGATCATGTAATACTTGCATCATTTGCTCTCCCCACTTTCCGGCAGTGGTATCAACACGCACTGCTGCCCACTCAGAGCCTTGAGCTTGAACATGACTCGTCGCAATCGGTGAATGTGCAGGTTGTGTTGTAGGAGCTTGTGCTTGAAGTAGAGAGGCGGTTGGTTGCCCTTGAACAGGTTGATTCAAAAGAGTTTGAAACTCAGCACCGGAGATAGGCAAACGCGAACTCGATGAAGTCGGCAGACTTTGCTTCACATCTTGTTTTGATGATGTGTTTAACATAGCGTTAGACGAATCTTGAGTAACAGACTTAACTTCGCTCGCAGTCATTAAAGATGACGCTTTTCCTAGTTTCTCAGCCTGCTTCTCTGCCATGGTAATCATACCCTGGGTTAAAGCTTGAGCTTGCGCTGCAAGATCAGTCGATTCTGTTAACCCTGGTGTACTGGTCAAGTTGGCATCCGGATCTGAAGCTGAGCGGTCATCAGTATCAAAACCATGACTTTGTACTTTGTTTGCGCTGTTCAAAGTAGAGGCCGTAAGGTGAAAACTCGATACCGCTGACGCAGAGTTAAAGTCTTGCTCACCATTCTGCTTGTTCCCTGATTTAAAACCATGAGAAAAGCCGTGTACCGAGTTCGCTTGCTTGATGTGACCCTCATTGTTAGCTGGCGAATTACCCGAGTGCTGAGTTGAAGAAGGTATGATCATTGAGTTAGCTCCATGGTCATTGCTAATTGATAGGCCATAGCGCGTTCTTGATGGTCATTGACCATGTTCATCTCTTTTTTCAACTCGTTGGTCGACTTCTCTAATACTGCGAAGGCATTAGCGTGCACTGTTTTCGCTCGCTGGATTTCAGGTGCAAGCTTAGGATCTTTCAAAAAAGGCTTGTGACTGATCAAAAGCTCTCGCAACTGCAAGTCGTACCGCTTGAGCGCATGCCAATCGGCCGTTTTTGCGGCGAACTGGATGAGCTGAGATAAATGACGGAATCGCTCTGGCGATACTTTATGCTTGTTGTCCAAAATTCATCCAACCTTCACGAATGTTACCCATTACACGCTCAACGTTAACCAAGCGATTTGCATCGTTTTGCACGCTAGCGTAATAAAGTTCGACTTGGCAGAAGTCATACAGCTGGCGTAGGTTTTCCGCAATTTCACCGCCGTTTTCATCATCTAGAGCACTTGTTAGTCCAATCAAGATGTTCATGCATTTGTTGATTCCATTCCCTTTCTCGGCCAAACGATTTGCGGCTAGGTGGCCGCGAATACGTTCAACTTCATCGAGTAGGCCATCGATTAACATGATGACCAATTGGTGTGGATTTGCTGCTGCCGCTTGAGCGTCGAGATCGACTTGTTGGTACGAATCGTAACCAGAATCCATAAGCATGAATATTTCTCCTAAATTTGGAACCAAATGTCTTATTTTTGAGCATTAAACATGGACATGGTTTGGTTCATTTGGGTCATAATTGAATTCATTTGAGTGAATTGTTTGAGATAGCGGTTGTACGACATTTCGTACTTACGCTCTAAATTGGTTTGTTTATCTTTGATTCGGTCTAAGCTTGACTGTATTGCGTCTTTACGCGTGCTGAAGGTACCTGATGAGAACTTCAAGAAAGGCTCTACCATCGCGTCAAGAGAATCTAGCAAAGCGTCATCCCCATTAAACAACGCCTCTAAGCCTGCGCTGTTTGTTTGTTGAGCTTCTTTGAACTTTTCTTGATCAACTTTCATTTTACCGTTGCGGTCTAGGCTCACGCCGATTTCGCTTAGGCGCATACCATTGTGTTCACCTCGGATTAACCCCGTTAACTGACTCTCAATAGAACGCAATGTCGAGTCGCTAGCGAGCACGCCGCGTTTCTGATCTTCACCGCCAATTTGGGTGTACTGATCGATAGTCGAAACAAGGGCATTGTAGGTTTCCACAAACTTATCTAGTTGTTCTTTAGTGCCTTTGCTATCAGCTCCAATTTTTAAACCGATTGGCGAATCTCCCGCGGCTTGCGGTTTAGATACGGTAATGTCAACACCGTCGATGACACCTTCAAAAGTATTACTTGCGTTGGTTAGTTTCAGGCCTGAGTCTTTTGCACCTAGCCACATAACCGCATCTTGCGGAGCGTTGATTTGCTTGAGGTTGGTGAAGGCGTCTTCAAACCACGCTTGGCCAGTACCCGATGCAGATACGTTGATCTTATTTTCGACACCAGTCTCAGTACTCGATAGCATAAAGTGTGTTTGACCATTCGAGCGAACTAGAGTGGCGTTAACGCCAGGGTTATCCGTGTGATTGTTAATCGCACTGGCTAAATCACTGATCGTTGCAGTGCCGTCACCATTAACATCAACGGAGGACAAGTCTAGAGTCATTGTTTCACCGTTGATGGTGAATTCTAAAGATCCAGTTGTTGGTACTTCTGTCGTCGCCTCAAGGTCTGCAGGCATTCCTGTAGATACTTGATGCGCCGTTGCCACTTTTTCTACAAAAATCTGATAGTTACCCGTTAGCGCTTTAGCATCCGCGTTTGCAGTAAAGTTACCTTCTTGAGAGAGTGTCGCACTGTTTTTGATGATGCTGTTTGTGCTGTTATTCATCTCTTTCATTGCAGTACGAAAATCACGTAGTGCGCTTTCAACTTTATTAAAAGCTGACAGTTGTGACTGGTACACATTAGCTTGCGCTTGGTAACGGTTTTTGAATGGGTTTGTGTCCAATTGTGCGAATTGGGTTGCCATTTTTACTGGGTCTAAAGAACTCATGAGGTGTGCTCCTCTCATCTCTTATTGGCTTGAATACTTTGAATGCTACGCCTTAGTTTAATTAGCAGTGGCAAGATGCGTGCCGTATATTAAATTCAATTAAAACAAAGGTTTAGATCTATTTTATTTTCTTGGGAGGAAGTGGTGTTTCCACCTTGTTTGTTCCGCCTTCCTCCATGGAAAAAGTAATTTCCTTATAAGAAAAGGCGACCTAAACAAAGAAAATATTTAATTGTATTGACGGTTCTAATTAGGAGAGATGTTTTAATTAGACGTTATATTCAGCCTTTACTTCAGCTTGATTCAGATAATTCTTACAGAGTGCATTAATTGCGTTCTGATATTATTTTTGATAGTGCGATGTGCAAGTGTTCTCACTAAAAATTAAATTTTTTACGTTTCAAAGAATGTCAGTTATGAATGAATTTGCGTTACGATTGATGAAATGTGCTCGTGCATATGAAGAGTTCATTAACAAAAAACTATTAAGTAAACAGAGCATCAATTCTGATGAGATAGCTAGTATCTTAAAGGAAGCTAAGTTCAATTTTCCTGAACTTAGAGATAGTAAAATAGGAAGTAAATTAGAGACGATAGAATTAGAACTGTTTAATAAGGTTTTATTCAATATTATGTTGAAGTTCGGATTCAGAGTGCCTGAACCTCACAAAGATAATACGAGCTCTATTTATATTCGTAGATAAAAATAAAGCCTTCCATAGGAAGGCTTTATAATTAAGACGATTTAAATTAAGCGCACTATTAACTAAGTAATTAGCGTAGTAGTGACATTGCCATGCTTGGAAGCTGGTTAGTTTGAGACAGAACAGTTGTACCTGCTTGCATCAACATTTGGTTCTTAGTCATGTTTGAAGACTCTACTGCAAAGTCTGTATCCATGATACGACCTTTAGATGCTGTAACGTTTTCTACCATGTTACCAAGGTTAGCCATAGTGTGCTCAAGACGGTTGATGTTCGCACCGAAGTCTGCACGAGAGCTACCAATTTTTTCTACTAGACCGTCAGCGCCGCTGATTTTGTCTAGTGCTGCTTTTGCTTTAGTCGCGTCATCGATACCATCTGTAATTGCTGCATCAGCAAGGATAGTAGTGATTTCACCGATACCTGCGCTTGCGCTTACAGTCAATGTTTCAGCAGAAGATGCACCGATTTGGAATGTTACGTCACCTGCACCGAAGCCGCCGCCTTTAAGAAGGTTTTGACCACCGAACTTAGTGTTGTCTACGATGTTGTTTAGTTCTGCAGTAAGCTGTGTGAACTCTTTGTTAAGAGACGCACGGTCTGTTGCACTGTTTGAACCGTTCAACGATTGTGTAGCAAGGTCGTTCATACGGTAAACGATGTTTGTCATTTCATCCATCGCACCTTCAGCAGTTTGCATCATAGAGATGCCGTCTTGTGCGTTACGCATTGCTACTGACATGCCGCGTGTTTGCGCTTCTAGACGGTTAGCAATTTGAAGACCAGCAGCGTCATCAGCAGCTGAGTTCACACGGTAGCCTGTGCTTAGACGTTCCATTGCTGTGTTTAGAAGTCCGCTTGTTGTGTTCATTGTGTTTTGAGTTACAAGCGAAGCGTAGTTAGTGTGCATTGATAAAGCCATCTTAGTCTCCTTAGTTAGTCACTATATCTTTCAGGCCTCGGGATATTCCCTTGTCACTAACTAGAGGCGGTCGGTCGGCTTTAATGATTAATTTGAAAATTAAAAAATTTCTAAAAAAGATAAAAATTGATGATTTTTAGTGATTTGTATTCCATGAAAACCGGGGAAATCATCATATAAGCCTAAATTTTTTAGTTAAGTTAAAGAAACTATTGCCCAATGATCTTGTGGTTATCCGTTATAAATAAAAAAACAGCACGAATAAATCGTGCTGTTTTAAATATAAATGGTTGAGTTTCAACTATTCCTCATCAAAAGACTGAAAGGAGAGAGAGGTTGGGATATCGCTGAAATAACCAAAATAATAACTGGCACCCAATAAACGATAACGGTTAAGTTCCGTTTGACTCGCTACACGTCCGGCAACCCAAGTATATTTATGCTTTCTTAAGAACTTAGCAATAGGTAGGAAAGCGTGTCTTTCTTCTTTATCTTCTAGTGTGACTGACAATTTGATCATATCGGGACTAAAGTCTGCGACGCGCTCGAAGTTCACTTGCGATGTCGCGACTTCAAACCAAAGTGAATATGCATTCTCTTTTAACTTTTTGGTGAGTGTGGCGACTTTATCACGATCACATAACGTTTCATCAGCTTGAAGAGAAGGAATCACATGTTGAAAAGCAGAAGAGTGGAATTGAATCGTCTGTTCGAGAAAATAAACCCCAGGCTCCCACAGTAATGCATCAACGCGAATCGGCACGACAACATTACTAATCAAGTCGTGGTGAAAGGCTTCTAACTGAAATTGTGTTTGTCTTAGTGCAAGGTAAAGACTGAACAAATCCAGGCAGTACTGCATTTGTTCAGAGAGTTTGAATTGATAGACACTTTGTTCTCCACGCATACCAAATCTCAACGTCAGGTGTTGGAATTCTACTTCCCCTGATTGAGCTTCCCTAATTGCTTGGCATGCGTGTTGGACATCATTGTGTTTTAAAGCATCAAAGACTAATTGATCGTCATCCGTGACGATATGTTGTACTGCGAGACCAACCAAATGTTCGTACATCGCATGTGTTGAAATAAGATTAACCAAGGTTTCCTACCACATTGATTTGTTTGTTTTCTGGGATTTCGTTGTAAGACAATACTGCCAGCCCTTGTGTAAATGTACGAGCGTAACGCGCTAGAAGAGGGCGCAGCTGTGGCATAACGAGAAGGATCGGAGGTAGCCCCTGTTGCTTAAGCTGTTGTCTGATCAATGGCAAGTTTTGTTGGAACTGACCAAGAATGTTTGGCTCAATTGGGAAGCTATCTAGTGTTACCGTACCAGAAGATTGTGCTTGTTGCAGTGAAGTTAGTAGCATTTGTTCTAGCTCATCAGACAGTGCGTAGACATTTAACTCGTTCTTTTGTCCTGCAATTAAGTTAACAAGCGTACGCTTTAGTGCACAGCGCACATCAGATGCAAGTAGGATCGGGTCCTTTGTATTTTCCGCGGATTCCAACATTGTGTTGGCAATCGTGCGAATATCTTTTAGTGGCACTTGGTCTAATAAAAGCTGACGATATACTTTCAGCTGCTGCGCTGGATTAAGTGCTGCTGCTAATGCTTCTGCTAGTTTCGGGGCTTGTTGTGTCAAACGCTGGGTTATTGCTTCCACATCGTCGTGCGTAAACAATTCTGCAAGGTTTGTCTTCATGATTTTACTAATATGAGTGGCAATAACAGTGCCATCATCGACAACTTGGTAACCCATATTAAGTGCTTTTGCTTTATCTTGATGCTCAATCCACACAGCTGGCAACTGATAAGCAGGATCGCTACCCAAAATGCCATCTACCTCACCGTAAGTTTCGCCAACCGCTATCGCCATTAAACGCTCTGGTTCAATAAAACCTTGCTCAATGACTTCGCCATTTAGAGAAATTGTGTATTGGTTTGGCTTGAGGCTTAGGTTGTCACGAATACGAACTTCAGGTAATAAAAAGCCAACTTGTTCAGAAAGGTTTCGACGCACACCGCGGATACGTTGTGATAAAGGAGCCCCTTGCTCTTTGTTGACTAGATGGACGAGTCGGTAACCAAGCGCAAGTGATAATGTTTGGACGTGAGGAATATCATCCCATGTCAGCGGTGTATCATCGTCTTGCATCGCTTGTGAAAGTGCTTCGACCTCTTCAATCTGGGAGTCTTGCACTGGCTTCTTGGTTTGACGCCACCCTGCGAACGCTAATGCGCCAGCAAACGCAAAAAAGGCTAGGTGTGGCATACCCGGTACCATACCGATTACCGCCATAATACCTGCGACAGTAAATAGCGTTGCAGGAGTTGCCAGTAATTGCTTTTGCATGGTTTCCGACATGCCATTATCGCTATCATTAATTCGCGTAACGATAATCGCGGCAGCCGTTGCCAATAGTAGTGAAGGAATTTGAGCAACTAGACCATCACCGATTGTGAGTAGGGCATAAGTTTTAAAGGCGTCAGACGCAGCGAGTCCATGCTCGAAGACACCAATACTAATACCACCAATGATATTGATAAACAGAATCAACAAACCTGCGATGGCATCGCCACGCACAAACTTTGATGCACCATCCATCGAACCATGAAAATCGGCTTCGTTGGCGACTTCTTTACGGCGTAAGCGAGCCGTTTCCTGATCGATAAGGCCAGCGTTTAAGTCGGCATCAATTGCCATTTGTTTGCCTGGTAAAGCATCCAACGTAAAGCGGGCTGAAACCTCAGAAATACGTTCACCACCTTTGGTGATTACGACGAAGTTGATGATCATCAAGATGACGAACACCACCATACCAACGACGTAGTTACCGCCAATGACGACTTCACCGAATGCTTGAATGACCTTACCCGCTGCGTCACCACCATTATGTCCTTCTAGGAGTACAATTCGCGTAGAAGCCACGTTCAATGTGAGACGTAATAATGTTGCGACCAGCAAAATAGTTGGAAAAACAGAGAAATCTAATGGTCGCTTTGCGGTTGTGCTGACCAGCAATACTAGGATTGCTAAGACGATATTAAAGGTAAACAGCGCATCCAGTAGCAGAGGAGGCAAAGGAAGAATCACCATTGCTAATATCATTAGCAAGACGATTGGAATGCCAACGTAGCCTTTGGTTGATGTTTGAAGTTGTTTTAACCGGTTAAGCATACTTTCGTGTCCTTGGATAAACGCGGGTTAATCAGTGCTGCAAATGTTTTGGAATCGAAAAATGAGGTAAAGGAATTGGCTCTTTTCCCTCACCTTTACGAAAGGCTTTCAATTGCAAAACGTAAGTAAGAATATGTGCCACTGCGATGTACAGTTGGCTTGGGATTGCTTGTTCAATCGCCGTCGTGTGATAAATCGAACGGGTAAGTGGCGGGGAGTTAATGATTTCCACTTTGTTTTCTCGGGCGATACGTTGAATGTGCATAGCAGTTTCGTCTACGCCTTTTGCGACGACAAAGGGCGCGTCAGAAAGCGAAGGCTCGTATTTCAGTGCGACTGCGTAGTGCGTTGGGTTTGTGATGATCACGTCAGCTGTCGGCACCATTTTATCGATCTTACGGCGCGCAAACTGTTGCTGTATTTGACGAATACGTTGCTTTACTTCCGGACGACCTTCATTATTTTTAAATTCCTCTTTCAATTCTTGTTTCGTCATGCGGAGTTCTTTTAGGTGTTCCCAACGCTGATAAGGAATGTCGATAACCCCAAATAACAACAAGGCGAAGCCCATTAAGAGTAAGCCTTCAAACAGAATTGACATTACTAGAGAAAAACCTTGGCTTAGTGGGAGGTTTTGCATACCAAGTAATGGCTGTAAGTGGTTGTCTAAATAACCATATAAGATGCCGAAGATGACGGCTACTTTGAACGTCGACTTTAAGAGCTCAACCACTGAGCGGGTCGAAAAAATGCGCTTTATCCCGCTCAAAGGATTAATTTTGCTGAGCTTTGGCATCACGTTCGCGGGACGGAACATCCAGCCGCCTAGCACAAGGCTACTACCACAGGTCACGATAATAATGACGGTAAACAATGGTAATAGCATGTCGATGATGACCGCTAAACTTTGTCCCAATTGCTCGACAAGTTGTTTAGGATTTTCTAGGTCGGCTCGCGTCAGCATCATGTTGTAGCGAAAGATCCCCGACATGCTTTCCCAAATACTATTAAGCTGAGAGTAAAAGTAGAGCGCCACCGCTAGAAATATAACCGCAGTAGTAAACTCTTTCGCGCGAGGAATTTGTCCTTCCTGACGGGCTTTCTTTACCTTCTGCGGTGAGGCTTTTTCAGTTTTGTCTTGAGAAGATTGATCGCTCATGCTCCCCCCAACATAAAGTTACTCAAGTGTCTAATGGTGTCGTGAACGAGCGCCGTGTAGCGACCAGGAACACCAGAAACTGAGATTAATACGCTGAATAGACCCAGCAGCATCGTCATAGGAAAACCTAACGCATAGACATTAAGTGATGGTGCGGCTCGGTTCATTACACCAAAACTGATGTTGGCTAGAAGCATGGAAACAATAGCGGGTAAAGCCAAAGCTAGTGAAGAGGCAAACATCCAACCGAAAATATTGACAACACCTTGCAGAGAAAGCGATGTGATACCAGATCCGACTGGCCAAACAACAAAGCTTTGAATCACGATATCTATGACGAGTAAGTGTCCTTCTAGCGCAAGAAACAACAAGGTTGAGAAAATCAGAAATATGCGTCCCAAAATGGCGACAGAAAGCCCGTTAATAGGATCATTCATCATCGCCATACCTAAGCCCATTTGCAGAGAAATCACCTGACCAAGCATGGTGAAAACGTTAAAGAGCATGTGCAAAATTAACCCAAACATTACCCCCCAAATAGCTTGCTCAAAAGCAAGGAACAGGGAAGTCATAGAGAATAATTCGACTTGTGGCATGGGTGGCATTAACGGTCCAGTAATGACAACGATCGAGAGGGCCAGTAAAGTACGAACCCAAACAGGAATAATTGCATCACCAAAGAAAGGCATTGAAATAAATACGGCTCCCACACGAAAAAACGGCCACCAGAGTTGACCGAGTATCGCCGAGAGCTCTGCAAATGTGATGGCCATTAGCCAATCATCCCTGGTATGTTGTGGAACAAGAAATCAAACAGTTCCATGATCTTACGGAGCATCCAGTGACCTGCAAAAATCACCATTAATAAGGTAACGAGCAAACGTGGCAAAAAGCTGAGTGTTTGCTCGTTGATTTGTGTGGCAGCCTGAAATACGGCGATACACAAACCGACAATTAAGCCTGGAACAACCAATACGGCAACCATCAAAATGATCAGCCATACTGCATCGGAAAATAACGTTACGGTTAGTTCTGGGGTCATAACTGCTCCTAGTTAACCGAAGCTGGCAGATAAGGTGCCAACTGTCATTGCCCAACCATCCACGAGTACAAATACCACCAACTTAAAGGGAAGTGAGACAATTAAAGGTGATAGCATCATCATACCCATTGCCATCAGGACACTGGCGACAACCAAGTCGATGACCAAAAACGGGATGAAAAGCATAAAACCAATTTGGAAGGCGGTTTTTAGTTCACTAATGACAAATGCAGGCAAGACAACGGCAAATGAAATATCCTCAACGTTTTGGTCGAGAGGCTCATTGGCAATACGTAACATTTGTTCAAGAGAGCTTTGGTGCGTCTGTGCCAGCATGAACTCTCTCACTGGTTTCTCTGCAACAGAAAAAGCCTGTATTAGCGTGATTTCGCCGTTGTCGTATGGCTGAAACGCATTTTCATAAATATCGCTCCAGACAGGGCGCATAATCAGCAACGTCAATGCGAGAGCGATCCCGACCAACACTCTATTAGGTGGGCTTTGTTGAAGACCAAGAGCTTGGCGCAAAATCGCAAGGACAACGACAATTCGAGTAAAGCTCGTCGCCATCAAAATAAATGCTGGAAGAAAACTGAGCGCCGTCATCAACAACAGAATTTGCAGTTTAACGCTGTATTCTTGTTGTGTGTCGCCATCAGAAACGGAAAAGATAGTTAAGCCGTTGTCAGCCGCCATTGTTGGGAAAGCAAACAAAAGTGACACCAATACCAAAAGAGGTAACCAACGGTGCCAAGCGCTCAGATTTTTCATTGTGATGCCTACCTAAGATTATTGACCAACGCCACTCAATGCAGAGTCATGTACATCGATCAGACGAAGTCCATACTTATCATTGACAACGACAACTTCAGCGTGGCCCATAAGAGAACCGTTTACTTTCACGTCTAAAGGCTCGCCATTGAGCTTTTCCAACTCGATAACCGTGCCTTCACCCGCTTTCATTAAGTCCCCAAGTGGGATCTCCTTACTCGCAACTTCCAGCGTGACTGTGACAGGAATGCTTTTGAAAAAGCTAAGGTCACGTTCCGCAGTGGCTGGTTCTTGTTGGAGCGTATCTTCGGCTTCAAAGTCTTCTAATTGAAAATCATCAAAGTTCAGTTCTTCTGCGTCGAATGCATTAGTTTCTAGCGCTTCGCTCATCGCTGCGGTTCCTTATCAGGGTTAAAGATCAAAACAAGTTGGCCGTCTTGCTCGGCAATACGACCTGTAAATAGAGATTGGTTGCCAATGCTTACTGGAACCGTGTTAAGAAGCTCAATAGGTAAAATATCGTTGGGTTGTAAGCCAACCACATCACTTAAAGGCATCTTCTTTTTACTTAGAACAACGTTCAGTCGAACGGGGGTCGTCTCTAAAGAACGACAGAAAGGTTGAAACAAATCGGTATCAGGCTGCAGTTCAAGCTGCTCGATTAGCGTTTGAATAAGATGACCATCTAGCTTGAGATGAATTGAGCCTTGATGATCGTCAAACGCAATGTTTAATTGAACGTTAATGCCAATACCTCTAGGGGTCTCATACTCACCCGTGTCCCACATTTCACCAGGAGCAAGCCAACCGATGATGATTCGACTGATGCGCTCTTGTAAACGTAAGTCACTGGCCGTCAGAGTAGCGGCTGAGCGCTCTGCACTTGCACCATAAAATCTATCAGCCAACTTTATTAGCGTGTGGGGGTTACCATGGATGAATACCATGCCGCCTTCCTGATGTTGATAGGTCGACGTTTGCTCTTTGTCCATCTCAACCGATGTAAAGCGGTGCAAGTCTACTGAGGTTAAGCTAGCTTCCACTTTTCCTGTGCTGAGCCAATTTTGTAATTCAGTCGTAAGATTTGAGCAAGATTCTGAAATTAAATTATCGAGCTTCTCACGAATGATATGAATAGGTTTGCCTAATAATTCTACATCAAGTAGTTGACTATCAGAAATAGGCTCGCTAACTCTATTTTCCATTTATATTTTACCGTGCGTTAACAATCGAAAGTGTTTTAACTTAATGGCGTGTAGTCTACACAGAAATTTTAATGATCTTTTAGCTCCAAACTCTAAGATTGTGACTTTAGTTCACATGTTGCTTTGTTCATATAGTCATAATCTTTTAATGAAATTTAAAAAGAGTTAGTTTTCTTTATAAATCGCTTAATAAATAAAATAACAATGTTGAGCGTTTTAGTTGTTATAGATTTTTTAAATTGCCTTTATGGCGTAACAACAACTTCAAATAAATAAATTATAAGATACTGTTTTTTTATGCTTAAAGCTTCCGTTGGAGGCTAAGCGTGCTCTCTTGAGCGTTTTGTAACCAATTTTAATATTCAGAATAGGTAATTAAAATGATTAGCTATGCCAGTTCTCTCGGCTTGGTGGCATATTTAATTAAACGGTTTAAGTCATGGGAATGTAAGATATACATGAATCATGTCCGTTTGATAATTTGTAACACAATTATTGTTATCAGTTTTATTTTTTCAAAAGTGTCATATTCAGAAGAAGTCTTAACAATCCCTATGGACCTCTCTAAATGGACATATGAGGGAAATAAATTCAAATGCAACTTGTTGCAATCAAATAAAGACTATGGGAAGTTTTATTTCCTAGCGGAACCTAATAATAAATTCTATTTTATTTCCGATATAGAATATGAAAACAATAAATGGAAAACGATTGCTTTAACAACTCAAAATGCTCCTTGGGGTGATGAGCTTTATAGAAAAGAATTTGGTTCCCTTGAATTTACTAAGCCGTCTCAGCGTTTCATCTTTAATAAAGGCGCTGAAGAATTCATGGATTCAATTGCTTCGGGTAGTTGGGTGACGCTGTCACTTAAAGGAAGTAATGCTTCCTCTGTTTCAGAGATTGTGATTCCTACTCTTCAAATTCAAAACGCATTGAAATCATTTAATGCGTGTCGCGCGCGATTGCCTAAATTGTCTTTTTCAGAGGCAAGGGATATGGCGCTCTCATTTGAGTTTGGTCAGAAGACGTTAAGTCGTGGACAGAAAGCAACACTAGAAGCGCTGTATAGCTATGTATCTGTGGATGATCGAGTGACCAAAATCCTCATCGACGGTCACACCGATAACGTTGGTTCAAGTTTAACGAACCTTTCTGTGTCACGTACTCGAGCAGAGCAAGTCACCAATGCTTTGATTGAGCTTGGGGTCGACGAGTCGATGATCGAAACACGAGCTCATGGTTCACGTTACCCAATTGCCAGCAATAACTCGGTTAATGGCCAAGCAAAAAACCGACGTGTCACCCTGCGTTTAGTGAGGGACAACGAGTATACGGCTACGAAACACCACCCAGATCTACAATCACAAAATCAACAAACGAAAGTTAAGGTTCAATGATGACGAAAACGAAAATTTTGTTGGTTGAGCCAAATGAAGCTCTTGCTCAACCAGTATTGGATGTGTTGCAAAATGCAGGTTACACCGCGAAACACACTCGTACTGGTCGAGGCGCTTTGCTTGAAGAGCGAGCAGAAATCACTTTAGTGAGCTCTACGCTGCCGGATATGTGTGTTCGTGAGTTTGTCGCGTGTCACCAAAAGCAGCGAAATTCGGGTGTTGTTATTGCGATTGTCGACCAAGAACAAGGCATCTTGGCTGCTGAGACGATGAAAGCGGGCGCTACTGATTATCTATTACGCCCGTTTGAATCTAATCAGTTGGTTAATCTGCTTAAACGTGTTGAAGCGTTAGGTAAGCCAATGGCCAACATTGTTGCGGAGTCTTGGAGAAGCAAACAAGTTCTGCAATTGGCGCATCGTGCAGCATGTACTAACGCGAGTGTGCTTATTACAGGTGAATCGGGAACGGGTAAAGAAGTGCTGGCGCGATATGTGCATGAGCACTCTCCGCGTATCAATGGTCCATTTGTGGCGGTTAACTGTGCCGCCATTCCAGAGTCAATGTTAGAGGCTGTGCTATTCGGTCATGTAAAAGGCGCGTTCACCGGAGCGACAAATTCTCAAAGCGGTAAGTTTGAAGAAGCAAATGGCGGGACGATTCTGCTTGACGAGATTGGTGAAATGTCACCTGCGGTTCAAGCGAAATTGTTACGCGTCCTTCAAGAGCGTGAAGTAGAACGTGTTGGTAGCCATAAAGCCGTTCAGCTCGATATTCGTGTTATTGCGGCAACCAACAAAGACTTACGTGAGGAAGTTCAAAAAGGCACGTTCCGTGAAGATCTTTATTATCGATTAGATGTGCTGCCTCTGCACTGGCCGCCTTTGCGTGAAAGAAAAGAGGACATTCTACCGATTAGCCAATTCTTTATTGAAAAGTATCAAGATAGCAGCCGCTGTCACCTATCCCAAGATGCGATTAGTGCGCTGAGTCAGTATCACTGGCCGGGCAATATTCGTGAGTTGGAAAATGTCATTCAACGCGCTTTGGTCATGCGTCATGGTGATTACATTACAGCCCATGACCTGATGCTGCCTATTGAGCTTGTCGCGTCAGTTCCTACAGCAGAGCCAACTTCAAGTTTTGGTCATGTAGAAGCGAAGAAGCAAGCTGAATATCAGTTTATTTTGGAAAAGTTACGTCAGTTTGGTGGAAACCGAACGAAAACCGCAAACGCGCTTGGAGTCTCTACTCGAGCGCTACGCTACAAGCTCGCAGCAATGCGAGAACATGGTATTGATTTACAGTCGGCACTAGGCTCGGCTGCCTAATAGGAGAAAAAATAGATGGCAAGTCAACCTACTCATGCGGTCTCGGCAGAGCAACTTATGTTGTCAAAAATGCAGGCGATGCAGGCACAAGTGCAGCCGCCAGAGTTTATCGTGAGTGCAAATCCTTTAGATCAACAATCACTAAACGCACCTTTATCGTTCTCACAAGCGATGACAAATGTGTTGGATACAGTGAATCAACATCAATCAGTGGCTAGTCAAAAAATGACGGCCGTAGAAACAGGAAAAAGTGATGACCTAGTTGGTGCAATGGTCGCGAGCCAAAAAGCCAGCTTGTCCTTTAATGCTTTGATGCAAGTGCGCAACAAAGTCGTGACCTCATTTGAAGATATTATGAAGATGCCGGTGTAATTCATGTCAGAACTAACCCCCCAAGTCGCCGGAAACACAGCTATGGCTACCGGCACAGCACAGACATTTTCTACTGCCAACGGCATGGACGATGTGACAACGAAGCTGAAGCAAATCTGGTCTAGCAGTCAGAGAAACTTAGTGCTATCTGCGGTGTTAGCTGCGATTGTTGCAGCGATTATTGTGGTTGCACTATGGAGTTCCTCGCAGAGCTTTCGTCCGCTATATAGCCAGCAAGAGCGTTTTGATATCGGCGAAATTGTGTCGGTATTAGAAAGCGAAGGCGTAAGCTACCGCATGCAAGAGCAAAATGGACAAGTTCTTGTACCAGAAGGTGAGGTTGCGAAGGTACGCATGTTGCTTGCATCAAAAGGTGTCAAAGCTAAGCTGCCGACAGGTTTGGATTCGCTCAAGGAAGATAGCTCTCTTGGTACGAGCCAATTTATGGAAACGGCGCGTTATCGTCATGGTTTAGAAGGTGAGTTAGTACGTACTATCATGTCTTTGAACTCAGTAGCGAACGCGCGTGTTCATTTAGCAATACCTCGTCAAACTCTATTCGTCCGCCAAAACAGTGAGAATCCTTCAGCATCTGTCATGCTTGAGCTCAAACCTGGTGAAGACTTAAAGCCTGAACAAGTTGAAGCGATCATTAACCTAGTGGTCGGCAGTGTCACGGCAATGAAGCCAGAATTTGTTTCTGTCATTGACCAGTATGGCCGTCTTCTTAGTGCGGATGTCGCTTCTGCGGAAGCTGGTAAAGTAAATGCGAAATATCTTGAATACCAGAAGAGTGTTGAAAAACAGATCATCCAACGCGCAGCAGATATGCTTACGCCGATTGTGGGGCCGAGTAACTTCCGAGTACAAGTCGCTGCCGATCTGGATTTTAGCCAAGTTGAAGAAACACAAGAAATTTTGGATAACGCGCCGGTTGTGCGTAATGAGCACACCATTCATAACAACTCGGTTGATCAAATTGCGTTGGGTGTTCCTGGTTCTCTAAGTAACCAACCGCCAGTGACAGGATCTGGTGAAGTGGAAACGAACGACAGCCAAAACACGAATGCGCGATCTGAAGTGAATCGTCAATATGCTGTAGGTAGTAGTGTTCGTCGTACTCAATACCAACAAGGCCAAATAGAAAAGCTTAGTGTCTCGGTTCTGTTGAACTCCAAAGCTTCGCCAGATGGTGTGGCGTGGAGTGAAGCCGATAAAGAGCAAATCTCAAACATGATCATGGATGCTGTTGGTATCTCTGCCACACGAGGTGACAGCTTAAGTTTAATGAGTTTCAACTTCACCCCAATCGAAATTGATGCTCCTCCTGCACTGCCGTGGTGGCAAGACCCTACAGTACAGCAGCCAATACGCTACGTTATTGGTGGCTTGTTAGGCTTGGCGATGATCTTCTTCGTACTGCGTCCATTAATCATGCACCTAACTGGCGTTGATAAACCTGTGCCTGAGCTAAATTTTGCTGAGCCTCAGGAAGAACCTGACTACGAAAACTTGCAAACGCGTGAAGAGCGCGAGCATGAAGAAGTACTTGATCGCCGCCTATCTGAAAAAGGCATCTCAGCCTCTTCAGGTTTAGATGTAAACAGCGACATGCTACCACCAGCAGGTTCGCCATTAGAAATTCAATTGAAACACCTACAGCTTATTGCTAATGAAGAGCCAGAGCGCGTAGCCGAAATACTGAAACAATGGGTAAACATCAATGAACACAGTTCTATCAAAGCAGACGCTTAGTTATGTTGAACAAACCGCGCTCGTGCTATTAGGCATGGGCGAGGATGCCGCAGCGAAGGTTTTGCAACACTTTAGCCGTGATGAAACCCAGCGTGTGACTCGTGCAATGGCGAAGTTAAATGGCATTAAGAGCGATTCTGCTCGTGGTGTTATTCAAACTTTCTTTGAAGATTTCCGTGAGCACAGCGGTATTCGAGGAGCCTCTAAGGAATACCTATCTAATACATTGCGTAAAGCATTGGGTAACGATTTGGCAAAAGGGTTATTAAATACCTTATATGGCGATGAAATTCGCAACAATATGCAGCGCTTACAGTGGGTGGAAGCAGAAACTCTCGCTCGTTTCATTGTGAACGAGCACCCACAAATGCAAGCAATTTTTCTAGCGTATTTGCCAGCAGACAGCTCTTCAGCGGTATTGAAGCACTTGCCACAAGATTACCATGACGAAATCTTGTTCCGTATTGCTCAATTGCAAGATATCGATCATCAAGTTGCCGTTGATTTGCATGAACTCGTTGAGCGTTGCATCGAAAAAGTATCCGCAAGTCAAAGCACGCCGTTATCAGGTGTTAAGCAAGCAGCAGATATCATTAACCGCTTTGAAGGTGACCGTGGTTCATTGATGGAAATGCTGAAGTTGCATGATGAAGATGTTGTTAATGCAATTGAAGAAAACATGTTCGACTTTATGGTTCTTGGCCGACAACGCGAAGAAACTATGGACATGTTGGTGCAGCAAATCCCGCTAGAGTTGTGGGCTGTTGCGCTAAAAGGTTCCGATATTACCTTACAACAAGCTATTAAGCGTTCAATGCCGCAACGTATGGTGAAAGCGCTAGAAGATGACATGGACGCACGCGGTGCTGTTGCGTTAAGTCGAGTTCAAAAAGCACGTCAAGACATCATGCAAATGGTACGTGAGCTGGATGAATCTGGTGAAGTTCAGCTGCTTCTCTATGAAGAGCCAACGGTGGAGTAAGGTCATGCTAGAGACAAAATCAAGTACTATGCGATTGCCTCCGAACGGGTATCGTTTACACCGTTTTCCGCCTTTAGCGCAACCTAAGACTATCGAAGACGAATTCGGGCTAGATAACCAAGGCTGGCAAGAACCTCAAATTGATATCCAACAGCAACTTGAAGAAGGTTTTCAACAAGGTTTGCAACAAGGACATGAGGAAGGCTTACGCCAAGGTATCGAACAGGGCAAGCAACAAGGTCTGTTGGAAGGCCAAAAAGAAGGTTTCCAAAAAGGCTTTGTTTCCGGTGAGCAGTCTGGAAAGCAAGGCTTTTTGGAGGCGGCGAAGCCTGTCAATGAACTTTTTCACGCCCTTTCTCGTTGGCAAGATGAAAAAGAACAGCAACAACGCCATATGATTTGTGAACTGGTACAAAAGGTAGCTCAGCAAGTGATTCGTGCCGAGCTCACTTTAATGCCTCAGCAGATCCTAGCTTTGGTGGACGAGACATTGTCTGCCATGCCTGGTAAAGCGGAAACAGTAACTGTGCATTTAAATCCGCAAGATTTAGAGCGTATTACTCACATCAATGCTGATTTGCCGCAATCTTGGAAACTGGTCCCTAATACGGAGCTTCCTATTGGTGGCTGTCAGTTAGTGACTGATGACGCAGAAGCGGATGCGAGCTGCGACTCTCGTTTGGAAGCCTGTATGGACAATGTAAAGCAACACCTTTTGGATGAAGTCAGTATTCCACAGGTAGAGTCTGAGCATGAGTAATACCCTAAGCCATGAACTATTAAGTGAGCGTTTGAGCGAAGCCTTGGCTTCGCTTGATTCAATCCCTGTTGCTCGCGTAACAGGGCGATTGATAAAAGTAAACGGCTTAATGTTACAAGCCGTAGGGTGTCGGTTTAAGCTTGAGCAGCGTTGTCTCGTAGAAACCGCGGAAGGCGATATGATCGAAGCGCAAGTTGTGGGCTTTGAACACACTATTGCTTACCTCATGCCTATCCGCCGTTTAGGCGGTCTGTTTGCAGGTGCAAAAGTCATCCCTCTTGATGGTGACAGTACCGTGCAGCTAAGCTCTCAGTGGTTAGGACGCGTACTGAATGGTTTAGGTGAGCCGTTAGATGACGGGGCACCGCTTAAGGGGGGAGATCGAGTTTCACTTGAACCAAAACCGATTAACCCACTGAAGCGACGCCCAGTTGATACACCACTCAACGTGGGCGTGCGAGCGATTAATGGACTATTGACGGTAGGCAAAGGCCAACGTATTGGTTTGATGGCTGGCAGTGGCGTCGGTAAAAGTGTGTTAATGGGGATGATCACCAAAAACACGGAGGCCGATGTAATTGTGGTCGGGCTTATCGGTGAGCGAGGCAGAGAAGTACGTGAGTTCATTGAGAGAAACTTAACCCCAGAAGCGCGCAAGAAAGCGATCATTATCGCGGCTCCTGCTGATGAATCCCCGCTAATGAGGTTAAGAGCGACACTACTTTGTCATCGCGTTTCAGAGTATTTCCGAGACCAAGGCAAAGACGTTCTACTTCTAATGGATTCTCTAACCCGATACGCCATGGCACAGCGCGAAATCGCTCTTTCGCTCGGAGAGCCTCCAGCTTCTCGTGGTTATCCGCCCTCAGTCTTCAGCGTGTTACCTCAACTCCTAGAGCGAGCGGGTAACAGTGAAAATCAACATGGTAGCTTAACGGCAATTTACACCGTATTGGCAGAAGGTGACGACCAACAAGATCCTGTCGTGGATTCCGCGCGCGCCATCTTAGATGGGCATGTCGTTTTATCACGTCAACTGGCTGAGCAAGGGCATTATCCTGCTATAGATATCAACGCGTCTATTAGCCGTTGTATGAATACTTGTACGCAGGACGCACACAGCACGATTGCGAATAACTTCCGTCAAATGTACTCCAACTACCTTCAGGTTAAAGAGTTACTGCCATTAGGGGGTTATCAACCAGGACAAGATCCTGAGTTAGATCAATCTGTTGCTATGTATCCAAACTTGCGTGCATATCTACAACAAGCTGCCAATGAGTCTGTAGATTACCCAACCAGTTTGACCGAGCTCGCGCAGCTTTTTCAAAGTGCTTAATCAAATGGGAGTGACAAGGCTGAAATGAAATCCAAGTTAAAAGCCGTAGGCAAGTTACAGCAAATGGAAGAAAAACAGCGTGACCGTGTGGGCCAACAACTTGATGCCATGCGTCAGCGTCACTCCCATCTTTCAATGCAATTGGAACAGTTGTCGGCGTTGAAAGGCCACGCTGGACAATCAACCCGAACCGGCCCGACGCTGACGAGCGCGGCTTTGATGAACTTTAATCGTGTTGACCAAATGCTACAAAGAATGCTTCGTCACCACGAGCAAGAGCAAGCCGTTATGCAAGCGGAATGTGCATCTGTACAGAAAACGCTAGAACACAAGCACGCACGCGTTCAAGGGTTAGAAAAAGTGCTTGATCGTTGGCGTACTAAGCAGAACTATGAAAAAGCGAAAAAAGAGCAAAAGATGATTGAAGACATCATTAACTCTCGCGTTAAGCGCAAGATATTATGATGTCTTGTTGACGCTACTAGGAGCGCGAATCATTTCTGCGGTGTCTTAGCCAACCAAACCAGCCTCCAAGCATGATCAATCCTGATCCGAGAGCACCGCCGCCACTGCTGCCGTTGTTACCAAAGCCAGATGTGTTGGTATCGACAGGCTCAAAGCCAGAGTCCCCTTCGCTATGATAATCTTCCGAACTTGCTAAGAGGGCGTTATAACTGGTTTTTACACCTGAGCTGGTTTGGGTCTCAATCCATGTTGCATAGTTCAAAATCTCGGTAAACACACTTGGAATCGCAGCGGATTCGCAAACTGAAGAACCGTAGCTCACAATGCCAATTTGCTGATACATGCCATTATTGTCTTGATAGGTGAGAGGACCGCCTGAGTCACCACGACAGATACCAGTGTAGCTTCGTTCAGGAAATCCATTCGCACATAAACTTTCCTGAGCGTTAAACCCTGTTACCAACGAAGCGCATTGGGTGTCGGTAAGGGGTTTTACTTCTGCCCAGCGTAAATAGTTAGGGGGGCTTTCATCATTGGTTGAGGTCTGACCTAAACCGAATATCTGATAAACTGACTTGCTGCTGTAGTCTCCAAAGTCTTGCGGTAAAGTGATGGATTGGACGTTATCGGTGATAGGTCTAGTCAATTCAAGGACAGCGATGTCATTAATCCATAAATCGCTAGGCACATAATCAGGATGAATCGTGATAGAGCGAACATCTTTGAATTCTTCAACAAACACGTCATTCATCGTAGGGTTTTTGACTAACACTCGTAGGTCGTTGATTGTCCAGCCGTCAGTAAAAACGCTTGGTTCTACGCAGTGAGCCGCAGTTAAAATGAAGCGGTCGTTTACAATGGTTCCCCCACAAATATTGGCAAACTGATTCGCGCCAGTTTTATGTAGAATAAGACGTGCAAAAAAAGGAAGTTGGTTTTGGGTAGCCTGCTGACCCCCAATAATTGCCGTGGAGATCCCTTGTTCTGAAAGGCGGTTATCATTTTCTACTTCAGCGGTCGTACTCAAAGATACTGCAAAACAGAGTGCGCTTAGCCATATTTGATACTGCTTCATAAACCATCCTTGGATGAAAAGTGCTCTTCTAACTTTATACTAGTTTTTCAGTGAATGTGCTTAACAAAAGTTTCTAATAGTTGAATGATTGTTGTAGCCAAGATCGCAACAGATGAAACGATTCAAGCTTTAGCTTGTGTGGCGGGCATACAAAGTAAAGCTGTTGATGAGGATTAATGACGGGTTCACCCAGCTCGATTAGCTGACCATATTTGATGTCATCCTTCACAAACAAGCGATGAGTGACCAATAACCCCAAACGACGAGTTGTGGCCTGGACGGCTTGTATCGACATGTTAAAAGTGATTGGTTTTTTATTTTTAGGTCGCTGGATACCCGTCGCGTCCAGCCACACGTTCCAGTCATTTTTTCTTCGTTCGTTAGTAACTTCAATGATGGGATACTGCTTTAAGAGTTGAGTGATGTTTGAGTCCTTGGTCTTCGCTATCAATTCAGGACTGCACACCAAAACCAGTTCATCTTCACTGAGCTTTTCGCAGTAGTAATCCTGCCATTCTTCGGGATTTCCATGCACCAAGGCCGCGTCGATACCTTCTTGTTCTAAATTGAATCTGCCAGACAGGTTTGATAAACGAACGTCTAATTGAGGAGCAAACCCTTGTAAATCTGACATTCGAGGAATCCACCAGTGAAGAGCCAATGAATTCACCATATTGAGCGTAACACGCTGCAAGTTCTGATCTTGGATGAGTGCTTCCGTTGCATCGACAATTTGCTCTAAAGCGGGTGCCACCTTCCTGTAATACTTTTTACCGTCCGCGTTGAGTTGAACTTGTCTGCCTATGCGATCAAATAGAGGCTTGTTGACTTGACTCTCCAGCGATTTAATTGCCTGACTTACGGCTGAGTGGCTCACACTTAATATCTGTGCTGCTTCTGTCATGCTGCCAGACTCAGCTACTGCAACAAATGCGTAGATGGACTTTAAGGGGACTAGTTTCCGCATAATTTAAAAACCGTAGCTGGTGATAGATAAGTTAAACTGTAAGTTTTTCTTACATCAATGGTTAATATTACTCGCTATTTACGATAAGTGATGTCTTTTAAAATGCTCCATATATTAAGGAGTATTGAATGAATGCTGTAAATAAATCTATCCTTTTCATGTTGATGTCTACGTTAAGCTTATCTGTTACTGGACTGTTAGCAAAGCAGTTGTCAGGCGAACTTTCCGTCACACTATTTAGCTTCTTACGTTTTTTGGTGCCTGCGCTTATCTTGCTTATCTTACTTCGTGTGAAAAACCTTACCTTTCCTAAAGCGGGCACGCTAAAGCCTATTTTATTGCGTGCTCTTTGTATCGGTTTGTCACAACTTTGCTTTATCGCGTCATTACAAACGTTAACGCTCGTTGAGGGGGTCGTTTTGTTTGCTACTGGCCCATTATTTATTCCCTTGGTTGAAAAGCTGTTCATGAGGGGGCGCATTCGTGTTTCAACATTGGCGGCATTAGCAATGGCGTTCACTGGTGTGGTTATGTTGGCGGGCGGTGGAAGTGAGATCACATGGCGAGCGGATTTATTGCTCGGCTTGGCTGGTGGACTCTTCAATTCTGGTTCTCAGCTTACGTTATATAAAGTGAGTAAAACAAATATGTCGCCGCTAGAAATCAACTTTTGGGCGTTTGGTTTTGCTGCCGTATTTCTGTTGCCGCTAACTTTGTTTAACGACTTCGACGCGTTACTTAATATGAGTGTTATGGCGCCTGAGATTTCTTCAAATACGCTGTGGATCGGTATGATGTCTCTGATGATCATTAACACCCAAGTTTTTCGCTCCAAAGCATATAAACTGGCAAGCAGTGGCTCTCAACTTGCGCCACTCATTTTTACTAACTTATTGTTCACTGCGGTTTGGCAGAGCCTGTTTTTTGAAGACCGAATGAGTCAAAGTCAAATTGTTGGGATGAGTTTAATAGTGCTCGCAATCATACTGAACACATGTTGGGTTCGTTTTACGGCGCATCGCAGTGGCGGTTTACAAGCGAGAACTTCTTAGTCTGTCGGAAAATGAAGGGGGCAGGTAGATAAATTGGTCGTGTGGTTTGATTTTTCCTGAGTATGGGCTAGCGTCAAGAAAGGTTCAGGGAGAGAAATCATGCTTACGCTAAATTATTACGTCGAAATTTCGGCGACACCGCAACGAGTGTGGGAAGTGCTAACCGATGTTGAGTTGTATAAACGTTGGGCACAAGCCTTTTCACCGCAGTCTCAATTTGAAGGAGCTTGGGAAGAAGGAGGTGGCATCACTTTTTTTGATCCAGATATGGGCGGGACAAGGGCGATCATAGATACGGTGCTACCGCTTCAAAAACTTGAATTTCATCATGTTGCCATTTTTAATCCGGATAATCGTCAACAACTCGATGCTGACCTAGCATCTAGGTGGATCGGATCGCGAGAGATCTACCAGATCGATACCAACAACGATCGTTTACTACTCAATGTTACCATTCATACTCACAACGACTTTGTTTCCATGTTTAATCACGGATGGGAAAAAGCTTTACCCTTGATAAAAGCCATTAGTGAAGAGCAAGCTTAGGGTTCTTGCTTACCTTGGGCTGACGATGCGTTGCCTGAAGGTATACAATAGCACGCAAGATAGCGCACCTAAGAGAGTGGATGATGGAATTTAAAGTTGATACCCATACACATACGTACGCAAGTGGTCACGCGTACAGTACCTTGATTGAAAATGCAAAGTTGGCAAAAGAGAACGGGCTGGATATGTTCTGCACGACCGATCACGCAGAATCAATGCCGGGTGCGCCTCATTACTGGTTCTTCTCGAACCAGAAAATTCTGCCTCGCTTTCTTGAAGGCGTTGCGATTATTCGTGGCGTTGAATCTAACATTATGAATACCGAAGGCGACATTGATATTCCACTGAGTGTGGACCGCAACTTAGATTGGGTGATCGCGAGTTTTCATGAACCCGTTTTTCGTCCTGCAAACAAGCAAACTCACACGGAAGCACTTGTTAATGTCATTCAGAGTGGTCGTATTGATGCGCTCGGTCATCTTGGTAATCCAAATTTCGACTTTGATTTTCAGACCGTTTTAGCGTGCGCGAAAGAGCACAATGTCGCGATTGAAATTAATAACACCACGCTGAAAGGCAACAGCCGAGTAGGCAGCGTAGACCGTTGCCACGAGATTGCACAAATCGGGAAAGATCTCGGTGTTTTCTTCACCACGGGCAGTGACGCGCATTTCTGTCACGATGTTGGTAATCTGGATTTGGTTGGAGAGTTAATGGACAAAGTGGGTATTGATAGCAAGAAAGTGATTACTCACACCGCTCAGCAGTTTTTGTCTTTCTTAGCTTTGAGAGGCCGTAAACCAATTGCAGAATATGACAGCATTCTCAACGCATAAACTTGATTACATTTAAGGTATGCACCCGACGCCAGATTGCTTTACACTGCGACCCGGAAATACTCAACTAAGCTAGTTTTTCGCCTCTTATGGCGTAGGTTATTTGGGTGAATAAAGCCGACACAGAATTCGGCACTATAAATGGAGAAGTGAAAAATGTTACGTCCTTTAGTCCTAGGGTGTGCGATTGCGTTTGGCTCAACATACGCAATGGCAGAAGCGGTTGATTTAAAACAAAACATGAAACAGATGAAGATGGAATTCAAACAGGCGGCGGAAGCGTCTGATGTTGAAACCATGAAATCTGCGATTGATAGCTTGCAAGCGATTGTTGAACAATCTAAGCGTGGTAATTACCCACCAGAGAAGTTTGATACTTACTTAGAAGGCTTTAACAAGCTGACGGTAACGCTAGATAAGATTGAAGCGGATCTTGATGCGGGCAAGCTACAAGAAGCAAAAGCTCAACTGCGTGAAATCGATAGTCTTCGTGAAGAGTACCACGACAAGCGCAATCCAAGCATTTGGAGCAAGTTGTTTGGCTAATTATCTACTGAGCGGAGCATTTGCTCGTGGCAGTGGATTACGCGTTATCTCTAAGTAATGAATGAACACATTATCAGCCTGCCATTTCGGCGGGCTTTTTTGCGACTGTCAATCGATGCATTCAAGAAAACCTGTGAGGTAGCAAGCACTTATTGATCCTGTTTTTGAGCTATCACTCAAAATTGGTTACGCTGTGTGAAATTTGTTAAGTCACCGTTATGCGTAGATTAATTCCTTTTTACCGCTCGATGTTATTTGCTAGTGCTCTCAGTTGGGTGCTAGTGACACTGATGCCTGTTATCAATGCTCATGGTAACAGCATGGGCGTGTGGGCGACGCTATGTACGCTTAACGGATTTGAGTTGGTCCAAATAGAAGAGGGCGACAATTCGGTCAGCCACAAAGGCAAGCCTTGTCCGTTTAGCCACTTCTCGACTTTTCATCACGATACACTTCCAACGACACCGATACTTTCAAGACAGAGCTTGGTGACTTCTGACAGCTACGCTTATTTGGCTCTAAGTGTGCGATTTGAAACACCAGTTCCTCGAGCGCCGCCAGTTTCCCTTTTCTCATAACAAAAACAATTACACGATACCCAAGTAACCTCGAGATGCTTGGTTCAGCGAGAATGACTTGGTTTGTAGACGCGGCGGCGATTTAAAGGTCTAGTGGGTCTAAATCAAGATATCGACAACAAAGTATACAAGCCAAGGCAACTCGCCCTTCGGGAGCGTGTTATTGCTCCGATTGCTGCTTCAAACAACTTGGAAAGAGTTGTCTATTACACAGCGTTGTTTTCTTTGCACTCGAATCAATGACAACGCTCTGAATCCAGCATCTTGAAGTCACTTGGGTATATAGTCAGCAACACTGCCACTTCGAGCAGTGGTACTCCCAAATCTAAGTCAATTAGCGCCGCATACAAATGTGTATGTGCAGGATGCGTTTGACTGAATTTGGGTGTTCAACAATGAAAAAAGGAAAATACACATGTTGAGAAACTCGGCAAAGCCTCAACTCAAGGAAGCCTCACGCGCAAAATCCATCTACTTTATGACGTGGCGATGGCACTTTTACGCAGGTTTGTTCGTCATTCCATTTATGCTCATGCTTTCCCTCACGGGGTTGGTGATGTTGTTTGATGATGAAATCGAACTGGCTCGATACGAAGCGACATTACAAGTTTCACCACAAGAGCACATGATTCCTGTCTCTGCACAATTGGAAACCGTAAAGCAGGCGTATCCCGATTTTAATGTCACTCAATTTGTACCTGCTAAAACGGCCGATATCGCCAACCGATTCTCGATTCAAAACCAAGAAGGCAGCTCGCTGATTGTTGCAGTAAATCCTTACACAGGAGACGTACAAGGCACCATTAATCGTGGTGATAGCATCTATGAACTGATGAATAGTATTCACGGTACGCTGCTCATTGGCGACCTAGGCGACCGTTTAATTGAAATCGCCGCAAGTCTGGGGATTTTGCTGTTGGTATCTGGTTTGTACCTTTGGTTACCTAGAGACAACGCCAGTCGCGCCGGCTTTTTGAAAATTCGCCTTAACAACGGTCCTCGGATTTTGATGCGTGACCTGCATGCGAATTTAGGTGGTGTGCTGTCGATTGTTCTGTTGTTCTTTTTGATTTCAGGTTTGTCGTGGGCAGGGATCTGGGGGGCGAAAATGGTGCAAGCTTGGAATACCTTCCCAACCTATTACACATGGGGTGAGAAACCGGAATCCACACTGACACACAAAGATCTCAACCATGGCGCTTCAGAAGAGATGCCATGGAACTTAGAGCTTGCTGCTGTGCCTGAATCGAAAGACAAACCCGCTCATGATCATGCCAATATGAAGGAAGATATGGCATACGCAGGCAGCCATGATGCGCTCTCCATTGATGATATCATCCTCAAGGCTGAAATGATGGGCTTCACTGGTTATAAGCTGTTTTTGCCACGCTCTGAGAAGGGCGTTTACACCGTTGCAGCTAACTCCATGGGTGGTGATATCTCCGACCCAAGACAAGATCGCACCAGCCACTTTGACCAATATTCCGGTCGCTTGTTGGTGGATGTAACGTGGCAAGATTACAGCGTATTTGCCAAGTTCATGGCGGCAGGTGTGTCATTGCATCAAGGTGATGTGAGTATATTGAACAAAGTGCTCAACGTAGTGTTCTGTTTGGCGTTCATCTTAATCTCAATCACAGGTGTGGTGATGTGGTGGATTCGTAGACCAAGTCGCAGTGCCACATTGGGCGCGCCACCTAAGTTTCAGCAAGACGGTATTTGGAAGCTTGGCTTAGTAACGTTGGTGATATTGTGTCTGGCGTTTCCGATGGGCGG
Source organism: Vibrio sp. 1731 (assembly GCF_033339955.1). Taxonomy (NCBI): domain Bacteria; kingdom Pseudomonadati; phylum Pseudomonadota; class Gammaproteobacteria; order Vibrionales; family Vibrionaceae; genus Vibrio; species Vibrio sp. 1731. Next base: position 43,361 of record NZ_JAWOVO010000002.1, on the reverse strand, counting down.
TTTGGCAATTGTTAAGGTTCTCGCACTGGATTGGCTGTTGTTCAACCGCGTTGAGAAACTGAAAACGGCGTTGAATTAGTAACAGACAAAGAATGGAATAATAAAAGAGCCTGCGAAGTCGAAGTGCTGGCTCTTTTTATTTCTGGTAAATCTCCAGTGGCAAGCCATCTGGGTCTTGGAAGAAGGTAAAGGCTTTGCCTGTAAATTCGTCAATACGAATTGGCTCAACTTCAACGTCATTCGATTCTAGGTAGGCTTTGACTTGCTCAACATCATCAACCAAAAAAGCGAGATGTCGCAGGCCTTGCGCTTCGGGAAAGCTCGGTCTCTCAGGGGCGCCCGGAAAGCTAAACAGTTCAACTTGACTGCCGTCAGGTAAAGCGAGGTCAAGCTTGTAGGAGTCTCTGGCTTCACGATAGTTTTCGGCAATGACTTTCAGTCCTAACACTTCAGTGTAAAAGCGTTTTGACTTTGGGTAATCGCTGCAAATGATCGCGACGTGATGAATGGCATTAAACATGGTTAGCCTCTTCAAGCATGGTTAGTATCCTCGGAGACTAAATGCTCCTTAACGAAGTCGATAAACACGCGCAGACGAGCAGGCATGTATTTGGTTTGTGCATACTGCATCGCGATAGCGCCATGGTAGTTACTCTTGATCATCCAATCCGGCAGAACCTCCACCACTTCTCCTTGCTCTAACGCGTCTTTGATCACGAAGTCATGGAAGATCCCAATTCCCAAGCCAGACTTAACCCCGTTCAAGCGCATTTGAGAATGGTTGACGGCGTAGCGTCCACTCACGGCAATGGAGTGGAACGCTTCTTCTTTAAAGAATGACCAGATGTTGTCTTTGTCGTTCTCGGCAAGATAAATGCAGTCGTGTTGCTCAAGCTCGGTTGGGTGCTCAGGCATACCGTGTTTGGTGAGGTAATCTGGAGAAGCACACAAAACAAGATTGGTCTTGCTGATCTCTTTGAGGACCAGATTCTCATCGGGTTTGTCGGTGAGCTTAAAGGCGACATCAATTCCTTGGCGGAACAGATCAATCTCACCATCTGCTGCACGCAGCTTAAGCTGAATATTTGGATAACGTTCTAGGAATGGCAACACAAACGGTTGAAGCACCGAATTAAGAAATGCTTCAGGGGCTGCTACTGTGAGTGCGCCTGTTGGCTCGGCATGATCTTCCGCAGATAGTTCAACGGCTTGCTGCGCGGCATTCACCATTGCGATGCTTTGGTCGTAAACCTTTTGCCCTGCTTGAGTGATGATCAACTTACGAGTTGTGCGCTCAAACAGTTTCACCGAGAGGGCTTGCTCTAATCGTGTGATCAACTTACTTAAAGCCGATGGCGTCACGCCGAGTTGTTTGGCTGCAGCGGTAAAACTGCCTTCGTTTACCACTAAGATAAACGAAGCAAGATCAGGAAGTAGGGCAATGAGTTTTGGATTAACCATAATTGTTCAGTTCTTCGCAGCGGAATAACGATATTGTCTGGTACGGTTTCACGAGGTTCAAGTGTCACCGTCTCGCTTTAACGATATTTTGCCAAAAATGCATTGAGTGCAGGCAAGCCAGATTCACCAGTATGGTATTGCTGCCAACAGTGATAAATGGCCGTTTCGTGGTCTGCAATCAACTCGATAGCTTCTCGCTCAGCGATTGAATACTGTTGTGAAGCGTTCACTTCTTCATGCCACTCTTGATACTTGACCTCATAAGGCTCCACCCACTTCAGAAGAGTCGCCACCAACTCTTGCCATGGTAAACCAATCCACTTGGTTGCATCTGCCAAGCCTTTATCCAGCATCTCTTGGTGTCGACTTTCTATATCCATGCCATTTGTCAGCAGTACAGGTTTGAGCTTTTCTGCAGTGAGCTCTTCCACTTCAATCAAGGTTTGCCACAGCGTTTGTTGTTCACTTCGGTCGTAATGGCTCAAGTAGTGGTTGAAAAAAGCGATGCCGTAGATTTCGCCATAGTAGGCAGACAGAGCGTTATGAATCATGGTGAAAATCGTGATTTAAACAGAGAATACCGCATTGTAGGAGGGGAAAGCGCGACGTGTAAATAGCTGATTAAGAGTAAAAAAGTGCTGCTGACAGAATTCGAACAGAACTTGTGAGAATTTTATGAGAATTCGATGAAGTTGCTGATAGATTTGCTCGTCATTCTTAGAGGCAAGAACGCAAAACGTTCGAAACGTAATGCTTAACCTACTCAAGTCACGAACAAAGAAGTAAAGCCGTACACATGGGCTTGGGTAGTTCAACCCTCATTAAAGGATGGAATCACAATGAAAAAACGTACCCAACTCGGACTCGTCATGACTTCAGTCGCTATGGCACTAGGCTCTGCATCAGTGAATGCGGCAGAATTGGAAATCACCGTGACAAACGCAACCAAAGGCATCTACTTTACGCCACTTATTGTTGCCGCACATGGCTCCGACCTTCAAATGTTCAGAACGGGTCAAGCAGCGACTCCAGAACTAGAAGCAATGGCAGAAGGCGGTGATATCTCTGGTCTTGCGAGTGTGATTGGTAACGCTGGTGGTGCGGTGGTTGAGAACCCTGCTGGTGGTATTTTGAATCCGGGTGTTGCAACCACCTTCACCTTGGACAGTGGCGACCACGGTTATCTTTCTCTGAGCGCGATGTTGCTGCCAACCAATGACGGTTTTGTCGGTCTAGATAGCTGGAAGATTCCAACGGAAGCGGGTACATACCGAGCAACGCTAAGAAGTTACGATGCCGGTACAGAAGCGAACGATGAACTTGCGTCTAGCATGCCAAACCCACCTTTCATTACCTTTGGTACTGGCGGCACAGGCGTTGAAGCAACGGTAACTAACGACAAAGTTCACGTGCATCCGGGTAACCTTGGTGATAGCGATCCAGCCGGCGGCATCAGTGACCTAGACAGCAGCAGCCATCGTTGGTTAAACCCAGTTGCAACCATCACAATCGTTGTGAAGTAAGGGGGATGTATGAAATACAGAATCTTACTAGTTGCAGCTTCAGTCGGCTTGCTCGCCGGTTGTCCAAGCGATGATGATAACGATGTAGTGAAATCGTACCGCTACACCGTCAACGTGGCGAACTTGACTGCGAATCAACCTATGTCTCCGCTCGCGGTACTCACTCACAATGGTGACTACCAACTGTTTGAAATTGGACAAGCCGCATCTGTTGAACTTGAGCATCTTGCCGAAGGCGGGAGTAACGCTGAGCTGATTGAGTTGATGAACAGCAATGACAGTGTTTACCAAGGTATTTCAGGTAATAGGTTAGTGTTGCCGGGTACATCGGACGAAGTCACCATCACAGTCGACCCTAGTCGTTACGGCTACTTATCTGTGGCGTCTATGTTTGTGAATACCAATGATGCCTTTGTTGGCGAAACGGGGTTATCGCTCAAATCGCTCGCAGTAGGTGAAAGCTATGAAATGAGCATGAACGTTTGGGATTCCGGCACAGAACTGAACGATGAACTTGCTGCAACCATTCCGGGCCCAGCAGGCGGTGGTGAGGGCTTCAATGCTGCTCGTAATGACAGCAATGACGTTGTTTCATTCCATGCGGGAGTTGTTAGCCAAGATGACGGATTAGCAAACTCAGCACTTTCTGCGAACCACCGTTTCCTTAACCCAGGTGCGAAAGTCACCATCACTCGAGTCGAGTAACACAGGCTCCGATGACGTCTCCTTTCCAAAGCGCTTTTAGCCGAGCGCTTTATCCCTCATGGCGTCATCGGAACCTTTTTTGAAAGAATTTCTAATTTGTTCCGGTCATGTGCAAAGTGAGGATACTCGAAGGCAAGGAAAGGACCATGGAACAACAGGCAATCAATTTAGTCGCGAACATCTTGTTGGTGGAAGATGACGATGATTTGGCAGAACTGGTTCAGATGCATCTCAAGTTTCAAGGACACCAAGTATCGCGAGCCACAAATGTCGCCGATGCTAAAACGCAATATCAGCAACAACCCTTTGATTTATTGATCCTTGACCGAGGTTTACCAGACGGCGATGGTCTAGACATCTGCCATTATTTGCGTCAGCAACAAGATTGGAGCCCAGTGCTTATGCTAACAGCCAGAGACGGTGAAATGGACAAGGTTGACGGTTTAGAAGCGGGCGTTGATGACTACATCACTAAGCCATTTAGCGTATTAGAATTCCAAGCACGAGTGCGAAACGTGCTGCGCCGAGTCAGCCAAACCGCAGAAGCCAAAGTAGCAGATGAAGTCCTCGATGATGCGATGGATTTTGGTCCGCTGAGAATCATTCCGGAGTTGCACCAAGTATCCCTAAACGACAAAGACGTCACTCTTACCGCGACAGAGTTTACTTTGCTGCAGTTTCTCGCGACTCGTCCGGGCAGAGTCTACAGTAAAGATGAATTGCTAGATCACGTTTGGAACACCAGTCATTCTGGTTATCACCACACTGTGTGTAGCACCATTAACCGTTTACGCAGCAAGCTGTCGTTGTCTGATTCTGATCATCACTTCATTCAAACCGTGTGGGGTGTTGGATATAAGTTTCAGCCAAGACATTAATGCAAGAAAGTAAGTCAAAACATCAAGCCAAGACAGTAAGTCGGCAGTTGTTTTCACCGTCATTTTTTAATCATCACGGGTGTTTCAAAAACACCGCTGTTTAAGGAGGCGATAGGATGAGCTTCAAATCTCGCTTAGTGGTATTTACTAGCTTGTGGTTCTGCCTCGCGGCGGTGGTGATTGCACTGACTTACAATTGGCAAAAAGAAACCATTGAGTTACGCACTAAGCAAAGCCTGCATAAAGAGCTGGCAAGCCATATGCGTGACGATAATCCGCTGATGATCGGGACGGATTACAACCCTAAAGCACTTAAGTCGATCTTTCACACGCTCATGCTGATTGGCCCTGATTTTGAAATCTACTTCCTCGATAGCCAAGGCAATATCACCACCCATGCAGCACCGGAAGGAGCGGAGATCATGGGGAAGGTGGATCTCAATCCCATTAAGCAATTCTTAAATGACCAGCCTTTTCCTATTTTGGGTGAAGACCCACGCAATCGTGGTGAGCACAAAGTCTTTTCTGTTGCGGCGATAGAGGAATTAGGCTCTACGGTCGGTTATCTCTACGTGGTGATTGGCAGTACCCGACATGACGCCATTGCCAACGCTCAAGTCGATACCCCTTACATCGCGCTGGCAGGATTGGTTTTAGTGTCCATTTTAGGCTTTGCCCTCGGGGCTTATGTGCTGGTCAAACGTAGTCTATTGAACCCGATTGAGCGTGTGACCAAGCAACTTCAACAGCAAGCTGAACATGATTTCCGCCTGCAACCTGATTTTACTCACCAAGTGCCGGAGCTCGTGCCGATTGCGCACTCTTATCAGATGATGGCAAAGCACATTCAGCAGCAGTTTTTACAGTTGGAGTATCAATCGTCTCATCGTCGTCAAAGCTTGTTGCAGCTTAGTCATGATTTAAAAACGCCGTTATCGAGCGTGCTGGGCTATTTGGAAACATGGCGTTTGCAACATCCGGAATCCGATCCTTTGATTGACGTCGCTTTCCGAAATTGTGAGAAGCTCTCAACTCAACTGCATTCTTTATTAGACGCCGCGCGCAAAGAAGCACCAATGCCAAACTACGAGTACCGCCCCGTGGATTTGGGAGCGTTGATGGCAGAATGTGCTGAAACGATGCAGAGCCAGTTTTCTCGTAAAGAAGTGGTGTTGAAAGTGGATATCGATAGTGAAATCCAAACCGTGGGTGATAAAGGACTCTTAGAGCGGTTGGTGTTGAACCTGCTTGAAAATGCATTGCGCCACAGCCCAATTGGCTCGGAAGTGCATTGCCAAGCGTATTTGAGTGAAGATAAGTCGCGCATCCACTTTACCTTCGTCAATCACATCGAGGAAGAAGCGGAGGGCGGTTCTTTGGGGATCGGGACGAAGATTGTCCAATCGATCTTAATGCTTCACCACAGCTACCTTGAGACCAATGCAACCTCCTCTCAGTATCAACAGAAGTTCACACTTCTCGCAATCTAAAGAGAAGTGTGAGACATAAAGTTAATGTTTATTCAATAACACCACATACGACGCGAGCGCCACCACCACCTAGCTTATTTGGGTGATCGGAGTGATTGTCACCACCTGCATGGATCATTAACGCTCGACCTTTTAAATCCGATAATTTTAGGCGAGGAGCGACAACGGGCTGATTGGCATTGCCGTCCATGTCCACATAGAGTGGAGGCAAGTCGCCTAAATGATTGTCATCGGTCCAAGGATAGCCATGCTTCCCTGTGTTGTTAGGATCATAATGGCCACCTGCTGCGCCGCCTAATACGGTTTTGTCATCCTTTTCTATGCTATCGCAAGATGGATTAGTGTGAACATGGAAACCGTGCACACCTGCTGACAAACCTGATAATTGAGGCGTAAAAACAACGCCATAATCACTTTGTGAAACCTCAATGGTACCAGCGCTCTCATTGGTGTTGAGAGCAGTCATTTCTACCGTTTTTGCTAGCGCGTTAGGGGCGGCGACAAGAGCGGATGCAACTGAAATGCATAGCAATCCTTTTAACATGGGACCTCCTTCTTTTAGGGTGTACGCTCAAGCACATATTAGTGAAAACCTGTTTTACTTATGTCTGTTGAGCGGTGAGTTTATGTCATAGAGTGATGTGTATCACTTTATAGTCTTAAACTGATATCTCGATCCGAAATCAGCTTTCTTTTATTTAGTCTTAACATGTTGAGATCGTTAAGATATAAAAAGAATAGACGCCAATCTTAAAATAGCCTGAATATTTTTAAATTAACGCAAAGTTAAATTTTTAATGACTTTATAACAAAGCTCATAATTGTTTTATAAAGAATTTGGTGGAATTGTCCGCAATAAAGAATAATCAAATTAACGAATATATTAATGTGAACATTGTTGTTTATAGATTTGTGGTCAAACTGTTGCTTATATCATCAAATAAGATAAAAAATTGGAACTAAAGTCACTTAATGGCAGAGGAAAAAATTAAACTCTGATTGTAATGGGTAATAATGTTTTAGTAACAGATAGTTACGCACTTAAAATTAATAATATGGCTAATTTCCGACAAGGATTGAAAAAGATGAAAGACAAGGAATCTATTCAGACTAATAGCAGCCGCCGTAATTTTCTGAAAGGCGCAACAGGAGCTGTTGTTGCTGGTGTGAGTGCTTCCGCTTTCTCAGGCGTAGCTCAAGCACGAGAACAGAAAATTGATTGGAGCAGCCGCGGGCTAGGTAGAAAACACGATAAGCGCTTCTGGCGTAAAGTGCGAAGACAGTTCGTTTTGGACAAACGAACCACTTACATGAACATTGGTACAACAGGTTCAATGCCAAAACATGTTCTTGAAGATTACGAGTATAACAACAAGCTGGTGGCTAAATATCCTTGGGACATGAAAGGCAAATTTGGCTCTTGGCCTTATGTTTCAGAGATGGTTAAAGACGTCGCACCAGGTTTTGGTGCTAACCCAGAAGAGATCATTCTCAGCCGCAACACTACTGATGGCTTATGCTCGATCATTAATGGCTTACACTTTGAACCAGGTGATGTGATTCTAACGACACACCATGAACATATTGCTGCAACATCACCTATGAACGTAGCGAAACATCGTTTTGGTGTGGATGTGGTAGAAATTCAACTACCAGTATTTACTGGTACCGAAAACGTTTCTGAGCAAGATTACATTCAAGCGTTCCGAGACGCGCTTGATGCGAATCAAAACGTTCGCCTAATTGTTTTCTCTCATATCACATACAAAACAGGAACCGCGCTACCAGCAAAAGCCATTTGTGCTTTAGCAAAAGAGTATGGTGTACCTACTCTTGTTGATGGCGCGCATACGGTCGGTATGTTTGACCTTGATTTCCACGATATGGATTGTGATTTCTATGCAGGTTCTGGTCATAAGTGGCAGTGTGGTCCGGGCGCGACAGGTATTCTGTATGTTCGTGATAACGGTAACCGTTTGAATGAGTATTGGAGTGACCGAGAGAACCCGTTATGGTTGATCAACTCCTCACTTTCTCATGCTGATTACCTAGGTAAACAGCTGCAAATGCAATACATTGGTAACGATAACTATCCTGCGAAACAAGCACTAGTTGATAGTTGCAAAATGTGGGATGAGATTGGTCGAGACCGTATCGAAGAGCGAGTTGTAAGCCTTGGTAGTTTATGTAAAACCTTGCTTCAAGAGTACTTACCGCAAGCCAAAATGTATTCACCAAACGTGGAAGGCTTAACCAGTGGCTTAACGACGGTTAACCCGTTCTCCGATGTAACTAATGAAGAGATACTGACGGAATTCCGAGATCGTTTACGTGAAGAGTATGGTTACATCATCCGTACGACTAGCTTTAAGCTGCATAAGGATGATGACTTTGATACTTACGCGCTGCGTATCTCTACGCATTTGTTCCATGACGAACAAGATGTGGAAGGGCTCGTAGTGGCGATGACGAATTTGTATTACTCGTCGTTCTAACATCGTTGTTTATCACTCAAGCGCCCATTATTGGGCGCTTTGTGAAAGGTAAGGATATTATTATGTCAGTCATAGCATTTAAAAGAACTTTAGCGACGGTGGCGCTCATGGTTACCTCTGTTGCGTCGTCTGCCGCTTGGTCAGACGATTTACAACAAATCCGTGAACGCGGTGTACTGCGTCACATTGGTGTCCCGTACGCTAACTTTGTCTCCTATATTGAACAAGGTGAAGTGGAAACTTTGACTGGCTTGGATGTAGAGATAATAAAAGGTTTTGCCAAGTCGCTAGGTGTTCAGTACCAGTATGTTCCAGCACAGTGGAGCGACGTGGTTGGTAAGTTGACAGGGCAAAATGTGCAATATCACAACAAGCAGGCTGTTGTCGGAGAAAGTGTTCCAATTGAAGGCGATTTGATCGCAAACGGCGTTACTATTCTTGATTGGCGCTCTGAGGTAGTCGATTTTTCACAGGATTATTTTCCTTCAGGTGTATGGTTGGTTTCCAGATCCGACTCTAGTCTGAGCCCGATTAAACCAAGTGGGTCGGTCGATGAAGATGTTAAAAACGTCAAGCAGCTGATCGATGGTCGCGAAGTGTTAGCTTTAGAACATTCTTGCTTGGATCCTAACCTTTATGACTTATATGACACAGGTGCAAAAGTTATATTACCTGATGGGGCGCGTCTCCTTAATGAGATGGTTCCAGCGATAATGAAAAATGATGCGGAAAGCACATTATTAGATGTTGCGGATACGCTAATTGCCCTCGAAAAATGGCCGGGCGAAATAAAAGTCATTGGCCCTATATCTGAAAATCAAAAAATGGCTGTTGCATTCCGTAAAAATTCCCCTGAATTACGCAAAGCATTTGATCGTTATTTAGACTCGATAAAAAAAGACGGTTCATACGAAAAATTAGTAAAAAAATACTATCCATCTATTTACTACTTTTATAACGATTACTTTATAGAAGATAAAAAGAAAGTCCGATGAATAAGGCCGTTAAAAATTTTCCAGTAAAAGATTTATTACAATAAGCGCAATATTAGTTTCAATTTACTTAGCTATGCTTATTACTGTGACTAGCGTAGGTCAAAATAAATTAAAAGAATCTCAATACAGAGAACTAGATTTAAAAGTAAAAAGTTATGCAAGCACACTCGATAATTTATTTACCATAGCGAGTGAAGATGTTGATAATCTAGCTACAGATAAAACAATACAAACATTCTTTGGTAATTTAGCTTCTGGCATGTCAATGGAGTATGGATTAGGTGCCAGTCTAATTAATTTAAAGCGTCGCTTCGATGAGAAGATAGACAGTAAGCTAATTAATAGCAGCCAAATCTATAAGAAGCTCACGCTAGTAGGCAGTGATGGAGTCACCATTGTCACCACTGGATCTGAAAACCTTGCCGAGCACAAAATGGACATACAAACCTTAATGACTCAACACGGGCATCCCGAAGAGGTTTGTGCGACGCGATACAATGATGACGTTCGCATTCAAGTCATTAAGCAAGTTAAGTTCTCCGGAAAGCCTGTTGCCTTTTTAATTGCCGATCTTAATAAGAATATTGTTATTGACCAACTTACTAACCAAGAACACGAAGATAGTTATAGCCGAATGGTGCTAAAAATAAAAGACGTGGAAATGGTTGTATGGGATACCATAAATAAAACACCTTCTCACAATAAGGATGAGAACTATTTCGTTTCTGAGGCTGTAGACGGAAAAATTTACTTTGAAGTTCCTGTGGATAAACATCACTTCAAATTGATGGCGTGGTTCGAGCCTTTGAGTGAACGAGATATATTTACATCACGGCTCTTTATTATTGGTTTGAGTATTCTGGCCGTTATGATCGTCATTGCTTTATGTTATGCATTCATCACGAACAATAATAGGATTGAATTGAAAATTAAGCTTGAGGAAGAAAAAAAGCGTAAAGATATTCTTTCTCAACAGAATAAAAAATTAACTAACGAAATTGAACGTCGAAAAGCGTCTGAAAAAGAACTCGCCTTCCAAGCTAAATATGACACATTAACCAATTTACCTAATCGTAGTTATGGTTCCGAGCGATTGGCTTTGGAGTTAATTAGGGCATCGCGTAGTGGGTCTAAAGTTTTGGTGATGTTCATCGACTTAGACCACTTTAAGCAGATTAACGATTCAATGGGACACTTTGTTGGGGATGAAATCCTTAAACTCAGTGCTCAGCGACTGTATCAAGTCGCAAGAAAAACAGACTTATTGGCGAGAATTGGTGGGGATGAGTTTTTACTCGTCATCCCAGACTTGCCTGATAATGATACTGCAAAGCGAGTTGCTTCAAGTGTGCTTTCGGCGTTTAACGATCCGTTTGTTTGGAACAACCATGAATTCTTCTTGAGTAGCAGCGTCGGAATGTCTGTGTTCCCGGATGACGGAGACAACGCTGAGCAGCTCCTTGCATGTGCTGATATGGCAATGTATCGGGCGAAACAAGATGGGCGTGATGGCTTTTGTTTTTATAACCATAATATGAACCAAGATTTGCAACGCTATTTGGATCTGGAAAATCGTCTGAGAAGTGCGATCTCCAATCAGTTATTAGAGCTGTATTATCAGCCAATTATTGAGCTGAGTAGTGGTAAAATCGTAGGGGCAGAAGCGCTAATGCGTTGGAATGATGACAAGTACGGATTTGTAAACCCTGAAGAGTTTATCTCTATTGCAGAGAAAAATGGTTTAATTCATCAAATTGGTGAGTTTGCTATTCAACAAGCGTGTCGACAAGCGGCACAATGGCAAAGTCTGACTCCGTTGTTTGTTTCTGTAAACTTTTCTAGTGTTCAATTTAGGTACTGCGAGCGCTTACTTACGTTTATTAAACACAGCCTTGAGGAGTCTGGTCTTCCGTCAAATAAGTTCGATATTGAAGTGACAGAAAGTCTCCTCTTCAATCACGATTCTGAGCTATTAGACATGCTTAATAACTTACGAGCGTTAGGCACCAAACTTACTATTGATGATTTTGGTACTGGTTATTCTGCGCTGAGTTACTTGCAGAAGTTTCCGTTCGACCGCTTAAAGATTGATCGTAGCTTTATGCAAAATATGTTCGAGAACGACTCAGACCGCGAGCTTGTCAACGTAATCATAGCAATGGCGAAAGCGCTGGATCTTAAGATCGTCGCAGAAGGCATCGAAGAACAGCGTCATGTGGATTACCTGAAAAACCTAAACTGTGAGTTCGGACAAGGTTTCCACTATAGCCGACCATTACCTGCTAAGGACTTTGAAACACTTTTGGCTAAGCCTACCTGGCTATAATTCCTTTTATAACAACCTTATAGAAAAGCATTAATCGAACTTGTGCCTAGGATTCATTAATGCTTTTCCACCTTAAGGTATAATCCTTCCTCCTTCCTTGAATTACACTACAATTAATTGATGAGTGATAGCCCGTGACGCCCGTCACATAAAGGCTAAGCCTAATTCTAAACGAGTAAATACTCGCCAAAATAACTAGGAAGGAATTTCAAATGTCTTCTGCATTCTACCAACAGATTCAGCAGCAAATCGAAGAAGTAAAGGCGGAAGGCCTTTACAAATCAGAGCGTGTCATTACGTCTCAACAGCAAGCGGCTGTTAAAATCTCTACTGGTGAAGAAGTACTAAACTTCTGTGCGAACAACTACCTTGGTCTTGCTAACCACCCGGCACTTATCGAAGCGGGTAAAGCAGGCATGGACGAGCACGGCTTTGGTATGGCTTCAGTACGTTTTATCTGTGGTACGCAAGACATCCACAAAGAGCTTGAGCAGAAGCTTTCTAAGTTCCTAGGTAAAGAAGATACGATTCTTTACACATCATGTTTCGACGCAAACGCGGGCCTATTTGAAACTATTCTAGGCAAAGAAGACGCAATCATCTCTGACGCTTTAAACCACGCGTCAATCATCGACGGTGTTCGTCTATGTAAAGCAATGCGTTTCCGCTACTCAAACAACAACATGGAAGAGCTAGAGCAACAACTGATCGCTGCGAAAGAAGCAGGTGCTCGCCACATTCTTATCGTAACGGACGGTGTGTTCTCAATGGACGGCGTAGTAGCAAACCTTCCGGCTATCTGTGACCTAGCAGAGAAGTACGGCGCGTTGACTATGGTTGATGACTCTCACGCTGTTGGCTTCATGGGCAAAACAGGTGCAGGTACGCACGAGCACCACAACGTAGTTGACCGTATCGACATCATCACTGGTACGCTAGGCAAAGCAATGGGCGGCGCTTCAGGCGGTTACACATCTGGTAAAGCGGAAGTGATTGACTGGCTACGTCAGCGTTCTCGTCCATACCTATTCTCTAACTCTGTTGCACCAGCAATCGTAAGCGCTTCTATCCGCGTTCTAGATCTACTAGAAGAGAGCGGTGACCTACGTGATCGTCTATGGGAAAACGCAGCACACTTCCGTACTCGTATGGAAGACGCTGGTTTCACAATGGGTGGTGCTGACCACGCAATCATTCCGATCATGCTTGGTGACGCAAAAGTAGCAGCAGAATTCGCAGAGCGTGCGCTGGAGAAAGGCATCTACGTAATCGGCTTCTCATTCCCTGTAGTACCAAAAGGTCAAGCACGTATCCGTACTCAAATGTCTGCGGCGCACTCTCGCGAGCAGCTAGACCGTGCAATCGACGCGTTCATCCAAGTTGGTAAGGACATGGGTCTTATTTAAGATTCTAGGCCTTAGACAATAGGGCCTTTAATTAAGGTTACATTATGAAAATTAAAGCATTATCAAAGCTAAAGCCTGAAGAAGGCATCTGGATGACTGAGGTTGATAAACCAGAAGTTGGCCATAACGACATTCTGATCAAAATTAAGAAAACCGCTATCTGTGGTACAGACGTACACATCTACAACTGGGACGAATGGTCACAAAAGACAATTCCAGTGCCTATGGTTGTTGGTCACGAATACGTGGGTGAAGTGGTTGCGATTGGTCAGGAAGTTCGTGGCTTTGAAATCGGTGACCGCGTATCTGGCGAAGGTCACATCACGTGTGGTCACTGTCGTAACTGTCGTGGCGGCCGTACTCACCTATGTCGCAACACGATTGGTGTGGGCGTTAACCGTGAAGGTGCATTCGCTGAATACCTAGTGATCCCAGCGTTCAACGCGTTCAAGATCCCTGAAGGCATCTCTGACGATCTAGCGTCTATCTTTGACCCGTTTGGTAACGCAGTACACACAGCACTTTCTTTCGACCTAGTAGGCGAAGACGTGCTTATCACAGGTGCTGGCCCAATCGGTATCATGGCAGCAGCGGTTGCTAAACACGTTGGTGCTCGCCACGTAGTGATCACAGACGTGAACGAATACCGTCTAGAACTTGCTCGTAAGATGGGTGTAACACGCGCAGTAAACGTGGCTGAAGAGAAGCTAGAAGACGTAATGGCTGAGCTAGGCATGACAGAAGGCTTCGACGTTGGTCTAGAAATGTCTGGTAACCCAGCAGCATTCAACTCAATGCTAACCACAATGAACCACGGTGGTCGCATTGCACTACTAGGTATTCCACCGTCAGACATGGGTATCGACTGGAACCAAGTTATCTTCAAAGGCTTGGTGATCAAAGGTATCTACGGTCGCGAAATGTTCGAAACTTGGTACAAGATGGCTTCACTGATCCAATCTGGTCTGGATCTATCGCCAATCATCACGCACCACTACAAGATTGATGACTTCCAAGAAGGCTTCGATGTAATGCGCAGCGGTATGTCAGGCAAAGTTATTCTTGATTGGGAATAACTTATTCAAGTAAGAAATGCGCTCCTTTTTGGGGCGCATTTTTGTTTCATGAAGATTCTTGTTTCGGGAAGAAATGGTCGCCAATCTTTTCTAAACTTCTCGTGTCGTTCTGCTACTTTTTTTAGATTTTTTCCACTCAACTTCACCCTACCTTCTAACTCATTGTCGATTCTGTATTTGGAACAAGATAATAACCATTTGTTTTTAGTGGTTATTTTTTAGCATTACATGCTTAAAAATCGTCACTTTTAAGTTTAATATTTTTATTTGCTGTTCGTCTTTATCCTTATCCTGCTTCTTTTTATTGTTTTACATTTTATATGCATTTGGTTTGTCATAATTGAGCTATAACTAATAAAAAGGTTACCGATATACAGTGGAATGTAAAAATGGAGCTTTATATGAAAAGATTTTATCTGATGATGCCTCTGCTCTTAACCTCATTTAGTTGGCAAGCGAGTGGAGCGTCAGTGAGCGGTACGATTGATGTTTCAATTAACCTTGTACAAGGTTGTGTGATTAATGGAAACAATGCGGTAGATGCAGCTTCTGGCGTTGGCTTTGGCTCACTCGCCTTTGGAGACGTGCCTGCAATCTTCAGTGAACAAGATGGTGTGGTAAATGGTGGTAGTGCGACGGGTATTGAAGTGCTTTGTAGTAACGGTGTGACACCGACGTTTACATTGGGCACCGGATTGTATGATGCAAGTGCGACCGTTGGTACCTACGCGATGTCAAATGGCGCGCAATTTATTGATTATACGTTGTTTACCGACTCAGACCGAAGCACACAAATTATACAAGGCGGGACGGTAGCTCTGTCTGAATTTACTAGTGCAACATCGCAAACTATTGAGCTTTTTGCGAAAGCTTACGGTACGAGCAGCATTGCCGGCACATACTCCGATACCATCAGTGTGACGCTAAGCTGGTAAAACGTGACGCTGGTTGTTAGGGGCTTTTCACTTGTCGCGATGAGTTTGTGCTCTTTAACTGTGCTGGCTGATGCGACACAAACTTTTCAGGTGTCTGCCACCGTAGATACAGGTTGTTTGATTAACGGCGCAGTACAAGAAGAAAGCGCAACCCAAGCTGGGCAAATAGGCACGTTAGATTTTGGTGAGCATTCTTCAGTTTACGCGACGGAAGTACAAGGCAGCATCACTTACAGTTCATCACTCACATTAAGTTGTACTCCGGGTATTACGATGAATGTTTCCGTAAATGGCGGGATGAATGCATCGGACGGTGTACGTAAGCTAAAGCACAGTGAAGAAGCGACAACGGTAGATTACTTTTTGTTTCAGGATCTAAATTATACGCAGGTGCTTGATATTGACACGCAATATTCCGTCGATACCGACCAAGACCCAGATAATATTCAGTTTCCTATCTGGGCAAAGGCGACAATAAATGGGAATGAAATGGCTGGAATTTATATGGATACGCTTACGCTGACATTAGAGTGGTAAGTGAACTTTGGAGGGGTGAAATGGAATTCATACTCAAAAAACTATTATTAATAACCTTCCTTTTTGTTTTTTTCTCAAATGCCAATGCTAACTCATTATTAATTTGGCCGATTTACCCCAAAATATCAGAGGAGAGTAATGCAACATCACTTTGGATGGTAAATAAAGGCAGTGTTGATTCTTATTTACAGGTGAGAATTTTTAAGTGGGAACAAAACGAAGGAGAAGATAGTTATTCAAGTCAAAGCCAGTTAATTGCAACCCCTCCGTTTGTCAAAATTGAACCAGGTGAAAAGCAGTTAATCCGCATCATCAACCAAGATGAGGCCTCTGCAGGTAAGGAGTATGCATACCGAGTGATCATAGATGAATTACCGCCAACTCAAAACCCTCAAACAGAATTGACGGAAAATGAACTCGCTGTAAAAGTCCGAATGCGTTACTCGATACCTTTGTTTATTTACGGGAAAGGGCTGACTGATACTCAAAAACCAAACCGTGACAGTGAATTATGGGGTGATTTACAGGCACAGTTTATTAAGAAAAATAATCAGCGTTTTGTTCACATTAAAAATTCAGGAAAACACCATGTTCGCTTAGTGAATTTACAGTTGAATCTACCAAATAAAGATCCTGTCGTTATTTCCGATGGACTAGCTGGCTATATTCTTCCTGAACAGTATAAGGTTTGGTCTATTCCCCATAGTAATGTCAGACCCTTGAGTTTGAGCGCGAATATTGGAGGTAAACGTTACCAAATACCATTGAAGCAATAATGAATAGATTTAATACAATGAATGCTTTCTTTTGGTTGGTATTACTTAGCGTAACGTGGAGCAGTATTGGTCTTTGTGCAAATTCAGCAAACCACTTCTCTGAGCTACCGAGTCCTGAAAATTTCTCATTAGAAAAGTTTGAGAATATTAGCCTCAATCTGGAGTTGGTGATCAATCAAAGAGCAACAGGGCTTGTTGCGAAAGTTGAGCGAGTTGGCGATCAGTTCTTTTTGCTCCGGGAGGACCTCATTTCAGTTGGGGTTACCGCCAAGTCGTTGCCTGGAACTGAAGAGAGACTTGAGGTTACGTCTATCCCAGGAGTTAACGTGCGTTACTTGCAATCGTCATTGCAACTTACAATTGACGTACCGCCTAATTGGTTACCGATGCAGAGCTTATCAGCGCAGGATATGGGGCGATTTTCCCCGGCTCAGTTTGGGCGTGGTGGCCTGCTTAACTACAACGTATTTGGTGTGTACGAGAACGAAAGCCGACAAAAGGAGGTTTCTATAAATCATGAAGTCAGAGCCTTTTCTGAGTTTGGCGTTTTTTCTACTACCGGGATATTTAAATCTAACTTTCATCGCGATGTTCAGTCCCAGCAAAGCAGCCAGTACACTCGTTTTGATACGAGTTACGAGTACGTCAATCAAGAGAAGCGAATTCGTATGGAGGTAGGGGACTATATTGTTCGCCCTTTATCTTGGAGCCAACCAGTAAGACTGGCGGGTATTCAGTTATCACATGATTTCTCTATGCGTCCGGATGTCGTGACGACGCCGTTACCTGCATTTTACGGTGAAGTCACAGCGCCCACTACGTTAGATTTGTTTATCAATGGCTTTAAAACTGACTCAATGAATGTTGGGCCCGGTCCTTTCATTATTAACGATATTCCAATGCTCTCTGGTGCTGGGGAAGCAACGGTAATTGCAACGGATGCTCAGGGTAAGCAAACGGTCATGACCAGCCCATTTTTTCTCTCTTCCGATCTACTCAAGACCGGATTTACATCTTACAGTGCGAGTATTGGTGCGATCAGAGAAAATTTCGGTAATGCATCTAACGACTATGGAGACGGTGGCGTGGTTACCGCTCTGCGTCATGGCATGACTGATTGGTTAACATTAGAAGCTCAAGCTGAAGCAAAAGATGACCTGATCGTTGCGGGGCTGGGCTTTGTCACCAATGCTTTCAACTTGGGTACGGTGGATGCCTCGTTTCGTGTGAGTAATTTTCAGGATCAATCTACCTCATATGCGCTAGGTTATAGTTATCAGTCTCGGCTGTTTAGCTTCGCTGCTCGAACTCAAGTAGAACAAGCCGACTTTTATACCTTATCTCATTTACCAAATTATGAAATGCTCGATGAAGGCAAGGACGCTTCACTCGCGTCGCGTCATCTATCACAAATCAATATGGGAGTCCGTTTGGGAGATTGGGGCTCACTTTCTGGTGGGTACTTTGATATTCAACAATCCGACTCAGATTCACGTACCCTAAATCTTACTTATAGCTACGCTCTGCCTTTTAATATCAATATGTCCCTTTCTTACAACCATAGTATTGGTGGTCAGAGTGTTACGCTGGCGCAATTCTCTCTACCTTTCAGTTCTTTGGGGGGAAGTTCGGGGCTAACGCTGAAAAGAGAGGACGATGGCGATGTGCGAGGGCGAGTGGGTTATAGCCGCCTTGCGCCAATACGAGGTGGGTGGGGCGTCAATTTAGCGCATGATATTAACGAACACCCAGAAAACCGTAAACAGGCTGATTTGACCTACCGTGCGTCATGGGCGCAGTTCAGAGCGGGGTTAAATGGCACCAGTGGCGACTATGATTATTTTGCGGAAATGGCAGGTTCGGTCTCTACGTTGGATGGAGAAATATTCCCGGCGAATGAAGTGTATGACAGCTTCGCTGTGGTGAGCACCAGTGGTTTTGAAGGTATTCCGGTTAAATATGAAAATCAAATTGTCGGAGTGACAGACGATGAAGGTTACTTACTTGTTCCTTGGGCTACGGCGTATTACACCGCCAAATATGAAATCGATCCACTTAATTTACCTGCCAATGCTGCGTTTTCTGCAACAGAGCAGTTTGCTTCGATACATTCGGGCTACGGCTACCTGTTAGAGTTCCCAATAGAGCTACAAATTGCACTGAGCATGACGGTGGTAGACGAAAATCATTTGTTCCTTCCGATTGGTACATATGGCCGCTCAGAAACGGGCTTAACAAGCCAAATTGGTTGGGATGGTTTTACGTACTTTGAAGGCGTTGACCCAGGCCGCTATATTCAGTTTTATCCTCAAGGACAGTCGCCATGTAAAGTGTTTATTGAGGGGTTGTATCAGCGTGAGAGTCAAAAAATACAAACATTGCCTGAGCAGGTTTGTATCAAAGCCGAAGAAGAGACCGCACTATGATTTTGCGCCGCTGGCTTGCTAGCCTACTTCTCTTTTTCTCGTTCTCGACAATGGCTTGTCAGCTCACGGCGGCAACACCTTTAATCTTGTTTGGCAATGTTTCTTCGTTTACTGTTTCAAGCTCTCAGCAGCAAAGCTCAGCCTCATGCGGGGATTACGTGTGACTTTTCTACACTTGTGTCTTTGTTAAGTGGCGACTACGTATCAGCAACGTTTAACAGTATAAATAATGGTTTGCTATTAAATGAGGATGATCCGAGTTCGGAGCTCAGCTATCAGATTTTTGGCGATCCAGGTCTTTCACAAGAGTATGTATTCGGCCAAACTTACAATTTTTTTGAAATTGGGTTACTCGATTTACTCGGGTTGTTTGGCACTCAAGCTGAGTTTCCGCTTTATGCTCGGACGGGAGTGGGCAGTAATCTTTCCGCTGGGACTTATAAAGACCAAATCACCGTATCCTGGATTTGGGATTACTGTAAGGGTATCGGGGTTCTAGGAGTATGCATTGGCCGCGCCAATGGCAGCGCTCAAAGCGTGATTACGGTTGAGTTGGAAGTGACCCCTGATTGTATGATCACGGCGCCAGATATTGATTTTGGTTCGTCCCCATTAGTGGCCGGTTTTGAGCCAGTCAGTCAGGTTATATCGTTAACTTGTACCAAGAATAGTTCCTTCTCCATTGGCTTGAATGACGGCCTAAATGCGTCCGGCGGTCAGCGGCGAATGATTTCTAGTGGTCACTATTTGGAGTATGAAATCTATAAGTCATCATCGATGGATCGCTGGGGAGGAACCAGTTCTGAACGTCGTGAACACAGTGACGTCGATACTGGCGGCTCCATTCCTGATGGTATCACTCCACAGAATTATAATTATCGCGCGCAGATACTAACCAGCCAAACGACCCCTCCTGCAGGTACTTACACCGACTCAATAATCGTTGACGTTCAATTTTGAGCATCATGTCAATTACATCATTAGAGGCTTCTATTCCAAAAATCTTTTGTAATCATAGTTTTCACTCTGTCACTGCTTAATTTTGTGAGATTAGTATGGCTTTATTCTCACGGAATTTAACTTTCAGAAATAAGGAAAATGATGAAGAAGTCACTAACAACATTAGGTTTGGCACTGGTATTTACAGGAACAGCTTATGCAGCAAGCTGGGGCTACGAGGGAAACCATGGACCTGCTCATTGGGGTGAGTTTGCATCTGAGTGCGCAAAAGGTCAAAACCAGAGCCCAATCAACATTGAATCGGCGACCGAAGCGAAGCTAGAAAAATTGAATTTCGACTACGAAGGTAAGGCAATTTCACTGCTGAACAACGGTCACACTTTACAGACTGGTTTAGAAGGTAAAAACACACTCACCATTGATGGTAAAGAGTTTACGTTGAAACAGTTCCACTTTCATACGCCATCTGAAAACCATGTGGACGGTAAAGAATACCCTCTAGAAGCACACTTTGTGCATGCCGACAAAGTAGGTCATCTAGCTGTTGTCGCGGTGTTCTTTAAACTGGGTGACGCGAACCCAGATCTAGCTAAGATGCTAGCTAACATTCCAACTAAAGATCAAGATGTTACCATCAAGGTTCCATTTGATGCTGATGCCCTTATCCCAAGTGATAAAGACTACTACCGCTTTAACGGCTCACTAACGACACCGCCATGCTCTGAAGGTGTACGTTGGTTGGTGA
Organism: Vibrio sp. 1731; assembly: GCF_033339955.1. Taxonomy (NCBI): domain Bacteria; kingdom Pseudomonadati; phylum Pseudomonadota; class Gammaproteobacteria; order Vibrionales; family Vibrionaceae; genus Vibrio; species Vibrio sp. 1731. Next base: position 22,627 of record NZ_JAWOVO010000002.1, on the reverse strand, counting down.
TGAAAGAAGCACAAACTATTTCTCCTGAGCAGATAAAATCTTTTTCGGAAGTAATGGGGAAAAACAATCGCCCAATCCAACCGCTGAATGCACGTATGGTGTTAACGCAACAATAACCACTTCATGCGAAGAAAAATAAAAAGCCCGCTTAAACACAGCGGGCTTGATTATTTGGGTATTGGTGAGAACTAGAAGCCGTGATCTTCTTGCTCTTCCGCTTTTACCATTTGTATAGGATCAAGCTTAAGCGTCTGAGTAGGGAACGCGATATCTGCATCGTGTTCTTTAATGATGTTGATTACCTTAAGCAGTATGTCCTGCTTAACCTCATGGTATCTCACCCAATTCACGGTTTTAGTAAAGGTATAGATAAAGAAGTGCAATGATGATGGACCGAATGTATCGAAGTTGACGATAAGTGTTTGGCGTGCATCAATGTCTTTGTGATTTTTCAGCATTTCTTTTACCGCGGTGATAATTTGCGGCATTTTTTCAGCATCGTCGTAACGAAGTCCAATTTTTTCGTAGATACGTCGGTTCAGCATGCGAGATGGGTTTTCTACGACAATGCTGCTAAACACTGAGTTTGGCACATACAGTGGACGCTTATCGAAAGTTCGGATAATGGTCATACGCCAGCCAATGCGTTCTACCGTCCCCTCTATTTGTCGGTCTGGAGAACGGATCCAATCGCCAACTTTAAATGGACGATCGAAGTAGATCATAAGACCTCCAAAAAAGTTAGACAGCAAATCCTTCGCCGCTAAACCGACGATCAAACCACCAACACCACCGAAGGTAAGTAGGCCCGATAGTGACAGACCAAATGCCTGCATTACGGTTAGAATTCCGACGGTAATAAAGAACAGGCGCGCGACCTTAGCTATCGCTTGTACTGTTGTTTCATCTCGGTTCTTTTGTTCGAGAACATGCTCTTCAACATTGGTAATGAGCCGCATAACGGTCCATACGAAGATGCTGATGATTAAAATCAGTTTCAGCGTACTTAACCAGTTTATTTTATCGTTGAGCTCGCTCTCTAATATGATGCCGATAGAGACGGTTGCAGGCCAACACCAAATGAGTGTACTGACTGGCGCTTTTAGCGCATCAAGCAACATGTCATCCCAGTGGAAGGGCGTTTTCTCTACGAGCGCAGCGAGGCGAGAGCGAATCAGCCGCCAAGCTATCCAAGCTATAAAGCTAGCGAGCGTAATGAAAAGGACGCTTCCACTCCAATTTTGATGAGACGTTTCAATGTAGCTTTGTAATTCGGTAAACCACTGTGGCATATGTAACTTATTTCTAGTGAACCATGGAAGGAAAGGTAGCAGATATTACTCCTTCACCCCAGTGATTTCCTTTAAATCATTTACTTATGTCTAAACCGCCGAGATGGACTTTTCCTTCCAATGACAAGAGAGTTACCTTTACGTTTTGCTGAGCGACCGCCTCATGCATGTTCAGAGGTACGCTACCAATGATTGAGGGTTGATATTTGGACGATCAATTATAACTTCTCTGACTTATCGCTAACATTTATCTTAAGTAAGTGTGAGAGTGTATTGACTCTTGAATTAGCGGAGGCAGATATGGAATTTACAGAGCTGGATCGAAACGCGCTCTACGACATCTGGATGTCACAAAAAGCCAAAATGCACATCACTCAAATGGAAATGGCGAAGCGCCTTGGTTTGAGTCTACACGAGTTTTCTGGCTTGTTACGTGGTAATTCTCCACTGACGCTAGGTTTTGTAAAACAGCTATGCGAGCAGCTACATGTACGTCCTGGTCAGGTGATTCCGTCTTTGACGGAGCGTGATCTATCTGCATCTGGTACCGTTTATTTACAAAATCGTGTGACGGTGGATGGCGATATCAGTAACGTGTTTATCGACGGAAACCAAGTCGTGATCGAGTACGTTCACCAAGTTAGCTAGCTTGCTCGTCAAATTATCGGGTTGAAGAGCAATAAAAAACGAGCCACTGTTGGCTCGTTTTTTCGTTTCTGTTTTGCTCGCTTGCAAAGATTATGGGATTTTCACTAGCGAATCGTGTGAAAGATCCGCGATAGACTTAGCGCCAGTCAGCGTCATTGCTACACGCATTTCTTTATCGTACAGATCCAGTAGATTTTCAACGCCTGCTCCGCCTTGTGCTGCCAATGCGTACACAAATGAACGGCCAAGAAGCGTACAGTCTGCACCAAGTGCGAGCATACGAACGACATCAAGACCAGTACGAATACCAGAGTCTACGAAGATCTTAAGATCACCTTTTACCGCATCCGCAATGCTTGGTAGTGCTTTAGCACTTGAAAGTACGCCATCTAACTGACGGCCACCATGGTTAGATACCACAATGCCATCTGCGCCGAAACGTACCGCATCTTTCGCGTCTTCTTCATCTAGAATGCCTTTGATAACCATTGGGCCATCCCAAAAATCACGAATCCACTCAAGATCTTTCCAGGAGATAGAAGGGTCGAAGTTTGCGCCTAACCAGCCGATGTAATCTTCTAGCTTTGTTGGTTCGCCACGATAAGTTGAGATGTTACCTAAGTCGTGCGGTTTACCAAGTAGACCCACATCCAGCGCCCAGCTTGGGTGGCGCATCGCCTGGAGTACACGACGCATGGCCGCGTTAGGGCCACTCATACCTGAGTGCATGTCACGGTAACGTGCGCCAGGAACTGGCATATCAACGGTAAACACCAGCGTTGTTACGCCTGCTGCTTTTGCACGCTCAAGTACGTTTTTCATAAAGCCACGGTCTTTAAGCACGTAAAGCTGGAACCACATTGGTCGTTCAATTGCAGGTGCGACTTCTTCAATCGGACAAACCGAAACAGTCGACATAGTAAATGGGATGCCTTTTTTCTCGGCTGCTTTTGCTGCTTGCACCTCGCCTCGGCGCGCGTACATACCAGTTAGACCAACAGGAGCTAGCGCGATTGGCATTGCCAGTTTCTCACCGAAGATCTCGGTTTCGAGGCTCAAATCTGTCATATCGCGTAGGACGCGTTGGCGAAGAGCGACATCACCTAAATCGTCAGTATTACGCTTCAGCGTGCGTTCGTCGTAAGAGCCGCCATCAATATAATGGAATAGAAACGGGGGAAGCTTGGCTTTCGCGGCAGCGCGGTAGTCAGTAGAAGCTGAGATAATCATAATGGTGTCCTAGCGGTTATTCTAAGCAAAGTTGTGGAGCAATTTGCTCTTTCGTTGAGCCTTCATCGCAAAGCAGTGAAGACATCAAAATGAGTATAGTTACCTATGGTTCACTTACGTTTGAACCGGTGATGTTGGTAACCCATTTACATAATTGGTTGAAAAATTTTTTAAATCACTCAATCAGTTATGCAAACTGGAAAGAGTGACACAGCTGTCGGGGGAATTGATGTAGCAAGCTAAATCAACATGTCGGGGTAGTAGTGCAGACAGCTGTGTCAAATTAGGCAGGGCTGCAAACCCTGCGTTTCGCGTTACTTCATTAAGACATCTGTCATTTGGAAGCCATAAATCAGCACCAATCCAATAATGCCTGTCATTACAATGTAGTAGAACGTAGGGATAATCGTCTTACGCAATGTTGCGCCTTCTCGACCAAGCAAACCTACCGTGGCTGATGCGGCAACAACGTTGTGAATCGCAATCATGTTACCTGCGGCAGCACCGACGGCCTGGAGTGATACAACAATCACACTCGAAATAGACAACGTTTGTGCCACTTCGAATTGGAACTGGCTGAACATCATATTTGATACCGTGTTTGAGCCAGCGATGAACGCACCCAGTGCACCAACGGTGGCACTCAGCGCTGGGAACGCAGAACCAACAAGGTCAGAGGCGAAGTTTGCGGTTGTGACGGGCATACTTGCTAGGTCAGCACCGTTGATGCCTGAGTTGATAAAGATACGAACCATCGGAATGGTAAATACCAAGACAAAACCCGCCCCAATCAGTGTTTTGCTTGACTCGCCAAACGCTTCACGCAATGGCTTTACACTACCGCTTTGTAACATTGCAGCAAGTAGTGCGACAAACACCAGAATGCCTCCAGGAAGGTATAACGGCTGAATCGCAGCGCTAACGCCAGTCTCACCAAGAATGTTGCTGAACGACAAACTTACGCTTTGTACAAAGCCTTTCAGCTCAGGGCTTACGCGGCTTGCGACGAGAATAACTGCCAGCATTACATATGGAACCCAAGCTTTTACGATGCTCATTGGCTTGCCCGGATTGTCGTTTAGATCGACTTTTAGCGAGCCTAACCACTCTGCAGGCCACTTGTCTTCGCTTTCGAAATCCCACTTAGTCTTTGGTACTAAGAAGCCTTTTTTCGCTGCGGTAACAACGATAGACAGACCAACCAAACCACCGATAAGTGAAGGGAACTCTGCGCCCAAGAATACGCCGGTTAACGCGTATGGAACGGTGAAAGAGACACCAGCGAATAACGCAAATGGTAGAATATCCAGGCCTTCACTCCAGCTTCTGTTCTTGCCGAAGAAACGTGTTAACATCATCGCCATTAATACCGGGATCATCGTACCTACGACTGCGTGAATGACAGCAACGTGTGCTGTGATATCTTGCAGGTACATTTCCCACGTTGCACCTTGTGCGGCCAAAGACTCACTGATGTTATGGGTGTCTAAACCTTTGTTTACACCTACGATGATAGGCGTACCCACCGCACCGAATGAAACAGGCGTTGACTGAATCATCATGCCCATTAGGACAGCGGCTAGCGCAGGGAAGCCGATTGCAACCAGTAGTGGTGCAGCGATTGCTGCAGGGGTACCGAACCCAGATGCGCCCTCAATGAACGAGCCAAAGCACCAAGCAATGATGATGGCTTGCACACGGCGGTCAGCCGAAATATCGGTAAATCCATTACGGATAGTGGTGATCGCTCCAGTGTGTTTTAAAGTGTTGAGCAAGAAGATGGCACCAAACACGATCCATAGAACAGAGACAGTAATGCCTAGCCCTTGGAATACAGAAGCCAGTACGCGATTGGCTGACATATCCCAAAACATTAGTGCGATAGCGACGGTTAGACCGAACGCAACAGGCATGGCTTTTTTAGCAGGCCAGTTGAGACCAACCAATAAGATGGCGGCAACAACAATTGGCGAAAATGCCACTAGGGCAAGTAGGGTTTCACTCATTTGTACATCCTTCGTACGCTGACTTCTCGAACGGTGTCAATCCGCTGTAGAGGCGACTTTTTGTTGTAATGGTTTTGTTAATTTGGCGTGAATTTACTCCTTTATTTTTTGTTGATATAGGGAAATAATGAAAATAATTAATTCCAAAAGTGACATAATGGTATGAGAGCAGACGACTTAATCCTATTTTCTCAAGTAATCGAACTTGGCAGCTTTAGTAAGGTTGCAGAGGCAAATAACCTTACAAATTCGGTAGTTAGCAAAAGAATGGCGAGGTTGGAGGAAGAAATAGGGGCTCAGCTATTATATCGAACAACGCGCAAATTAACCTTGACCGAGGCAGGTAAGGTGTTACTCCACAGTGCTAAAAATGTGAAGCAGGCCACTCAGGAGGCTATGGATGCTGTTGCAGGCTTTGGAGAGAATGTGAGCGGTCATATAAAAATGTCCGTGCCGTGTATCTCTGGAGATTTGATACTTGCTGATGCTGTTGCCGAATTTTGTAACCTTCATCCGGGTCTGACCGTGGACATGTCATTGGATAATCGCTTTGTCGATTTAGTGGCTGATGGTTACGATTTAGTCATTCGAACTGGCTACCTAGCCGACTCCAGTTTGATCGCACGACATATTCTCGATTCCCAATGGGTGGTATGCGCGTCACCTTCTTATATTGCGAAAAATGGGAAACCGATCGAGCCGATTGATCTCACCACGCACAATTGTCTGCAATACGCTTACCAAACCACAGGTGCAACGGATTGGGAGTTTAAAGGAGAAGATGGCAATTACATCGTCAAAGTATCGGGCTGCTTTTCTACTGATAACGCGACCGCATTACGTAAAGCCGCTCTGGGCGGCCATGGTATAGCTTACGTCCCGCGATGTTTGGTGTATCATGATATTCGCAATGGCCAACTGGTGGATATTTTTCCTGAACTAGTAGGTAAAAAGTTGGGTATCTACGCGGTGTATCCGTTTACTCGTCAACCACCGAACAAAGTGAAGCTGCTTATTGAGCACATTCGTGACCGGTACTTAACGATATCTCATTATTTCTAGGTTCTTCATAGATTTAAAACAATGTCGTTGAAATCAAAATTGGGTGCTCTAAGGTAATCACCGCAATAAAACGATTGAAGATAAACAACTTAATAAAAACAACGGAGTAACACGGACGTTATGCATTACCCAAAAACACGTAAAGATTCTGTCGTGGACACTTATTTTGGTCACGACATTGCCGACCCTTATCGCTGGTTAGAAGATGATCGCAGTGAAGAAACCGCACAATGGGTTTCGGGTCAAAATTCGGTCACCTTCGATTTCCTTGGTCAGATACCGTACCGCCAACAAATCCGTGACTTAGTGGCGAACAGTCAAAACTACGAAAAATATTCCCAGCCATTTGTACGTGGTGACTACACCTACTTCTACAAAAACGACGGTTTGCAAAACCAAAGTGTATTGTATCGACGTAAAGGCGAGGGAGAAGCCGAGGTTTTCCTTGATCCAAATACTTTCTCCGAAGAGGGCACGACCTCTCTTGGCGAAGTCAGCTTCTCTAAAGACTACCGTTTGGTCGCGTATTCCATCTCAGAAGGGGGCAGTGATTGGCGTAAGATCTTTGTCATTGATACGGAAACCAAAGAACAGCTAGAGCCTGAGATTGTTGATGCGAAGTTTACGTCGATTTCTTGGCTGGGCAGCAAAGGCTTCTATTACTCAAGCTACGATAAGCCGCAAGGCAGCGAGTTGTCTGCTCGAACTGAGCATCACAAGCTTTATTATCATGAACTTGGTACACCTCAATCTGAAGATAAAGTGATTTTCGGTGAGTTGGATACGCAAGTTCATCGTTATGTGTCTGGTACGACGACGACAGATGATCGCTTCCTCATTATCTCTGGCGCAGAATCTACATCGGGTAATCGTCTGTTTTATATTGATTTACAGTCTGAGTTACAGGCAATTGTGACGCTGCGCGAGACAACGCAAGGAGACACCTACTTAATTGATAGCCAAGACGCAACCTTGCTGCTTTACACCAACCTAGACGCGCCGAATGGCAAAGTTGTCAGCTACAACACTCAGACAGAACAATGGGCTGACGTGATTGCTGAACAAGAACAGCCGTTAGAAATCAGCAAAGGTGGCGGTTATCTGTTTGCGACTTATATGGTAGATGTGCTTTCTAAAGTGCAGCAGTTTAACTACCAAGGTGAGTGGATTCGAGATGTACAATTGCCGGGAGAAGGCACGGCTTATGGTCTGGCGGGTAAAAAAGAAGAAACCACACTTTATTACACATTCACTAACTACGTGACGCCTCCGACGATCTTCTCATTTGATGTCGAATCTGGTGAATCGACACTGTTTCAGGAATCAAAGGCACCGTTCGATCGTAATGAGTATGAATCAAAACAGGTGTTTTATACCTCAAAAGACGGCACGCAAGTTCCGATGATCATTTCATACAAGAAGGGAATTGCACTTGATGGTAGAGCACCAACCATGTTGTATGGTTACGGCGGTTTTAACATCAGCCTCACTCCAATGTTTTCTGGCAATGTGTCCAACTGGCTAGAACTGGGTGGTATTTACGCTGTCGCCAACATGCGAGGCGGCGGTGAATACGGTAAAGCTTGGCACAACGCAGGCACTCAGCAGCAAAAGCAAAACGTGTTTGATGACTTTATTGCGGCGGCGGAATACCTGATTGAAAACGACTACACGAGCTCGGATCGCCTAGCGATTCGCGGTGGTTCTAATGGTGGTTTGTTAGTTGGAGCGTGTATGACGCAACGCCCTGAACTATTCAAAGTCGCGCTGCCTGCGGTTGGCGTGCTTGATATGCTGCGTTACCACACGTTTACGTCTGGAGAAGGCTGGAAGTATGACTATGGCACGTCTTCGCAAAGCGAAGCGATGTTCCAATACTTGCTTGGCTACTCTCCTGTTCACAATGTAAAAGAAAACGTGCAATATCCTGCGACATTGGTGACAACCGCCGATCACGACGATCGTGTGGTTCCAGCACATTCGTACAAGTTTATTGCGGAGCTGCAAGACAAGCAGCAAGGCGCTAATCCAGTATTGATACGCATTGATGTTAATGCCGGTCATGGTGCAGGAATGCCGCTGAGTAAGCAAATTGACCTCACCACAGACGTGTATGCATTTACGTTACATAATATGGGTATTGAGTCGATTTAATGCCCTAGTTGTTCGAAGCTTCTGAGAATAAAAAAATGCCGCGACAGTGTCGCGGCATTTTTCATGGTTGGGGGAACTCAATTCATACTGTTTGCCAGTATTTGAGCCAGGTTGACTAAGTCTGACTCTTGAACCAACCAGTCTCGGCGGCCAAACCGAAAGGCAGCTACGCCATTCTTAAGACAAGATGAATTTATCACCTTTTCTTAATCCTAGTTTATGAATATGAAACTGTGATGAACCTAAGCCGCATTGTGCTGATTTTCACTGTTTTCAAGATCAAATGAGACATCTATCAGTTTTTTCGTGTAGTCATTTTTAGGGTTTTGGAAAATCTTTTCGGCCGTACCTTGTTCCATGACCTCGCCCTTTTGCATGACTAGAACACGATCAGAGAGTGCTTTAACTACTGATAGATCGTGGCTAATAAACAAGTAGCCAATATTGTGTTTTTTCTGCAAATCTTTCAGGAGATCAATCACAGTCAGTTGAACCGAGCGGTCCAATGCAGAGGTTGGCTCATCAAGCAAAATAAACGAAGGCTCAAGAATTAGTGCTCGCGCGATAGCAATACGCTGACGCTGGCCTCCCGAAAACTCGTGTGGATAACGGTTGATGGACGCGGGATCTAAGCGAACCTCTCGAAGCACGTCGCGTGCTTTCTGCATACGTTCTTTTTTACTCAACATTGGCTGGTGGACAGTTAATCCTTCAGTGATGATCTCGCCGATAGTCATACGAGGAGAAAGCGAACCATAAGGGTCTTGGAATACCATCTGAACGTCTTTTTTCAGCTCAAAACGTTCTTTGTTTGTCAGCAAGGCCATATCTTGGCCTTTATATTCTATTTTGCCAGTTGAGGGCAGTAGACCTATCAAAGCTCGGCCGAGTGTAGACTTACCTGAACCGGACTCCCCAACGATCCCGAGGGTCTCTCCTTGTTTAAGCTCAAGAGAAATGCCTTTTACCGCTTCGAAGTACTCATTCTTGCTCGCAATAAAATGCGACTTTACCAAGAATTTGACTCGTATATCGTCAGCCTTTAACAGCTGCGTAGCACTTTCGCTAATAGGCTCCTTACTGCCTTTAGGAATCGAATTGATTAGCATACGTGTGTATTCGTGCTTTGGGTCCTTGAAGAGTGTTTGTGTTTCGCCTTCTTCGACGACTTCTCCTTTACACATCACAATGACACGGTCTGCAAAGTGTTTTACGACGCCTAAGTCATGAGTAATAAATAGGATTGCCATGCCCATCTGAGCCTGAATTTCTTTAATCAGGTGCAACACTTCTGCTTGAACCGTGACATCCAACGCCGTTGTTGGTTCGTCGGCGATCAAAATATCGGGCTCGTTAATCAGTGCCATCGCAATCATGATACGTTGCAATTGACCACCAGAAAATTCGTGTGGGTACTTGTTGTACGCTTTTTCTGGGTTTGGCATATGAACCAATTCAAACAGCTCTAACACCTTTGCTTTTGCTGTTCGTTTGTCGACCGGGCGGTGACACATGATGGCCTCAGCGACTTGGATACCCACCCGCATGTACGGGTTTAGTGAGGTCATCGGCTCTTGAAAGATCATGCCAATGCGATCACCGCGAATACTTTGCATTTCACGCTCTGTTTTATCCAAGATGGAGCTACCCTCAAACATGATGGATGAGCTTTCACGCAAAATAGCGTTGTCTGGCAGTAGTTTCATCAGTGCATTGGTTGATACTGACTTGCCAGAGCCAGATTCGCCAACGATGGACAGCGTCTCGCCTGCTTTTAAATCGAAGCTAACATTCTTTACTGCATCGACGATACCATCGTTTGTCGTAAAGCTGACTGATAGGTTGTTCACCGAAAGAATGGTTTTAGAAGACATCACAGATCCTTGTGGTTGATAAAGCAAATGATACTCAAGTAATGGACAGCACAAACCTAGTTGTCCTCAATGCTTGAGCTTTAGATTAATTATACAGGTGAGAAGGCGAAGATTTTGCCGAACTCATTGCTTGCAAATGTAAGAACTGCTCATGTGCGCGCGTTACGTGCTCGAGTTCTATCATCCATTGAGCATTACGTTGGGCAGAGCAAAATGCCGCCATGTGAGCTAACAAGTCTTCGCTCTGTTGACCAAGTAGGTGACCTACGCGCTCAATCAGTTCATGGCTCTCTAGCTGCAAAAATTGAAATAGCGCGTAAGTTTGATTGAGTATTGAGAACGCATCATGCTGTAAGCCGAGTTTGTTGAGAATCTCTGATTGCGTCACGCTGGCATCTCTAAGCCCCGTAATGAGACATACAAACTGGCAAGGTTTAGTTTGTGCATTTTCTAGCGCTAGATGAATGTGGTTGGGTAGATTGTTGAGCACGTCGTCATATAAACGATGAGCTTCTGGCCAATGGCCTTGTTCCATCAGTTGCTCCGCTTTTAAGTAGCGCATCCAGCATTGCTCAATATTCATATCCATCTCCACAACATTTGATTTGTTTAGATATTAAATGAAATTGATTATCAATTGCAAGTGCGTGTTAATATCACTTATGTGTTCATAAAATGTCCAATCAATCTAGGGTGGAAGGTAAATCACTTAAAATTAAGCAAATAATCTCTACACTCAAATAACGAAAATAAGAAAAAAGGAAGTGGATATGGCAATACTAAGATTGGAAGCTAAGCAGCTATATTCTGTAGCAGATCTAGAGAATATGCCATGTAAGTCGACCAAGGAGTTACCTCCAATTGATGAAATCGTGGGCCAAGAGCGCGCGCAAAAAGCGGTCGAGTTTGCGATGTCCATCAAAGAGAAAGGGTATAACATCTACGCCATTGGTCAGAATGGGCTAGGTAAACGCACCATGATCTTGCGCTATCTGAATCGTCACCAGCACGATGCAGCAGCCCTGTTTGATTGGTGTTACGTTGCGAACTTTGAGGATACCCGTACACCAAAGGTATTAAAGCTGCCTTGTGGTATCGGAAATAAGCTACGTGTTGATATTGAAGCTTTAATGGGCAAATTATTAAATGCTTTACCCCTAGCATTCGACAATGAAATGTACTTTAGCCGCGCTGAGCGATTAAAAAATCAATTGGCAGCTAAGCAACAAAACGAGCTGGATCGTATTAGTCGAGAGGCAAAAGAAAAGGGCATCAGCCTAACACTGACTACGCAGGGGGATTATCAGTTTGTCGCCATGAACGGTGATGAGCTTCATACGGAAGAGTCTTTTGATGTACTAAGCAAAAAAGAACAAGAGCAATTCAGCGATGCTATTGATGAACTCGAAGTGCGATTGCGCTCGATGGTTCGTGAGCTTACGGAGTGGGAAGAGACATACAGCGATAAAATCAAAAAGCTCAATGATGAAGTGACGCTTGATGTGATTACTCACTTCATCAAAAAACTCAAAGTGGATTACGCGCAATATTCCGAAATCAAAACCTACTTGACTGAGCTGCAAAAAGATATTGTTGAAAACGCAGATATCTTCCTTGACCAAAGTGGCGAGCAAGGCGAAATTGCGACGGCATCCTTGGATAAAAAATTGCCACGTCGTTATAAAGTGAATGTCTTGGTAAGCCGTAAAAGCAGCGAATTTCCTATCGTTGTTGAAGAAAACCCCAACTATCATTCACTCTTCGGGTCGATTGAGACTGCCACTTTCAAGGGAACGGTGTTTACCGACTTCTCGCTGATTCGTGCAGGGAGCTTGCATAAGGCGAATGGCGGCGTTCTATTAATGGATGCTCAGAAAGTACTTGAACAGCCTTACGTTTGGGATGGTTTGAAGCGCGCATTGCGTGCTCGTCAATTGAGTTTTACGTCTCTAGAAAAAGAAGTCACATTGACGGGAGCGGTATCACTCGATCCTGAACCGATTCCGCTTGATATCAAAATTATCTTATTTGGTGATTACCGAACTTACCAATTACTCCAACATTACGATCCAGAGTTCAGCGAGTTGTTCCGTGTGACGGCAGATTTCGAAGACGAAATGAAACGTACGCCGGAGTCTGAGCTGCATTACGCGCGCTTTATCTCTAGCGTGGTGCATGACAACAATATGCTGCATTGCGATCGCAAAGCCATTGCTCGGATCATCGAATACAGCTCACGTTTGTCTGGCGACCAATCCAAGCTATCTCTACATTCGGCTAATATCGCCAACTTGCTTCGAGAGTCGAACTACGTTGCTCGTCAAGCCAACTCCAACATGATCCGTATTGGGCATGTTGAAGAGGCGCTCAATAACCAAGAAATGCGAGTAAGCCGATTACGCGATAACGTAATGGAAACCTTTATTAACGGCACAACGCTGATTCGCACCGAAGGAGAAGCCGTAGGCCAAGTGAACGCACTTTCGGTATTGAGCACTAGTGACTACATGTTTGGTGCACCGAATCGCATCACAGCGACGACGTGTTACGGTGATGGGGAGGTTATCGATATCGAGCGCAGCGTGGATTTGGGGGGCAGTATTCACTCTAAGGGTGTGATGATTTTGTCTGCCTACTTATCTTCCGTATTTGGTAAAACGGCACGAGTGCCATTAACGACAACCATTACCTTTGAGCAATCTTATGGTGGTGTTGATGGTGATAGTGCCAGCATGGCTGAGTTATGTGCGGTTGTGTCTGCTTTTTCAAAGCAACCAAACCGACAAGACATTGCGATAACAGGGTCGATGAATCAATTTGGTCAAGCTCAGCCTATTGGTGGCGTAAACGAAAAGATCGAAGGCTTTTATGATGTGTGTGTAATTAAAGGTCGTCATGACGGGCAGGGGGTCATTATTCCGCGCTCTAATGTTCACAATCTAATGCTTCGTTCCGACATCGTGAAAGCAGTCGAAAAAGGCGAGTTTAATATTTGGGCGATTGACCATGTTACTGAAGCTATCGAATTGTTTACGGGGAAAGTTGCTGGTGAGCCAACCGATGAAGGCTCTTATCCAATCGATACCATTTTTGGCCTTGCTCAAGCTAAGCTCAATTCGTTGAGAAAATAGGCTGAAACCGTCCTAAATGTGAATGTATCTCATCATAAGTGATCATAATTTATCATAACGACAATATCCCGACGCCACTGTCGGGATATTGTCAATAACAGATTGAAAATGGAGAGTTTTTGTACTAGACAAAAGTGTGATCGACCTCTAATATTCGCCACTTGTTTATTCGTCTGGGATTTATCCCGTCGCAAGGAAGCATAGATATTCAAACTGCCGAAAAGTAACGTTGTTATAGGCACTGCTCGAGTTTGTTTGGATATAGACATCACGCATACAACTGAGGCCCTGTCATGCAGTTATCACTGAAAAATTTGTCAGTACGAACGCAAATTTTGGTTCCGGTATTATTTACCGCGATTGTTTTGTTTATTGCTCTTTGGATTACTAAAAACAATCTTCAAGCAGAGCAAGATGTTATTGCTTCCAACCAAGAATCTTTGGTTTTTCACAAAGACACATTGGCGAGTATTGACGACCAAATTTACCCTCTGCGCATAAGCGCGGTTTACGCTATTTACGATGCTTCTCGTCGTGAGAATTTTCTAACCGAATTGAAAGAAGGCTTAAAGCAAGTTGATGCCGATTTAAGCGCAATTGAAGCCCGAAATCTATTCCGTGACGATGCCGTTAAAGTTCGCCAAGCAATTGAATCCTATGTGCGATATTCAGAGCGCTCAGTTGCTTTCTTCAACCAATACGATCAAGGTTTGAAATCGGATAGCGAGTACCGTGCATTTGTCAAAGAGTATCGCAATGTTGGCCGAGAAATGGTCCAACAAATTAACACACTATCAAAGCATGTAAACGAGCAAGCTGAACAATCTACTATCAGAAGTCATCAGCAAAATGAACGTGTGCAAAATAACGCTATGTTGACGGTTTTAGCGGTATTTGCTTTCTCATTGATAGGCGCTTGGTTCCTATCTGGCATGATTGTTACACCAATCCAAAAGCTGCAAGAAGTGATGCGTCAGTTAGCAATGGGTAATCTATCAGTACGTGCAGATGTCGATGGGGACAATGAGATCTCTAAGCTGAGCAAAGATGTAAACCAAACCGCAGAGCAGTTATACAACACTGTGGACCAGTTAACCCGTATTAGTGAGGAAGTTGCATCTGCATCGACCGAATTAGCTGCGGTAATGACGCAAGCGGAAGCGAACGCTCAACAAGAGTTGGCGGAGATCGAGCAAGTTGCATCTGCGGTTAATGAGCTTGCAAGCACTGCGAATAATGTGAGTGATAACGCGACCTCTGCTGACGCAACTGCGCGTGAAGCTGATGGACTTGCTCAATCAGGTTTGGCCATCTTCCAAGAAAGTGCGGAAGCAAGTGCGCAAATGTCTCAAGCATTGAACGATGCAGCGCAAGTTGTTTTGCGTCTAAAAGAGCAATCTGTACAGATCAACGATGTTATTGAAGTGATTCGCGGCGTATCTGAGCAGACCAACTTGCTAGCATTGAATGCTGCGATTGAAGCGGCGCGAGCTGGAGAATCTGGTCGTGGTTTTGCGGTAGTAGCTGATGAAGTACGCATGCTAGCAGCTCGTACTCAAGACTCGACACAAGAGATCCAAACGATCATTGAAGAGCTTCAAGCGCAGTCTGGGCTGGCGAATGACAGTATGCAAGTCAGCCTTGATATGCTTAGCCGCAACAACGAGCTGACGCAACAAGCGAATGAAGCGTTGGTTGGAATTACCGAGTCGGTCGCCAACATCAACGATTCAAACACGCAAGTAGCAACCGCAGCCGAAGAGCAGTCTCAAGTTACTCAAGATATCAATCGCAACGTGGTTAACATGTCGGAGCTTGTAAACCAAAACGTAGCGGGCATCAGCCAAAGTGCAAGTGCGAGTACTGAGCTTTCATTACTTGCAGAGAAGCAGAAAGAGCAATTAAGTTTCTTTAAGCTTTAATTCATCATCTACTTATCAAATCTCTAAATCCCTGAGTGAATGCTCAGGGATTTTTTTGTTTGTAATAATCGGATTTATTATCAATAAGTCTATCTAAAACAGTCAGTTAACAAGATTTTTTTGCGGGCAATATCACGTTTTGTGATATTGTTTTTACATTTTTTTCGTCAATTTTTTTTTGACGCGAACATTTTTTTTAACTCAACCGATAACTTGATGGTTGAGAGGTATTCATATCGTCATTTTAAGTGGTGTTTTCTTCTATAAGTGCTGTTTATTCAACACGTTGCGTGAAAAATAACAGCTGCTACTATGCCGCCAGTTTTCTCGTTGGTACAGAAAAGTCCTGTTTTTCTGGTGAGAAAACACATATAAAACAATGATATGGAAAATAACAATGAAATTAAAAACTTTAGCTGTAGCAGTGGCGCTAATGGCATCAGGATCTCAAGTTGTCGCTTCAGAACTATACAACCAAGATGGCACTTCTCTTGAGATGGGCGGCCGCGCTGAAGCGCGTCTTTCTATGATGGATGGTAAGGCAGAAGACCGTACTCGCATCCGTCTTAACTTCCTAGGCAAACAGGAAATCAATGAAAACCTATACGGCGTTGGTTTTTGGGAAGGTGAGTTCAAAACAAAAGAAGAAGGTGCCGTAGATAACAATAGTGATCTTGAAACTCGTTACGCTTATGCAGGTCTGGGTGGCAAATACGGTGAAGTAACTTACGGTAAAAACGACGGCGCACTAGTGGTTCTTACTGACTTTACTGACATTATGGCTTACCACGGTAACACAGCAGCACTTAAACTGCCTGTTTCTGACCGTACAGATAACATGCTGTCTTACAAAGGCCAATTCGAGCAACTAGCTGTACGCGCTAGCTACCGTTTTGCTGATCGCACAACAGATGCACAAGGCTTTACAGACAACGAGGAAGATGGCTTCTCTCTATCTGGTGTTTACGCGTTTGCTAACACTGGTTTTGAACTAGGTGCTGGTTACGCAGATCAAAACGACAGCGATGAGTTCATGCTGGTAGCTGCATACTCTGTAGGTGACTTCTACTTCGCTGGTAACTACACTGGCGCGGATATGGATGTTGCAGGTAAGACTTTTGATTACAAAGGCTACGAACTAGCCGCTGCTTACACTATGGGTCAAACTGTATTCACTTCTACGTTCAACAAAGGTGAACTAGAAGACGCAGATACTGTAGAAAACCTAGCTGTTGATGTAACTTACTACTTCAAGCCTAACTTCCGTGGCTACGCATCATACAACTTCGATCTAATGGATAACGAAGGCGCGGCTGAAAAAGATGAGCTAGCGCTAGGTCTACGTTACGACTTCTAAGTCATGACTCTTATCTAAGATACTGCCTTATTCTTAGTAAATAAAAACCCCTTACTGAAAAGTAAGGGGTTTCTTGTTTTCTAGCACTTCAAAGCTTCTTGATAAGCGATAGGGGTGATCAAATCTATCTTTTTAGTGTGAGCTTAGTACCATCAAATTTGAGGTGACTGAGGAGGTTTTTAGCGTTGTTTTTACCAACCTCATCAAACTCCATTCCGTAGCGAGCATAGTGCGTTGATTTTTGTAAATTACAAATACGACCTCGCAACGGCGCTAGCATACGACTTTCTCCGGGCATCGTTAGATCCAATGAAACGTGGTCACCAACCTGAAGTGGTCGGCTCATCGGTGATGTTACAAAACGACAGCCACTACGAGATAAATCTCTTATTTCGCATTCAGTTCGATAGGCTTCTAAACAAACACGCGCTCTCAAATTTACTTCGTAACGCACTTCTTTGCGAAGCTGAAAGACCTGCATAGTGTTGGGTAGGTCTAGCACCAAAATTGGGTACGGATCGCCTAGTCGATGCTGCAATTGGGCCCGAAATGGGATAACGGCCCCTTCACCTCGATGAGAGTAGGCTTTTACATTGATCCAAAAGCCTTCCTGAAAATAGAACTTCAAGTCTTCATCGGAGATGTTCGGAACCTCTATCAATGCAGTATTATTTGAGTGACAGCCAACAAATGTGCTGGTTGTAATAAACTTTGTACCAACGGGGGTGGTGACGTTTAAGCTCACTTCACTGCCGTGTTCGACCATTGCCATTGCATCGGTGCTATTTAATGTACTTGCCTGACGTTCTGGTGCCTTCTTGCTTTGCAGAGGTAGCTTGCCGTCTCTGGCAATTGGGCTCATATTTCTCATTATAATTGTCGTACCTGATGTAAGAAGGTAATCGCGTGAGGCGAAGCAGCACTCTCGCATGGTATCGATTTTATTCAGTGATATAGTTTGATTCAATCAATCTGTAACAAAAATTAGAGAGCAAGATATGCATAAAGTAACTCATGAGACCACGAATAGTACATTCTGGGTTGATTTAGAGCAGGGTTATAAAGCCAAGGTGATTTATCAGCTTAAGGGTAATGTCATGCACATTACATCAACGGTTGTTCCTGAAGCACTGCGAGGTAAGGGGTACGGAAAAGTGATGATGGAAGCGGTGTTGCCAGAAATTGAGTCACTCGGTTATCAAATCAAACCAGTTTGCCCATATGTTATTCACTACATGGAGAAGAACCAAACGTGGTCACATCTGCTCACATGATGAGTAACAACCACCAACGCTACCAAAATATTGGCCAGGAACTCAATCTCGGTAATTACCGCTCTGTAGAAGTCATACAATCGCTATGGGGAGGCTATGGGGAGTTAGTCCGAGTTACTTATTCTACTGGTTCAGTGATCATTAAGCATGTAAAACTCCCTAAGCCTTCAGAGCATCCTAGAGGCTGGAATACGGACCGTTCTCATCAAAGAAAGTTGCACTCTTATCAGGTGGAAGTGAATTGGTATGAGTATTTTTCCGGAGGGGTGGATACTCGCTGCCGAGTACCACAAGGTCTAAAAACGTTCCAATCGGAGAATGAATGGCTCATTGTGATGGAAGATCTCGCCGAGGTGGGCTTTCCAAAAGTCATCACAGATGCACAGCTAGAGCATCTACAAGCCTGCCTCACTTGGTTGGCGAACTTTCATGCGCGATACATCGATGTTCGTTCGGATAAGTTGTGGCATACCGGAACATACTGGCACTTAGCAACCAGACCCGACGAGCTTGAAGCATTGCAAGACACTGAGCTACAAAATGCGGCTCAATTGATTGATCAAACGCTTTCGCAAGCTAAGTTTAAAACACTAGTACACGGTGATGCCAAATTGGCGAACTTCTGTTTTGATGAAGAAGAATCAAGCGTTGTTGCGGTTGACTTTCAATACGTTGGATGTGGGTGTGCAATGAAAGATGTGGCACTGTTTATGAGTAGCGCCGTTAAGCCAGAACGTTGTGCAGAGATGGAAGTTTGGGTTTTGGATACGTATTTTGCTCAGTTGCAACACGCGCTAATTGTCTATCAACCGAATCTTGACCCTAATGAAGTCGAGCGTGAGTGGCGTCCTTTGTTTGCTGTGGCTTGGGCAGACTTTCAGCGATTTGTGAAAGGTTGGAGTCCCGACCACTGGAAGATCAATCCCTACACAGAAGCATTGAATCGCAGAGCGTTGGCTTACTTACGAAAGTGAGTCGAAGTTTAAAAAGAAAAGCCTCCAATTAGTAGGAGGCTTTGTTTTATCTTTGGCCTGGTCTGATGCGCGCCATGTAATAGGTATTGATGAATTCACCATCACGGAAGGAACCGTCAATCGCTTCACCCTCAATTTGAAATCCATGCTTTTTATAAAGCCCAATGGCGGCGTCGTTATCGGCATTGACCTCTATCTGAATTCTTCTCACATTTAACCAGTTATCTGCTAGTTCAGTGACTGTTTCTATCAATTTGCTACCAATACCGAGTCCGTGGAAACTATCATGTACTCCGATGCCAAACGATGCCGTGTGCATCGTTCTTGGACGTAGAGAGTGGTGAAAGCCAATATTTCCGACGACTTTACCATCAATTTCAGCGACATAGCTATAAACACCATCAGGTATGTTTGACAATCTTTCCACCCACATCGCGAGCGAAGGCTTTGGGAGTTGCAGGGTTTCACGTTGTGCTTTTGGTTGTGAATAGATTTCTACGAGTGCCGCTGCGTCTTCGACGGTCGTTGGACGTACGATAATTTCCATGCCTCTCTCCTTCGCTTTTTAGTTTTAATTTTTAATCTAACCACAGTTTTCTTATTTGGATAGTGTTTTTTTATGTTTAATGGATAAATGCCTTTTAAATTAGCTTGTTATGATGTCATTTTTTGAATTTTTAGTAGTGATTTGTCATCGAATTGAGCGAGTAGATTGCAAAGGTGTTGAATTATTGTACTGAGAATGGCGCGTACTGCAGAGTATCGTGGTGAATTTCATGTCGCAGTAAATAAACGCATTTAGTCAAACTGTGACGACGGCACTGTGCGTCAGTTGACTTGAATCAATAGAGGATGGGGTTACCTCCTATGAGGTATAGGGAAACGACACGTTTAGGGCTATTTATGCTTAACTTGATAAGGGAGTTTTGTTGAGGAAATAGCATGAAATCCTCTCAGTCTAAAATATCGCAAAGTCGGCGCCGATTTTTGCGTGATACAGCTCGAACTGCGGCTGGTGTTGGCGCAGCTGCGTGTGTATTGGGCTTACAATCGCTACAAAGCCAAGCTCGAGAAACCAAAGGTGTGCCTATTCGTCCGCCTGGTGCACTGCCGGAAGGCGATTTCGAATCAGCTTGTATTCGATGTGGCTTGTGTGTTCAGGCATGTCCTTACGATACCTTGAAACTTGCGACATTACTTTCACCCGTCGCGACTGGCTCACCTTACTTTACTGCACGCGATATTCCCTGCGAAATGTGCGAAGACATTCCTTGTGTTGTCGCTTGTCCGAGTGGGGCGCTGGATCCGAAACTAACCGATATTGATGATGCTCGAATGGGTACAGCGGTTCTTATTGACCATGAAACTTGCCTTAACTGGCAAGGGTTACGATGCGACGTTTGTTATCGCGTTTGTCCGCTGATTGATGAAGCCATCACATTAGAGATGGTTCACAACGACCGAACCGGTTATCACGCCAAACTTATCCCAACAGTGAATTCCGAAGTGTGTACCGGATGCGGTAAGTGTGAACAAGCGTGCGTGTTGGATGTCGCTGCTATTAAAGTCGTCCCGACGGATTTGGCGAAAGGCAAAGTGGGCAGCCACTACAATTTTGGTTGGAAAGAGATCGACAAACCACTCGAAAATATCCTCCCTAGTGAGACGCCTGTACCGGAAGGTGCGCTTGAATCGCTAAAAGGAGGTAAGTAATGGCAAAGAATTTAGCTCAAAATGCTGGCAAAGAAGCGCTTGAAAAGCTTGGTTGGTGGCGCGCGCATCGGTTTTTGATTTTACGTCGGCTATGTCAGTTCACCATCATTGCGCTGTTTATGGCTGGGCCGACGCTGGGAATTCTAACTGGTAATCTGTCATCAAGTATGTTGCTCGATACCGTGCCGTTAAGTGACCCGTTAATTGTGCTTCAAGCTTTGGCGACAGGGCATGTTCCGGAGTTTAATGCGTTGTTAGGCGTAGTGATTGTCGTTGCGTTTTACGCGATTTTGGCGCCGCGCGCATTTTGTGCTTGGGTGTGCCCGTTGAACATCGTGACAGACTTGGCGGCGTGGTTGCGTCGAAAGCTCAACATTAAAGCGAGCTATCGTTGGTCTCCCGTGATTCGTTATTGGCTGATCCCTGTTTTGATGTTGGGCAGTGCGCTGTCTGGCGCAATTCTTTGGACATGGTTAGATCCAGTGGCGGCACTGCATCGCGGGTTGGTGTTTGGTATGGGCGCAGGTTGGGTGTTGATCGCCCTGGTGTTCGTGTTGGATTTACTCTTGGTTGAGCATGGGTGGTGTGGGCACTTATGTCCACTGGGGGCTACCTATGGCGTGATAGGCCGAAAAAGCCTGTTGCGCGTTACTGCTGTTCGCCGCGAAGATTGCACCAAATGCATGGATTGCTTTTACGTTTGCCCAGAACCAGAAGTGCTTCGGCAGCCTTTGAAAGAGGGAGATCGTCGAGTTATGGATCAAAACTGCATAAGCTGTGGCCGTTGCTTGGATGTTTGTCCAGAACATGTGTTTGAATTTAAGAATCGTCTAACAGTAAAGAATATCGATTAAGTTACTGAGCCTCATCACTGGCGTTTTACCTATTTCTCTCGATATTTCAACATCGCGCTTAGCCAAGGAATTGAGTGCGATGTTTATCTTCATAACAATATCCCTATGCCGAAACCTCGTTATAAAACAACTAACGGGAAACAGTACAACATAGCCCTAATCAACCGTAGTTCACTTATTTTCTGGATTGATGAAGAGACCATAAGAAAGTGGAAGCAAAGCAAAGCAAAATAGAATAAGTGTGGTAGGCTCGTCGATTCAGTGATTTAGCAATTCCTACAGCACTCATCGTAAAATTCGTTTTCTATATGCAATTGAGGGAAAGCAAGATTTTCTAGACTCAGCATTTAAGCTGGCTAACACCCCGTTGTTTGTCCCCACTACACTTGTTTAAGCCGTCGAGCTAAGGAAGTTGAGGTTTAATTTAAAACCAAAACCAGGGGAGCAATACAGCACTAGCCATTGATGCCACAGGTTTCAAGGTTTATGGTGAAGCTGAATGGAAAGTCAAGAAGCATGCTACTGACTGGAAACACTGAATATGGCGTAAGTTGCCCATCGCAGTAGATACAAACTCTCACGAAATCGTCGTAGCATAGCTGAGTTTATCTAACGTAACCGATGTCGAAGTGCTCCCAAACTTGCTAAAGCAGACACGTCGTAAAATTATTGAGATATCAGGTGATGGGGCTTATGACATAAGGGGGGCTGAATTAAGTGAGCGGTTCCGCTCATCCCGCCACGAGAAGGAGCGGCCTTCTGGGAACGTGGGCATCCTCACAATTTAGCGGTAGGTTGTCAGAAACTTTACGGCTCAAACATGAAGTGGAAAAAGCTGCATGGCTATCATAAACGCTCGCTATCAGAGACAGCAATACACCGAGTGAAACAGTTGTTGGGTGGGAAACTTAGCCTCCGAAATTGCAACGCTCAGGTTGGTGAGATTTACACAGTGATTAAAAGCGCTGAACAAGCTTACAGGACTTGGTCTGCCTGAAATTCAGTGTGTTGTATCAAATTTACTCAAGTTTAGGTAGTTTGATTTCTCGTCTGAATTACGCAACATATATGGACGCACCTCAGGATGCAATGGCTAATTGAATGATACGGTCGCTAACATATATCCGACGTCTTTC